>CAMNJY010000001.1 GCA_946541745.1 uncultured Prevotellaceae bacterium
AGGGCTGCGACACTTCAAAGCGAAGGCCAAGGGCACTGAGGATGCGGAGGAACATGCCTGCACCAGGCTCAACACTGCCGTTCTCAATGCGGGAGATATACGACTTATTGGTTCCCACACGCTGAGCCAATTCCTGTTGGGTAACCTTCTCGCGCTTACGAGCATCACTGATAATCTGCCCCACGCAATAGGTATAAGCCTCCTTACGGAATGCCTCGCGCTCTGGTGTTCCCACCTTTCCGTAGCGCTCGTCCATCATAGCGTCAACGCTCATTATGTCATTTCTTTCCTGCATAATCTTGTACGCTGATATGGTTCTTTCTGCTTTCATGGCTGCAAAATTACAAAAAGTTTTCAAATCAAGCAACTTTAAAGGCTGAAAAGTGAAAAATTCCGCGAAAGTTATTGCCGTTTCGCGGAATATTTTAGAATTACGACCTTCCGTCCATCCACAATGTTCACTCCAGATTGTAGATTATTGCGACGAGTGCCGTTGAGGGAGTAGATGGTATCTGATGTATGGTGAAACGGTGGTGTAGCCCGTGTATTGCATGACAACCGCCGAGGCTTGGGGTAGGATTCTCTTTTTGATGTCACTGGAATGTCGTTTGTTCCTTTTGACGGTGCAAAGGTACGACAGTTTTCGCTGCCCGGCAATTTTTTCGCTGAATTTTCGCTGTAGTAGTTGCGACAAACGTCCCCATTTGCGACAGACAGACAAGATGGGGGTGGAAAGTGTCGCAAAAACGTCGCAAAGTGTATGTGAAAGTCCGTGTCCCTAGCAGGTCGTTGCGCATGGCGATACCGGCACGCACAGCCACGTCTACATCTTTATAGATGTCGCCCAGCAGAGTGTCGACGGCGTTGACGGTTTTCATCTTCTCCTGCAGTGCCGCCAATTGCCAGAAGTATTGTTCAGTCTGGCGCTCCACCTCGTTGTCAGAGAGCTGGAGCTGCAGGCTGGCCACCTCCTCGCCGACGCGCGCCAGCTTGTTGCCGTTGACTATCTGTCCTCCAGCTGCGACGCGCGACTCAGTCTCTCGCCGCAACAACCTCGATCTCGACCAAGGCACCTTTGGGCAGGGCCTTGACGGCTACTGCCGAACGTGCCGGATATGGCTCGGCAAAGAACTCGGCGTACACTTCGTTCATCGCGGCGAAATCATTCATGTCTGCCATATACACGGTGGTCTTGACGACGTTGCCCATGTCGAGTCCGGCCTCACGCAGTATGGCCTGGACGTTGCTCAGCGACTGGCGCGTCTGCTCCTTGATACCGCCCTCAACGAAGGTGCCGGTAGCAGGGTCAATGGGTATCTGACCTGACGTGTAAACGAGATTCATGCCTTGCGAGCGTCCTTCGGCCGGGCGGCCCACCTGGACGGCCTGGCTATACGGGCCGATGGCAGCTGGTGCTGCACTGGTGTTGATAACTTGTTTCATAATGCTTCGTTCAGTTTGTTCTTAATTCATGTTAGCCTAATCTGGGGTACAAAGTTACGAAAAATTATTAGTAAACGACAGATTCTTGCGAAAAAAATAACTGACCCCGCCCCCGGCCGCTCCCTTGAAGCAGGGGAGAGGCTTGGGGCGGGGTCTGTAGCACACTTACCTTTTTGGGTAGAAGACAGCGCGGTTTACTCGCCAACGACGATGACGCAGCGGTTCTTGTCGTTCTCGGCGAAGGGCTGCACGGTGTCGCCAAACGACTCCACGGTCATGCGCTCACGGGCGACACCCTTTTCCTGCAGGGCCTTGGCCACCTTCTCGGCGCGGGCCTTGGCGTAACCCACGTTGATGCGGGGGTTGCCGGTGCCGCGGTCGGCATAGCCGCGCACGCTGACCTTCTTCTGCGGGTACTTGTTACACCAGGCGGCAATCTTGTTGAGCATGGCGTCAGGCTCGGGGTCGCTGAGGCGGATGTTGTAGTAGAACACCTCGCGCAGCGGCTCGTCCTTGACCACGGGTTTCGGCTCGGGCTTCACCACGGGCTTGGGCTCCGGTTTCGGCTCCTCTACCACGGGCTCCGGCTCGGGCACGGGTGCCGGCGGAACGACCGCGGGCTTCTTCTTGCCGAACTTAAAGGTGAGGCCCAGCAGGGCGCTGAGCTGCCAGTCGGGGTTGTAGTTGCGCTTCAGGTTGAACTCGTCGTTCTTGTAGTTGGCATCCACTTCGAGGCCCAGAGCTATGCAGCGCGACAGGTTCAGGTTGAACTGCGTGCCGAAGCGTCCGTTGAAGGTGCTGTGCTTCGTGCCGCACAGCTCGGGGTTGAGCACCAGCTTCTGTGCGCTGCGCAGCGTGTTGTACTCGTCGAAGTCCCAGGCGTAGTTGACGCCGGCGCCGAGTATGAACACCCAGTCGAAGCGGTCGCTGAGACGGTTGGGGCTGAAGACGTTGGTCAGGTTCACCAGCAGGTCGAGGTCGCCGGTGATGGCGTTCAGCTTGTAGGTCTGCTCCGTCAGGGCGCCCTTGATCTGCCAGCCCTGGAAGTGGGCGCGGGCACCCACCTTCGAGTTGAAGTAGCGGCCTACGGAGAGGGCTGCCTGCGGGGTGATGAGCTTGTCGAACTTATGGTTGGTGAACGTGCCCTGAGCACCACCCTGCACGGTGATGAAGTTGTAGGGGTAGTTGTCCTCTACGGTCTGTGCCTGTGCTGCGGTGGCCACTCCCATGAGGAGTGCCACTGCAGTGAGCATATTGATGAATCTTTTCATAGCTGTCTGTACTTTTTATTACTGTTTTGTAATTACCACCTTGTTGTTGCCCTGATAGCTGATGAAGAGCTGGAACTTGTAGGTGCCGGCCTCGATGTTGAGGTTGGCGCCGTCGGGGGTCAGGTTGCCGGCGTCGCCGCCCCAGTTGATGGCCCAGTCGTGATTGGCGCGGAACTTGAATTCGCCAGCCACCTGGTCGGTGGTCACTTCCCAGCAGCCGTCGGTGGCGTTGTAGGTCATTTCCAGGTCGTCGTTCCATCCGTTGAAGCCGCCAATCATGCTGATGCTCTCAATCTTCAGCAGGCTGTAGCTCATGGCTGCGGCGTCGAGGTTCACCTGGTAGAAGCCGGCCGACGGGTCGGGGCAGTTGGGGCCGCCGCCGTCGGTGAGCGAGCCGCCGAGGGCACCGCCGCTGACATATTCCAGGTCGCCGTCCCAGTTGTCGGCATTGGGCTTGAACTTGAACTCACCGTTCAGGTAGTAGTAGCCCTGGTACTTGCCGTCGCTGTTGGCGCTGTAGAGGGCGTGGGAGGCGCCCCAGCTGCTCTCGTTGCCTATCTCGTAGTAGTAGTCAGTGAAGTTCAGCGGCTTTATCTCGTAGGTCATGGTCATCATGTTGACGCTGAACTGGTAGAACTTGGCGCTGCCGTCGACACAGAAGGAGTGCTCGCCACCGAGGTTGTAGCGGCGGTCGAAGCTGCCGCTGAGGTCCTTGCTGTCGCCCTTGGTGCCGAAGAGCTGGTTCCAGTTGCCACCAGCCACGGCCGTGATGGCATCGCCGTCGCCGAATGCAAACCACATCTCGCCGCCCGTGCTGGCGAAGGTGTAGGTGAAGACGGGGTCGTCGAAGACGCTCTTGTCGCTATGCTGGAAGGGCATTGTCCATGCCGACTCTGCGCTCCACTCGCCGGGGCCGCCGATGAGGTAGTAGGTGTCGGCGATGTTGAGCGGCTCGATGGTGTAGGCGTAGTCCATCATGTTGAGCGTCACCTTGATGAGCTTGTTGCCGGCGGGAACGCAGAAGGAGCCTTCGTCCTTGAGGTTGTAGCGGCGGTCGAGGGTACCCGTCAGGTCGGTGTTGCCGTTGCCCTTGGTGGTGCCTAAGAGTTTCGACCAGTCGCCGGCGCCGATGGCGTCGCAGGCCTCGTCGTCGCCGACGGCAAACCACGTGTCGCCCTCAGCCGCGTTGATGATGATGGTGAAGACGGGGTCTTCGTAGACGTCGAGGCCGCTGTGCTGGAACTTCTGCGTCTTACCCGTGGCCGAGGCGGCCCAGTCCTGGGTGCCGCCCACGAGGTAGTAGTTCTGTGAAATCTGCGGGGCCTGCGGTATGGCCTTCACCTGGAACACGGCCGAGGTGGCTGTCTTGACGGTGGTGGTGCCGTTGCCGAGCCACATGCTGACGGTGGCGTCGATGGCGCGCTCCACGGGGCGGCGCCCGTAGTTGCTGATGACGTAGTCTTGCAGCGTGGCGGCCTCCATGGTGCCGTCGGCGGCGATGTCGCAGACGGTCTCGCCCAGGGTGATGGTGTATGAGGGCGTGTAGGCCGCGTCGGTGGCGGTGGGCGCGGTGATGTTGCACACCTTCACACGCTCGTCGCTCAGACTGTTGAAGTCGATAACGTCCACGGTCTGTATGCTGCCGTCGCCGAAGGTGACCTGCGTGGGCTGCGGTACGGCCTGCGGCTGTACCCAGTCCTTGTAGTCGTCGGTGCAGGCTGCTACCGAGGCTACAAAAGCTATCAATGATAATATCTTCTTAGTCATAATCGTAATCCTCCTTGTTTATTATTGTTTGATGAAGCGTATATAGCCCGTGATGTCGTTGAACAGGATGAAGTAAGAGCCCGACTCGGCTATCACCAGGTTGGCACCGTTCGTTTCGCCGTAGGTGTACATGCCGTCGGCCGTGTTGACGAGCGTGCCGCCCTTGTTGAAGTCCCAGGAGCCGGCCTCCTTGATTTTCACCTCGTCGCCGGCGGCAAACTCGTAGGTGATGTACCAGTCGTGGTTTTCCCATCCGGCTGAGCAGGGCGTCATCTCGGTGTCGCCCCAGTCGTTGAACGAGCCGCTGATGGCCATGCCGCCGTAGACGGGTGCGCTGCCTGCAAACTTGTCCACGGTGAGCGTGTGTGTGGCGGTGTTCAGCGTGACGGTGTAGAGGCCGGCCTCAGGCACGGTGATGTTGCCCGAACCGCCGTCGTTCTCGACGAAGGTGCCGAAGGCGTCGCCCTGGCCCCACTGCTCGTCCCACGAGCTGAGGGTCTTCTTCAGCTTGAAGCCGCTGCCGGCCAGATAGCCCGTCCAGGTGATTTCGCCCTGGCCGCTCTTCTTGTCGTACTCGGCGCCGCTGACGGTCTGCATGGCGATGACGCACTTACCCATTTCGCCGCCCCACGAGCCGTCGGCAATGTCGCCGCCGATGAGCCACCAGATTTCCGGGTCGGCGGGCTTCAGCTCGATGTAGTAGGGCACGGTCTTCATGCTGACCACGTTGGAGTAGATGACGCCGTACTCGCGGAAGGAGGCGTCGCGGATGGCCGACTTCACGCGGATGGCCACGTCCTGCAGGGCGGGGGTGGTAGCCTCCGTCCAGCCGCAGAGCTGCAGCAGCGAGCGGTTGACGGTCTCGGTGTTGACAACCACCTCGAGGCCGCTGCTGTAGGTCTCGTCGAGGCTGAAGTAGTCGGCCCCCGTGTTGTCCTCGGCGTTGGCGTCGAAGGCTTTGGTGAAGCTGCCCGTAGGCGACATCTCGACGGTGTAGGTAGGCACGACGGGCGTGTTGAAGTCGTTGTAGGGCGTAGGCTGCGACCAGGTGAGCGTCACGGTCTTCGACTTCTCCAGGTCAATGTTGCCGTTGACGGCGGGATTGTTGAGTACAAACTGCGTGGGCTGCGTCAGCGTGGGGTTCGACTCGTTGTCGTCCTTACACGAGGTGAGGACGGCAGCCAGTCCCATCGTCAGCAGCACTGTTGATTTGAATATAGTCTTCATAATAATTTTCAATTTTCAATTTTCAATTTTCAACGTTCAATAGCCTTCGTTCTGCTTCAGGTTGGGGTTGGCGTTCATGTCCTCGGCAGGTATGGCGAAGAGGTTGCGGAAGGCAGGCAGGCTGGCGCCGTTCTGCGAGCCGCCCTTCCAGTCCCAGAGGTAGCGGCCGCTGTTCTGACCGCCGAAATAGCCGTAGCGGATGAGGTCGGTGCGCCGGAAGCCCTCGTGGTAGAGCTCGCGGGCGCGCTCGTCGAGTATCTGGTCGGTGGTGTAGCTGTTGAGCGTGGTGGCGTTGGCGCGCTGGCGCAGCTGGTTGATGTATCCCGTGCCGGTCTGCGTGGTGGTGCCGCCGTTGATGCGTGCGTCAGCCTCGGCGGCTATGAGGTAGGCCTCGGCAGAGCGCATGAGGAAGTAGTCGGTGTCGATGAACTGCGAGTTGTGGGGTGCGCCGCCGCTGGCATAGGTGTTACGGTATTTGCCCACGGAGTAGCCCGACGTGAACTCGGTCGGTGTGGTGACTGTCAGCTCGCGGCCTATGCCGAAGAAGAGTGCGCGGTCGTCGCCGGCAGCCTGATACATCTGCTGGATGTTCACCTGGGGCGCGTCGCCGTTGGGGAAGAACTTGGCAACGAACTGCGAGCGGGCGCGGTTGCCGGCCCATAGCTCGCTGGTGGCGTAGGCGTAGCTCTTGACGAGCACGGTGTCGACGCCGTCGCCGGGTGTGTTGTCCTTAGTGCCTGAGGGCAGCCATGTCTGTGTGCCGTTGACGGTATAGAGGCTCTGGTCCATGTCGCTCTTCCAGGTCGATGCCATGAGGAACAGTGTGGAGCACCAGGCGGTGGTTTTCACGCCGTCCTGCAGCAGTGGCAGGATGGCCTCCTGCGAGGCGCCGTTGCTGCCGTTGTCGCCCATGAAGAGCATCTGGTAGGCGCTCCAGCCGTTGGTGCCTGTGGTCCACAGCTTGTGGGGGCCGTTGATCACCTTCTCGGCATACTCCTTGGCCTCCTGCCAGCGGGCGGTGCCGGTGTAGACCTCAGCGTTCAGGTAGAGGCGGGCCAGCAGCAGGTTGGCAGCGTCCTGGTCGGCGCGGCCGTAGCCGTTGTCGGTGTCCTTGCGGGCTGCGGGGGCCAGCATCAGGTCCTTCACCTCGAGCAGCTCGCTCTCAATCCACTTGAACAGGTCGGCGCGCTGTATCTGCTCGGGGCTGGTCGACATGAGGGCCGTGGCAAAGGGCACGTTGCCGAAGCAGTCCATGAGGTGATAGTAGTAGAGGGCGCGCAGGAAGCGTACCTCAGCCTCGCGGGTGGCGTCCATGCCGCCGCAGACCTCCAGGTAGTGGTTGCAGTAGGCGATGCCGGTGTAGAGGCGGTAGTAGAAGCCCTGCAGCATGGGGTGCGAGGCGTCCCACTGGTTGTAGTTGAAGGCCGGTATGCCGGGGTCGCCCCAGGCGCAGATGGCCTCGTCGGTGGTCAGTTCGTTGGCGTTCCAGAGCTGGCGCACGAAGCCGGCGGTACCGCCGTCAAGTCCGTCGATGTCGCAGTCGCCGCCCTGCCCGGTCTGGCCCTGTACGGCCATGTTGGCGTAGCACTTGGTGTAGAGTGCAGCCTCGTCGGGCACCATGGTCTTACTGGGGTCGATGGGTGTGACGTCCAGGTCCTTGGTGCAAGAGGTCAGCCCTACTGTCATCACCACGGCTGCTGCGGGCAGTATATTCTTTATATATTGTAACTTCATAATCTTAATCTATATAATGTTCAACGTTCAATGTTCAATGTTCAAAAATTAGAAGTTCAGGTTCAGGCCCACCTGGAAGGTCAGCGGACGGGGGTACATGTTGTTGTCGATGCCACCGTAGACCTCGGGGTCGATGCCCTTGTACTTGGTGATGGTGAACACGTTGGTAGCCGAGGCGTAGATGCGGCCTGCGAGGCCGTCGTAGCTGCCGCCCTTGAAGAGGTTCTCGAAGGAGTAGCCCAGCGTGATGTTGTCGCACTTCAGGAACGAGGCGTTGTGTACGAAGTAGTCAGAGAGGGCGTGGTCGTAGGTCGACCAGTTGCGCTCCACGGCGCCGGGAATGACGTTCTGCAGGTAGCCGTATGACGAGTCGTAGCGCTTGGCGACGTTGGAGTAGCCTGCCTCCTTGTCCCAGAACACGTAGTTGTCGAAGTTGGCGCGCAGACCGATGCCGAGGTCCCAGTTCTTATACTGCAGGCGCGAGCTCAGGCCGGCGGTGTAGGGGGCGTCGGGACTCTTGTAGAAGTAGCGGTCGGAGTCGTTGATGGTGCCGTCGCCGTTGCGGTCCACGTAGACGCCCTCCAGTGGCAGGCCGTTCTGGTCGTACACCTGCTGGTAGACGTAGAACGAGTTGTGGGGATAGCCTACGGAGTGGGCCTGGCACTGGTTGCCGGTGCCCGACGATATGCCGCCGGTCATGACCAGCGACGACTCGCCGGTGAGCTCGGTGATTTCGTTCTTGTTATAGGTGAAGTTGGCAGTCACTTCCCACTGCCAGTTCTCCGACTGCACGGGGCGCACGGTGAGGGCTGCCTCGATACCCCTGTTTTCGAGCGAGCCGATGTTGGAGCGCACCATGTTGCGGAAGTTGGAGCCGGCCGACACCGAGGCGTCGTTGATAAGGTCGGTGGTCTTGCGGTAGTAGTAGTCCACGCTACCGGTGATGCGGTTGTTGAACAGTCCGAAGTCGAGACCGATGTTCGACGTGGTGGTGGTCTCCCACTTCAGGTCCTGGTTGTAGGCATCGGGGCGGTAGAGCAGTCCCTCGTCGTTGACGCCGTTGATGGGGTAGCGGCCGTCCACGTTGGTGGTGTTGACGTTGTAGGTGGCAAAGTAGTTGTAGTCGCCGATGCCGTCCTGCTGTCCGGTCTTACCCCAACCGAGTCGCAGCTTCAGCTCGCTGAGCCACTTGGCGCCCTTCATGAAGGGTTCCTCGTTGATTTTCCATCCTAAGGCTACCGAGGGGAAGGTGGCCCAGTGCTCCTTGAAGCGGCTGGAACCGTCGCGGCGCACGGTGGCGGTCAGCATGTAGCGGTCGAAGGCGATGTAGTTGGCACGTCCGAAGAAGCTCACCAGATAGCTCTCCGACTTCCAGATGCTGGTCTTGGCGTTGTAGGCCTTGCCGGCCGCGGGGGTGGTGGTGCCGTCGTCGTAGGTGATGACCTGCTGGGTGGTCAGTGGGTAGAGGCCGGCGTAGTAGGAGTCGCCCTCATACTTGGTGTGGCTCCACTCGTAGCCGCCCATGATGTCGAAGTGCTGGGTCTTGAGGAAGTCCTTGTAGTACTGTGCGTAGGCCGAGAAGGTCATGTTGTACTTCTTCTCGTAGCTGTAGCCGCTGTTGCCGTAGTAGAAGTTTGACGGGCCCCAGTTGGCATAGTCGGTCTTCTGCCGGCCGTTGGCCCAGTCGCCGCTGGCGTTGGCATGCAGGCGCAGGTCTTCGAAGCCGTGTATCTGGTAGTCCGCCTCCACGTTGCCCATGTAGTCGTAGGAGTTGGCGCGGTCGTTCTTCTCCATCAGGCGCGACATGGGGTTGGCCACGGTGTTGCGGTCCCACATGCTGGGGTAGGTGGGGTCTGAGAGCGACGCGCTGCTGTTGGTCCACTGCCAGAAGCCGTGGTAGTTCTTATACTTTTGGTCGGTCGAGTAGACGGGCTGGGTGGGGTCCATGCGTGTGGCGTCGCCGATGGCGTCGCCGTTGGCATAGCGGTTGTGCGAGTACATGAACTTACCGTTGATGTTAAACTTCAGGTGGTCCTGCAGCAGCGAGGGGTTCAGCGTCACCGAGGCGGTGGCACGCTGGAAGTTGGAGGTCTTCAGAATACCGTTCTGGTCGGTGTAGCCTACCGAGAAGCGGTAGGGCATGTGCTTCAGGCCGCCCTGCACGGTGACGTTGTGGTCTGACGAGACGGCAGCGTGGAAGATTTCGTCCTGCCAGTCGGTGTTCTCACTGCCTAAGAGGGCAGCGGCGTCCGACTCGGCTCCGTAGTACGACTTGATGAAGGCGCGGTACTCATCGCCGTCGAGCACGTCGAGCGTCTTCTTCTTCACCGAATAGCTGACGTTGCCGTTGTACGACACCTTGGGGGCCTGGCCCTGGCGGCCTTTCTTGGTGGTGATGATGATGACGCCGTTGGAGCCGCGGCTACCATAGATGGCCGTGGCCGAGGCGTCCTTCAGCACGGTAAACGACTCGATGTCGTTGGGGTTGACCATCGACAGCGGGTTGGCCGCGCCCTTCACGCCCTGATTGTCCATAGCCAGTCCGTCGATGACTATCAGCGGGTCGTTGGAGGCGTTCAGCGACGAACCGCCGCGAATGCGGATGGTGGCGCCGCCGCCGGGGGTGCCGCCGCCGGTGGTGACGTTCACACCGGCAATCTTACCCTGGATCATGTCCTGGGCGTTGGTCACCAGACCGTGGTTCTTCTCGTCGGGCTTGATGGCCGTAACGCTACCGGTCAGGTCGTTCTTCTTGGCCACGCCGTAGCCGATGACCACCACGTCGTTCAACAGGGTGGCGTCGTCCTGTAGCGTGATTTCCAGTGTCGGCGCGGCCGTCACGGTGGCCGTCTGGTAGCCCACAAAGCTCACCTGGATGGTGGCGCCCTGGTTGGCCTTCAAGGTGAAAACACCATTGAAGTCGGTGACGGTGGCCGTCTGCGTGCCGGCCACACGGACCGTAGCACCGATGACGTCCTCGCCACTGGCATCTTTCACGTGGCCCTTTACAGTGATTTGTGCAAAGGCGCCTACCGACAGGAACAGGCCCACCAAGAGAGCCAGCATCCTGAACGGAATTTTCATGTTTACCTGCTTCATCATTTCATTTAATTAGTTATTAATCGGGTAGTTTTTAGTCATTTTCGGCTGCAAAGTTAGTTTTCTTTTGTTTTCATTGTACTTTTTTTGGAACAAATTCGTTATTAAGTTGGTGCAAACGTTTGCATGGTCGTAATTTGACTTTACGACATGGCGTTAGAGCAACCAGCCATTTATTTTCCTAACTTTGCAAAAGTAAAACTAAATGCCGGACATGAAAGAGAGCGCACCCATGACAATGAAGGATATAGCCCGCGAGCTGGGCATATCGGTGGCCACCGTGTCGCGGGCCCTGAAAGACTCGCCCCGCATCAGCGAGGAGCGGCGCAAGGCCATTCAGCAGTATGCCCGCGAGCATAACTTCTATCCCAACGTCATCGGCGAGGCCCTGCGCCACTCGCGGGTCATGCCTTCCAGGGTGGTCGGCGTCATCGTGCCTGAGTTCACCCACTACTACTTCTCGAGCATACTGACCGGCATAGAAGAGGCCGCCATGGCCCGCGGCTACTACATCATGGTGGCCCTGTCGAACGAGCAGTATGAGCGAGAGGCGCGCATCTGCGAGATGTTCCACCGCCAGAAGGTGTGCGGCGTCATCGTCTCGCAGGCCAAGGACACCAAGCAGTATGACCACTTCCAGAAGCTGATAGACTCGAACATACCCATCGTCTTCTATGACCGTATATGTACGGGCGTGAACGCCAGCCGCGTGGTGGTGGACGACTATATGGGTGCCTACAACGCCGTGGGCTACCTCATTGATACCGGCTGCCGCCGCATAGCCTTCTACGGCTCGCCCATGCAGCTGGAGATATCCAAGAACCGCTTCAACGGCTACAAGGACGCCCTGCTGAAACACGGGCTGACCTACGACGAGCACCTGACGCGCATCTGCGACAACCGCCAGGACGCTGAGCTGATCACTCCCGACCTCTTCGACGGCGACTACTACCCCGACGCCTTCTTTGCCGTGAACGACGACACGGCCATCGGCATTCTCTACACCGTGAAGCGCATGGGGCTCCGCGTGCCAGAGGACATCAGCATCTGCGGCTTCACCAACGGTCAGAGGGCCGTGGCCTGCGACCCCATGCTGACCACCGTCGAGCAGCGCGGCAAGCGCGTCGGCGAGGAGGCCGCCGAGATTCTCATCGACAAGGTGGAGGGTCACTCGCCCATGGACAGGGTCGAGAAGCGCATCGTGCGCACCCGCCTCATCATCCGCGGCACTACCCGGTAATGAATAATTAATAATAATGTATAATGCATTATTGGGATGAAGACAAGAGAAGAGAATATAGTTGTAAACAAAAGCTATATTAATTACGCATTGAAAAATATGAAACAGAAACCGAATTTATCGTTTTGGAAGCTCTGGAATCTGAGCTTCGGGTTCTTTGGCGTACAGATAGCCTACGCCCTGCAAAGTGCCAACATCTCGCGAATCTTCCGCACCCTCGGTGCCGACCCCCATTCGCTGAGCTTCTTCTGGATACTGCCCCCGCTGATGGGCATCATTGTGCAACCGATTGTCGGCACCCTCAGCGACCGCACGTGGACCCGCTTCGGGCGGCGCATACCTTACTTGTTTATAGGCGCCGCTATGGCCGTGGCCGTCATGTGCCTGCTGCCCAATGCCGGCAGCTTCGGTATGGCCGTCGGCACGGCCCTCGTCTTCGGCCTCATCGCCCTGATGCTGCTCGACACCAGCATCAACATGGCCATGCAGCCGTTCAAGATGCTGGTGGGCGACATGGTCAACGAGGAGCAGAAGGCCAAGGCCTACAGCATCCAGTCGTTCCTGTGCAACGCCGGCTCGGTGGTAGGGTTCCTCTTCCCCTTCTTCTTCACCTTCATCGGCATCAGCAACGTGGCTCCCGAGGGCGTTGTTCCCGACTCGGTCATCTGGTCGTTCTATTGCGGTGCCGCCATCCTCATCCTCTGCGTGCTCTACACCGTGGCCAAGGTGCGCGAGTGGCCGCCGAAGGAGTACGAGGCCTACAACCCCGTGTCGGCAGAGAAGGAGGAGAACGCCAACTGGCTGACGCTGCTGCGCAATGCGCCCTCCACGTTCTGGCGCGTGGGCCTGGTGCAGTTCTTCTGCTGGGCAGGCATGCTCTACATGTGGACTTACGTCGTTGATGCCGTCTCGGAGACCGTCTGGGGCACCATCGACCCCACCACCACCGCCTATCAGGAGGCCGCCAACTGGACGGGCGTGCTCTATGCCATCCAGGCTTTGGGCTCCGTTGTCTGGGCAGCGGCGCTGACGCGGTTCAGGAATGCCAAGATAGCCTATAGCCTCAGTCTCGTCCTCGGTAGCTTAGGGTTCCTGCTGATACCCTTCTGTGCCGACAAGTACCTCCAGATAGTCCCCTTCCTGCTCGTAGGCTGCGGCTGGGCGGCCATGCTCGCCATGCCCTTCACCTTTGTTACCAACGCCCTGCAGGGCTACGGCCACATGGGGGCCTATTTAGGACTGTTCAACGGCACCATCTGCATACCCCAGATTGTGGCTGCCGTCTGTGGCGGCACCATCCTGTCGCTCGTGGGCAGTCACCAGTCGTCGATGATGCTTGTGGCCGGCGTTCTCTTCATCATAGCCTCGGTCTGCGTCTTCGCCATCAAGTCTCACAGGTAACGCTCCATTGTTGACATACCCGGGCACCTGGCCGTGGCGACACGTAGGGAGGCTGTGTGCGCGGGTACGGCAAGGCGGAAATCTCGCGTCCTTCGCGTGCCTCGAATACTGTGTTCCTGCTACGGCCAGTGGCAGCATAGGCTCGAGGTACTCGAGGCACGCGAGTTTTTTGTCTCACTTTCATAGGATAGAAACAGGGCGATGAGACAAATAGAAAAGTGATGAGACAAATAGAAAAGCCATAGGGGCGTGGTGAGGGGAGATGGGCATGAGGTTGGCAAAAGTGACTCCCTTTTTCAAAAAAGGGACTCCCTTTTGGACGAAAGGGACTCCCTTTTGAAAAATCCAGGCCTTGGATTTTTCCGTACTGTGCGGTTTTAAATCTGTCTGATAGTCTTTATACAAATCACTTCGCCCGGCTACTTGAAGAAGCGGTTCAGGCGCTTGATGGCGGCGTCAAACTCGCGCGGGTTGATGTGGTAGTTGTCCACGGGGTTCAGGCTCGAGTCGGTCACCTCTATATAGCCCGCTCCCTCCTTGGTCAGTATGGTGTCGCCCTCCACTATGAAAGCGTAGCGCAGCTCGTTGCCGGCGTAGTGCCAGCGGCGGGGCGTGGTGTCGCTCAGCAGGTAGCCGTTGGAGTAGTCGTCCACGGGGTTGGTCACCCCTAAGTAGTTGTGCATCAACGTGGGCACGAAGTCCAGGTGGGTGGTGCGGTGAGTGAAGGGGCCCTTTTTGGTGAAGGGTGAAGGGTGAAGGGTGAAGGGTGAAGGGTGAAGGGAGGTGGGTGACGGGGTATGTACGATGAGGGGCACGCCTATCTGGTATTTGGTGAAGTTGGAGTTGTGGCCCCAGTAGTTCTTGTGGTTCTCGTTGTACTCCTGGGCGTGGTCGCCGGTGATGAACACGAGCGTCGAGTCGTATAGCCCCTCCCGCTTCAGTGCCTCAATGACGTCGTTGACCATCCGGTCGGTCTGGTAGGCCGAGTTGCGGTAGAGGTTCCAGAAGGGTGTGGGGTCCATGTCGTTGTGCAGCTTGGCAAAGTCGCCAAACTCCCACGACGGCTGGAAGCGCTGCAGCAGTTCGCGGGGCAGGCTGTAGGCGTGGAGCAGGTCGAAGAAGATGAAGGCAAAGAACGGCCGCCCGCCGTCGCGTAGCCGCGGCAGGTCGGCTATGAGGTCGGCCTTGATGTTGAGGTCGCGCTCGTACGACGTCTTGCCCTCGGTCTCCACCCTCAGGTTAGGCACGTGCTGAAACAGCATGCGGCTGAAGGGCGGGTTCTCGAGCGTGGCACTGGGGTACGTGCGCACGTCGTACCCTAAGCTGAGCAGCTGGTCGGTCAGTACGGGGCTGGTGCGGTTGGCCTCAAAGGCCGACCAGTAGTAGGGCTGCAGGCCGGTGAAGATGCCGAACACCGAGAACGACGTGCCGTTGCCGCAGCTGACGTGGTTCTGGTACCACTGCTCCTCGTGAGCCAGCTGCCACAGGTGGGGCATGGTCTCCGCGGTCAGCGCGCGGCGGCTCCACGAGTCGATGAGTATCATGACGATGTTGGGCCGTGTGGCCCGTGCCGTGTCCGTCACGATGGGGTGTAGGGGGTAGCACAGTTCGCCGCCGCCCTCCTCGGGCAGCTGCTGCACGTTGCGCTCCATGCCCATGCTTTCCAGGAGGCTGCTGGCCGACAGGGGGAAGTAGTAGGGCACCAGGCGCGCACTCTTGATGACCGACGGCCGCACCACGAACGAGCCATAAACGTGGATGGCGTTGGCCACTGCCAGCGTGGCGGCCAGTGTGGCTACCGCCGTCAGCGTGTGCCGCCGCCGCCATGCCCCGGTCAGCCGTCCGCAGAGCCTCCATCCGCCGACCGACAAGGCCAGGATGACGGCCAGCAGAAGCCCTTCGGTCATGTAGAGCTTGGTGTCGAAATCGAAGATGTCGCCCGCATTGGGGCCTGTCAGCATGTTCAGGATGAAGCCGTTCAGGTGGAACCTGTAAATCTTGTACACCTGCATGTTGACAAAAGCCAGCATGGCTGTCAGGCTGGTGGCCGTCACTATGAGCGTGGCCGCCGTGCGCCGCAGCTTCAGCAGCGCCCACGGCAGGAAAAAGATTAGCCACAGGGCCAGCATGACGACGGCGGCATGCGACAGGCACGACGTCAGGTAGAACACCCACCCCCAGCCGTCCATCGACGCTGTCACCGTGTCGCCTGCAATGTAGCAGGCCAGCAGGAGACCCGTCACCAGCGTGCCGAACAGGTAGTATAGAAATCCTTGCTTTATCAGTTTCATGGCTACAACGTGGCGCTGGGGCTACTGCTAATCGTCGGCCAGTGTGAAGTCGAGCTGGCGCTTTTCGAGGTTGGCCCGTGCCACCTTGATGCGGACGGGGTCGCCCAGCTGGTACTTCACGTGGTGGCGGCGGCCGATGAGCTGGTAGTGGGCCTCGTCGAACTCGTAGTAGTCGCCCTTCAGGTCGTGTATGGGCACCATGCCCTCGCAGTGGTTCTCGTCAATCTCGACATAGATGCCGTAGGACTGTATGCCCGATATGTGACCGTCGTACACCTCGCCAATCTTGTCGGCCATAAACTCCACCATCTTGTACTTGATGCTGTCGCGCTCGGCGTTCTGTGCCGTCTGCTCCATCTCGCTGGCGTGCTCGCACAGTTCCTCGTAGTGCGCCTGATTGGCCGAGCGGCCGCCGTCCTGGTAGCGGGTCAGCAGACGGTGTACCATGGTGTCAGGGTAGCGGCGTATGGGCGAGGTGAAGTGGGTGTAGTAGTCGAAGGCCAGTCCGTAGTGGCCTATGTTGTGGGTAGAGTATTTGGCCTTCATCATGGCCCTCAGTGCCACGGTCTCTATGAGCTTCTGCTCTTTGGTGCCGGCGGCCTCGTCCATCAGGCTGTTCAGCGAGCGGCTGACGGCGCCCTTGGTGCCGGCGGTCTTCAGCTTGTAGCCGAAGGGTGCCACCACCTGGCGCAGGGCCTCCAGCTTCTGCGGGTCGGGCTGGTCGTGGATGCGGTAGACGAAGGTCTTCTTTGGTTTACTATTTGCCGATTTGCTATTTGCTGTTTTGGTGGCTCCGATGCTCTCGGCCACGGTGCGGTTGGCCAGTAGCATGAACTCCTCGATGAGCTGCGTGGCGTCGGTCGACTTCTTGAAGTAGGCGCGGGTGGGGTGGCCCTCCTCGTCGATGTCGAAGTGCAGCTCCTCGCGGTCAAACTTCACCGCGCCGTTCTTGAACCTGCGCTCGCGCAACTTCTTGGCCAAAGCGTCGAGCGTGGTCAGCTGCAGGGCGTTCTCGCCCCGGCCGCTCTCCAGTATCTGCTGCACCTCCTCGTAGGCGTAGCGGCGGTCGCTGCGGATGACGGTATGGACTATGCGGAACGCCTTGACGTTGGCCTCGCTGTCCAGGGTGAAGATGACGCTGTAGCAGAGTTTCTCCTCGCCGGGCCGCAGCGAGCAGATGAAGTTGCAGAGCCGCTCAGGCAGCATGGGGATGGTGCGGTCTACCAGGTAGACGCTCGTGGCCCGTTTCTGTGCCTCCTTGTCGATGACGCTGTTCTCCTTGACGTAGTGGCTGACGTCGGCAATGTGGACGCCGACCTCAAAGAGATTCGCCTCTACAGCCCCACCCCCGGCCCCTCCCGCTGGGGGGAGGGGAGTGGTATGTTGAGCGGCAGAGTAATTACTCCCCTCCCCCCAGCGGGAGGGGCCGGGGGTGGGGCTTAGGCTCCTGATGGACAGCGCGTCGTCGAAGTCCTTAGCGTCGGCGGGGTCGATGGTGCAGGTCCACACGTCGCGGAAATCCTCGCGGCGGGCTATCTCCTCGGGGGTGATGCCCGGCTCTATCTTCATAGCCGCCTCCTCCACGTGCCTGGGATACTTGTAGGGCAGGCCGTACTGCGCCAGGATGGCGTGCATCTCGACGTTGTTGTCGCCCTCCTTGCCTAACACGTCGATGACCTCGCCGACAATGTTCTTCGACTCCTTCGACGGCCACTGGGTAATCTTCACCACCGCCTTTTCGCCGTCCTTGCCGCCCTTGAGCTTCTTCTTGGGTATGAGGATGTCATGTACGAAGATGTTGCCCTCGGTGATGAGGAATGCAAAGTCCTTCTCCACCTTCAGCTTGCCCACGGCCTGGTCGGTCTTGTGGCTCAGTATGTCGGTCACCATGGCCTCCTTGATGTGCTTCTCGCGGCGGGCCATGAGCGCCACGCGCACGCGGTCGCCGTTGAGGGCGAACATGGAGTTGCGCTCGCTGACGAAGATGGGCGTGCCGCCGCCGTCGGGCAGGAACGTGTTCTTGCCGTTGGCCTTGCGGATGAAGGTGCCCTCCTGCACCTGGCCTTTCTGATTCAGCCGGTACTGATTGTCGCCCACCTTGCTGAGGTAGTCGTCCCAGCACATTTCGTCGAGGGCGTCAATGGCCAGCATCTTGGCGGGGTGCGTGGTCAGCTTCAGTGCGCGGAATATGTACTTCAGCGAGAATGTTTCGTTTGGACTCGCCGTGAACAGCCCCTGCAGGGCCTCGGCCACGGCGCGCTTTGACAGCCGTGTTCCTCCGTTCTTCTTTCCCATAGTCTTGCTCTTTTAGGTTTTTACGGCAAAGTTAGTGTTTTTTTCCGAAGTTGCCAAGTTTTTTTTCCACATTTAAATATTTATAGTAGCAAAGAATAAAAAAAGTGGGTAAAAGATGAGGAAGAAACAGGAAAAAATTGTAAATTTGCAACCATCTAACCTAACAATTACCATGACAGAGAAAAGATACCGGGCCGTAGTGCTGGCTTTGACATTTACAGCCACACTTACGGCCCAGCCCGAAAGTCGCGATACCACTGCCATCCGCGTAGGCTACACCGGTGTCAGCAGCAGCACCCTGGCCGGTGCCGTCGACAAGGTCACCACCGAGCGGATGAACAAGGGACTGGTCACCTCGTCGCTCGGTGCCCTCAGCGGACAGTCGGCGGGTGTCAGCGTCGTCACCGGCGTCAACCAGGAGGCCATGGTGTCGGCCGTCCGTGTGCGCGGCACCACCTCGCTCACCGGCGGCAACGACCCGCTGGTCATCATCGACGGCGTGACCTCCGACCTCACCACGCTGTCGACCATCTATCCTGCTGACATCGAGAGCTTCACCATCCTGAAAGACGCCTCCGAGACGTCGCAGTACGGCAGCCGCGGAGCGGCGGGCGTCATAGAGGTGGCCACGAAAAAGGGCCACGGACAGCAGTTCCACATATCGTATGACGGCACGGTAGGCTTTGAGCGCATCTACAAGCGCATCGACATGCTCAGCGGCCCCCAGTTCCGCCAGGCGGCGGCCGACCTGGGCATCAGCATCACGGACCGCGGGGCCGACACCGACTTCAGCCGCAGCATAGAGCGCACAGGGTTCGTACAGCACCACCACATCGCCTTCGGCGGCGGTTCCGAGAGTGCCAACTACCGCGCCTCCATCGGCGTGATGGACCACCGGACGGTTATCAGAAACAACAACTTTGCCAACTACACGGCCAAGCTCAACGTCACCCAGCGCGCCTTCGACGACCATCTGACGGTAGACCTCGGCGTGTTCGGCTCGCTGCAAAAGAACGACATGCTGCCCTTCCTGCAGAAGCTGGTGTTCTCAAGCGATACGTTCAACCCCACCTTTCCCGACGGCACCAACAGCCAGGGTGGCTTTGACCAGGTGCCGGAGGCCGCATGGATCAGCAATCCCAACGCGCTGATGAAGATGCAGCAGGACGAGGACAACGGCCACCTCAATGTACACATGAATGCCACGGCACTGCTGGCCAGGGGGCTGAAGTTGCGCGCCTTTGCATCCTACTCCTACAACAGCGTCGGCGGTGCCCACTACTATCCCACCATCGTGTGGAGCCACGGCGAGGCCTACCGCCGTCACGACAAGCATGAGGAGCTGCTGGGCAACCTCTCGTTAGACTACACCTTCAGGACGGGGCCCTCGGCCCTCAACCTTATGGCGCTGGCAGAGACGGGCAGCACCAAGGACAAGGGCTTCTTCACCACCGTCACGGGCTTCTCGACCGATGCCTTCGGCTACGACAAACTGTCGGCAGGCGCCGTCACCCTGTGGGACGGCACCGACTCCTACTACACCGACTCGCACATGGAGTCGTTTCTGCTACACGGCCAGTACACCCTCCTGGACCGCTACACACTGACACTCAACGGACGCGCCGACGCCTCGTCGAAGGTGGGCCGCAACCACCGGTGGGGCTTCTTCCCCAGTGTCAGCGCCGCCTGGGTCATCAGCAAGGAGCGGTGGATGAAGGCGTTCGGATTCGTGTCGAACGCCAAGCTCAGGCTGGGCTACGGCCTCTCGGGCAACCTCGGCGGCATAGACTCCTACAACTCGCTGATGCTGGTGCAGCCCAACGGCGTAGTGCCCGTCGACGGCATGCCCGTGGTCACGCTGGGCCCCATCCGCAATGCCAACCCCGACCTGAAGTGGGAGGTGAAGCGCACCTTCAACGTGGGCTTCGACCTGACATTCTGGGACGGGCGCATCGCGCTGGCCGTTGACCACTACCGCTCGCGCACCACCGACATGCTCTACGTCTACGACGTGCCCGTGCCGCCGTTCACCTACAGCAAGTTGCTGGCCAACCTGGGCACCATGCGCAACTCGGGACTGGAGGTGGGGTTTGGCGTCACCCCACTGCTCACCAAGGACGTGTCGCTGACGGTGAACATGAACTGGACCTTTGAGCGCAACAAGCTGGTGTCGCTCAACGGCTATTACAACGGACAGTATCTCACTACCCCCCAGATGAAGGGCATAGCGAGCCTCTGGGGACCGGGATTCCACGGCGGCAGCGATGTCGTCACCCAGATTGTGGGCGAGCCGCTGGGCATGTTCTACCTGCCCCACTGCAAGGGGCTGACGACTGACAAGGACGGCTTCAGGCACTACGACGTGACCGACGAGAGGTATATCTGCGGACAGGCAACGCCGAAGGCCATGGTGGGCTCCAACGTGGCACTGCGTTTCCGCCAGCTCGACCTCACGCTACAGCTGAACGGCGCCTTCGGCCACAAAATCTATAACGGCACGGCACTGACCTACAACAACCTGCTGTCGCTGCCCAACTACAACGTCATGGAGGGTGCCCCCGAAAAGCGCATCGCCGACCAGACCATCAGCGACTACTGGCTCGAACGCGGCGACTACGTCAACATAGACTACGTCACGCTGGGCTGGAACGTGCCCCTACGCTCGCGCCACGTGCAGTCGATGCGTGTTTCAGCATCGGTCAACAACCTGGCCACCATCACCGGCTATAGCGGACTCACACCAATGATTAACTCCAGCGTGGTCAACGCCACGCTCGGCATTGACGACAAACTCTCCATACCCGTCTACAGGTCCTACACTGTAGGCCTGAGCATACAGTTCTAAGATTGAGATAATGAGAGACAGAGAAAAATGAGACGTTTTCACCTTTTTACCTTTTTACCCTTTCACCTTTTCGTCTTTTCACTCCTCCTCGCCGCCTGCTCACTCGACGAGGAGCCGCGCGACCAGATACCCGAGGAGGAGGCCTACACCACGCCCAAGGCACTCTACCTGAACACCGTGGCCTTGCTCTACAACTACATCGGCGGAGCCACCGACGGCCAGGGACTGCAGGGCACCTGCCGCGGTATCTACGACCTGCAGACCTTCGGGGCCGACGAGGCCTTCCTGCCCAAGCGCGGAGGCGACTGGTACGACGGCGGACTCTGGCAGGCCATGTACTGCCACTCGTGGGATGCCGGCAACGAGATTGTCAAGAACGCATGGCTGTATCTCTACAAGGTCATCACGCTCTGCAACCGCTCGCTCGAAATCCTCAGCCGGTACCAGAACGAGGGACGGCTCGACATTGACAGCTCCACCTACGCGGACTGGCAGGCTGAGATACGCGCCCTGAGGGCCATCTACTTCTGGCAGCTCATCGACCTCTTCGGCGGCGTGCCCATGATTACCACCACGGATGTGTCCATTGCCGACATGGAAATCTCTACACGGCGCGATGTCTACATCTTCATACTGAAGGAACTCACGCAGGCGGTGCCCCGCCTCTCGGTAGGCAACAGCGCCAGCCCGGGCGAGTTCTACGGGCGCGTGACCCGCGGCGTGGCTTACTTCGTACTGGCCAAGCTCATGCTCAATGCCGAGGTCTATCTCGACACCGACCCCACCGACGACCAGCTTGTCGACGGCTCGCAGATCAACTTCTCGATAGACAACGAGACCGTGAACGCATGGGAGGCCGCCGTCTACTATTGCACTGAGCTCGAGGCCATGGGCTACCGACTGGAAGACGACTACGAGGCCAACTTCAGCGTCTACAACGAGAACAGCCGGGAGAACATTTGGACCATCCCCATGGACAAATACCTGTACACCAACCAGATGCAGTACATGTTCCGCTCATGGCACTACCTGCATGCCGCCGCCTACGGCTTCTCGGCAGAGAACGGCACCTGCGCCACTCCCCATGCCCTGGCATCTTTCTTCTCGACGGGAAGAATCGACTCGCGGTTCTATGCCAATTTCTATTCAGGAACGGTGATAGTCGACAATAAGGTGGTGACCGACCGCACAGGGCAGCCGCTGTTCTACTATCCCGAGGATGCCGACATAGACGTCAGCAACAAGCCCTTCGTGGAGACCGCCGGCGCACGCATGAAGAAATACGAGGTAGACCGCAACGCGCTGAAAGACGGCAAGCTCATCGACAACGACATCGTGCTCTTCCGCTATGCCGACGTGAAGCTGATGCGTGCCGAGGCGCTCATCCGCAACGGGCAGTCAGGCCAGGCAGACTACGACGACGTACGCACAAGGGCCCACATGGAACTGCGGCAGGCAACGCTCGATAACCTGTTGGAGGAGCGGCTCATGGAGCTCTTCTGGGAGGGCTGGCGCCGCCAGGACCTCATACGCTTCGGCCGCTACCACAGCCTCTACCAGGGCAACGATGCCGTTGACGAGAGCGACGGCCACACGACCGTCTTCCCCATTCCCGCCGACGTCATCAACACCAGCCCCAACCTGAAGCAGAACCCCGGCTACTAAGTCCGCATCAAGGAGATATATTTTATGATTACCATGACAGTCAAAGAAGTGTTTGAACTGCGAAAGCAGGGACGGATAGAGGAGGCATACGAGATTATACGCCCGATGTATGCCGTACATAAAGGGAAGTACACCACGCTCTGCATGTTCTGGACGGCGAGCGACATACTGAAAAAGCGAGTCGGCGAGCAGCGCTGTGACGAGGCGGTGAAGATATTCCAGGCCCTGCTGAGAATACTGCCCTCGATAGACGACCACGACGGTAAGGCGCATAGCAGCATCTATTACGAGGCCGTGACCCTGGCAAAGGAGGCTAAGGGAAAGTTTAGCATGCTCGACTTCGTAGGGCAGTTGAAGATAGAGGAACTGCGCCCTGACGACTGGAAGACCATCGTCGCTCCACCCGTCGACGGCAGGCCGGGCCATCCCGTTCCGTCGGTGGCGCAGCAAATGCTGACCTGCGCTTTCCATGAGATACAGGAAAGCCCCACACCTGACAATGCACTGAAGGCGATGCCGCTGTTGCAGGAAGCGTTGCGCCGCCATCCGTACGACAAGGGCAGCCTGCGCTGTCAGGCTGCCGTCTACCGTATCATGGGTGAGCGGGAGAAGGCTGCTGCCGTCTACGGGCAACTGCTTGTGCGCCACCACGACAGCTACCTTTACGCCGAGTTGGCAGAGCTTACCGACGACCCCGGCAGGAAAGCGGCCCTCTATTGTCAGGCCATTCAGAATCAGAAGCAGGAGAAGTTCCGTACGGGTTACCGCCTCGAACTGGCCCGTCTGTTGCTGGAGCGTGATAGGCCGAAGGCCGCCTGCGAGTTGTACAAATGCGTCGCCGCCCGCAAGGCTCAGGGGCATGGCGTTACCCGCGACATACAGCAGATGCTGCAGCAGCTACAGGGTGTCGCCCCCGCCACCGATGCTGAGCAGCAGGTGTTTTACCGCAGAATGGCAGCCAAGTATCTTGCCTGAGTTATACTGGGCTGCAACAAGAAGAGAAGGCCGCGTCGTCACGACGCAGCCTTCTCCGGGAAAATACAATGCTATATAACTACTGTATAACTAAACTATATTGTATTCTTTTTCACAGCGACAGTCCGTGGTGTGGGCTTAGTAACCGGGGTTCTGCCATGCCTTCTTCTCGGCGTCGGAGAGATTGGAGCCGTCAGGGTTCTGCAGCGTGTCGATGAACTTCTGCGGAATGGGGCGATACTCGTGCTTGCCGGCGGTGATGTTGGGCGCAGCCTCGGGGTTGAAAGCCTTGGCACGCTTTACGAGCAGTCCGGCGCGTGAGAGTTCATCCCAGCGGTTCCACTCGCCAAGCAGCTCGCGGGTACGCTCGTTGAAGATGAAGTTGAGCATGCGGTCGTAGTCGCTCGTGGCCCCGACGGCCTTCAGAATAGCCTCGTCCTCGGCAGGCAGCTGGGCATAGCTCTTGATCTGCAGGTCGGAGGCGTCGGTGGTCTGGTCGATGCCGGTGGAGAGGTAGTAGGTGTTGCGATGGGTCATCGATACGCGGTAGGCATCGGCATTGGTGAGCGTCTTGCCAGCCTTGTCCTTGTTCTTCTTCGGCGTGGTAGAGTTGGCCGTACTGTTGTCCTTCATGCCCCCGTCGGCAGTGAGGAAGGCCATGGAGCCGTCGGTGTAGTAGCTGCGGTCCTCGCCTTGCTTCCACTGGCCGCGGGCACGTAGTACGTTGACCGTCGTGATGGCGTCCTGATACTGTCCCAGTCGCACCTGTGCCTCGGCCTTGACGAGATAGGTCTCGCCGGTGCGGGCCATGATGACGTCGCGGTGGGCGTCGCCCTTCTCGCCGGTACGCGAGCCGTCAGCCGTCTTGTTGATGCCGCAGAACACGTTGGAGGCGGACGGGTTGCCGGTATAGCTGTTGAGCACATACTTGCCATTCTGGAAGGTGACGAAGGCGTTGGGCACCCACTTGCCGGTCATCGGGTTGACGAAGTTGTGGACATCGCCGCCGCGTCCGAAGGTGCCGTAGGGGTTGCCGTCGAAACGGTGGTCATCCTTCCGGTTGAGGATGAAGATGATGCCTTCGTCGCCCAGGTCGGGCAGCTGGTCGGCGGTGATGCCGTTGACCGACATCACGTCGGCATCGCTCTTGGCGGCATTGTTCAGGCCGTAGACGGTCTTGAAGGTCTTCCACATGCGGGCGTCGTTGACGTTGTCAAACACCGAGTAGGTGTACTCCGTGGGACGGCAGCGCTGGAAGTCCATGCCGCCGATGTACTGGCCGCGCTGCACCCAGCCTCCTGAGAAGTTGGAGAACTGCGGGTCGAAGTAGTTGTAGGTACGGTTGCCGAAGCGTCCCTGGGTGGTGTTGTCCTCGTTGTGCTCGGCCGCCATCAGGATTTCAGAGAGTCCTTCGTTGAGGCAGTCCACGCCTGTCCAGCGGGCATACAGGTCCCAGTAGTCGGGAGCCAGGGGGCAGGCGCCGATGACCTCGTCGCAGAGCTGGATGACGCGGTTCAGGTCGGCACTCTTGTCGTACTTGCCGGCCCACGATGCGCAGCGCTCCGACTGGCGGTAGAGCAGAGCCTTGGCCAGGAAGTGGGCTGCGGTGTAGCGGGTCCAGGTGCCGTTGCCGCGCCACTTGTCGGTGGGCAGCATCTGGTAGGCCGCCTCGAAGTCGGCGATGACCTGGCTGAGCACCTCATCCTCCGAGGCACGCTGGTAGTTCTTTTTCACTGTGCCGTTGGCAGGCTCGGTCTCGAGCACCACGCCGCCGTACTGTGCAAACAGGCGGTAGTAGTTGTAGCCACGCAGGAAGTGGGCCTCGCCGAGGGCTTTGTTGCGGGCGTCCTCATTGCTCACGTTGTCGGCCTTGCTGATGATGAGGTTGGCCGTGGATATGCCGTAGTACATCTGGTCCCAGAGCGCCGACACGGCGGGGCAGTTCTTGTTGGCCGCGCCGAGGGCCGGCGTGAGGTCCTGCGGGTTGAGACGGTTGTCGTAGGTGTTCCAGCACTCCGAGGTGAGGTCGGCACCGTTGGTGAACTCGTCGCATCCGTAGAGGGTGATGCCGTAGGCCCACTCGTAGCCGAAGTGCCAGCGTATGTTGGCATAGAGGCCTGCTGCCATCTGCAGGGCTCCGGCTTCTTCTTCCAGCAGGGCATCGGAGTAGAGATGGCCTGCGTCTTCCTTGAGGAACTCGCTGCTGCACGAGGTCGTGCCCATCAAGGCCAGCATCGACAGCGCGCCGCACACTATTTTATTGCTGATATATCTCATATTATTTACGATTTTACGATTTACGATTTACTATTTATTTACGATTTAGCTATGTAGCTATTTCGGCGGTAGCAAATTCTTCATTCTTCACTCTTCATTCTTCACTTATCAGAAGTCCACCTGCAGGCCTACGGTGAAGCCGCGGTTGAAATAGGTGCGACCCGTGTCCAGGTCCATGAAGTCGACTGAGGAGTAGAGCATGCCGAGGTTGCGCCCCTGCACGTAGACCTTCAGCCCGTTGATACCGATGTTGGAGAGGAGCTTCTTGTCGAAGTTGTAGCCCAGCGAGAGGTTGCGGATTTTGATGAACGAGGCATCCTTGAAGCCCAGCAGTCCTGAGTAGGAGTCACCACCCGACTGGTTGTAGACAGGCTTCTGCCAGTCGGCCCCGGTGTTGTCGGGTGTCCAGTAGCTGATTTCGCGCTGCTGATACATACCCAGCTGTCCCTCACCGCCGGTGCTGACCATATACTTGAAGCGGCCCTGTAGCTCGATGGCCAGCTCGATGCCCCGCCAGGAGAGGCTGTTCGACCAGCCTGCCGTCAGGCGCGGATTGCGGTTGCCCAGGATGACACGGTCTTCGGCATTAATTACGTAATCGCCGTTCTGGTCGACGGGGCGCACGCTACCGGCAGTGAACTTCTCGCCGTTCTCGTTGAACTTGGCCATCTCGGCCGCGTCGCTCTCCTGCCACAGGCCGTCATTCTCGTAGCCGTAGAACACGTTGATCGACTCGCCGATGAACCAGGCCATGTTGAGGTCGTCCTCCTTGCCGTTGGCCAGCTCCACGATCTCGTCCTTCTGCCAGGCCAGGTTGAGGTTGGAGTTCCATGTGAACTCCTTCGTCAGCACGGGGATGGTGTTCAGCGTCAGCTCGATACCCTTGTTCTTGGTCTTGCCCACGTTGGTCTTGATCTGCGGATAGCCCGAGAGTGAGGGTATCGACATGTCGAGTATCAGGTCGTTGGTGTGTGAGATATAGGCGTCGATGGTACCGCCGATGCGGCCCTTGAGGAAGCTGAAGTCGATACCTACGTTCCACTGTGTAGTCTTCTCCCAGCCCAGGTTGGGATTAGGCATCAGGTTGGCACCGCTGGAGTAGTAAGGCTCGTTGGTGACGAGAATCTGCGAGTTGCCCTTGCTGAAGGGCATCCAGTAGGAGCTGATGACGCCGAGCGTGCCGTAGGATGGTACGGCCGAGTTGCCCGTCACGCCGACGCCGAAGCGCACCTTCAGCTGGTCAATCCACGTGACGCTCTTCATGAACTCCTCCTGCTCCATGCGCCAGCCGAGGGCCATCGAGGGGAAGAAGTCCCACTTCTTGCCCTGGGCGAGCACCGAGGCACCGTCCCAACGGGCAGAGGCCGTCAGCAGGTAGCGGTCGCGGAAGGAGTAGTTGATGCGGGCCATGTACGACGACAGGGCTTTCTCGTTAAGGCCGGAGCCGATGCCCACCTTATATTTAGTGTTGGTCACGTCAACGGCACTCAGGTTGTTCCACAGGAACGAGGGGATGGGCACGTTCTCCTCGCTGATGTTGCTGGTCTCGGTGTTGCTCTTCGAGGCGCTCTGCAGCAGCGTCAGGCCCACGGTATGCTCACCGAAGGTGCGGTTGTAGAGCAGCATGTTGTCGAGCGTCCAGGCCAGCTGGCGGCCGTCGCCGCGGCTGACGGTGTTGTTGCCGCCTGCACGGCTGATGGAGCTGGCGTCAAGGAAGTTGCCGTTGCGGTAGTAGCGTAGCTCGGGGCCGAACTGCGTCTTCCACTGCAGGCCCTGGAGGGGCTGCCATATCTGGCCGAAGTCTATCTGTCCGTAGAAGCTGCTCAGCACGCGGTAGTTCTCGCGGTTGTCGGTCGACTTGGTCCACTCGTCTATTATAGAATAGGTGTTGGTGGTGGAGCCGCCAGGCTGGTTGATAATGTCGCCTTTCTCGTCGTAGGGCAGTGTATAGCGCAGGATGGCCTTGGCCGCGCCGTAGAGGTCGGTGGGGCCGCTGCTGGTGCCGTAGGCCTTCGAATAGCCGTACTTCTGCAGACCATAGGAGGCGTTGAACGAGGCACCGGCCTTGAACCACTTCGTGCCGGTGATGTCGGCCGATGCGGAGAGGTTGAAGCGCTCGTAGCTCTGTCCTTTCTGCGTGCCCTTGTTCTTCATGTAGCCGAAGCTGACGAAGCCAGCCACGTTCTTCGTACCGCCACGGGCCGAGAGGGTATGTTCCTGGGTGATGCCTGTCTGTGTGGCAAACTCTGTCCAGTCAGTATCGGTGACCTTCGAGCCGTCCCAGGTGCCGCCGCTCCAGCCCTTCATCACGTTGGCCAGGGCGGTGTCGTCGCCGTCGAAGAAGTTGCGGTCCTGTTCCTGCACGGGCTGGTTGCCGGGCGTGTACTTGTCGGGGCTCAGGTTGTAGTAAGCCCATCGGCGCCACGTGATATAGTCGCTGGCCGACATGGCTGGGCTCTTGTCTACAATCTTCTCGAAGGTGAACGAGCCGTTGTAGCTGAGCTGCATCTTGCCCTCCTGTCCGCGCTTGGTGGTGACGAGCACCACGCCGTTGGCGCCGCGGCTGCCGTAGATGGCCGTCGAGGAGGCATCTTTCAGAATGTCGATTGACTCAATGTCGCGCGGGTTCAGCGTCTCTATGCCGCCTGCCTGCAGGGGCACGCCGTCGACCACGTAGAGCGGGCCCTGGTCGGCGGAGATGGAGCGGTTACCGCGGATGGTAATGCTGCCTATCGTACCGGGACGCTCGCTGGTGGTGATGTCCACGCCGGCGGCCTTGCCCTGCAGGGCTTCGAAGGCGTTGCTGACGGGCTTCACGTTGAGGTCTTTCTCGCCTACACGGGTCAGGGCGCCGGTGACGTCGCTCTTGCGCTGCACACCGTAACCCACAACCACCACCTCGTCCAGCAGCTGCTTGTCTTCCTCAAGGGTGACGTTGATCTGGCTGCGCCCGCCCACGGCAATGTTCTGCGTGCGATAGCCTACGTACGAGAATACCAGCGTGGCGCCCTGGGGCACACCGCCGATGGTAAAGTTGCCCTCGAAGTCGGTGACCGTACCCGTGGTTGTGCCCTTTACCAGGACGCTGGCGCCGATGACGGCCTCGCCCGTGGCGTCAACAACCTTTCCTGACACTTTCCCCTGCGCCATGGCTACCGTCGAGCTGACGGCCAGCAAGGCCAGGAGGAGAAGACGTTGCCACAGGTGGCAGCGACCCTTCTGGATAGTCTTTCTTTTTTCTTCCATGTTGTTAGCTTTTTAGTTGTGAATGTTATAATTATATAGATGTTATGTCTTACGCTTCCCGCTGTCGTCTGTCTCCCAAACAATCTGTTTTACCTTAAAAAAAGACGCCTACCCGATGAAGTGAATGAACTAACTAAAATAACCTTTGATAACTAAACTACCTTGTATGAATGCTTTTCGATGCAAAAGTAGTCATGATTTTTCAAACTCTACCGTCAGTTTTTCATCATTTACCATACAGTTTTTCGGCAAACGGCGTTTTGACCGATAAAAAGACCTGACAGTGTATGGTTTGTTGGCCTTTTTTTAGTATATTTGCACACAGATAAATGACAATACTGATAAATCGACAAAAACTATGAAGAGACTCCTATCATGCTGTTTAGCCCTGGTGTGGCCGTTGCTGCTGGCGGCCCAGATGGGCACCCGCTTTCCTTCCGAGCGTAAGGTGATGAAGGATCCTAAGACGGGCGTGGAGCTGGTGTTCCTCACCTCGAAGAGCGGCACCGGCGACTCCAAGATTTACCAGACCCACAACCAGTGGACCTCGGACGGCCGCTGGGTTATCTTCCGCTCCGACCGCGTGAAGGGCGAGGCCATGGCCGTCAACGAGGAGACGGGCGACATCGTCCAGGTGACGGAGGGCGGGTTCACGGGCATGCTCTGCGTGGCTCGCAAGTCGATGGCCCTCTACCACATGCGGGTGCAGAAAGATAAAAATGGTACGCGCACGGGCATGGAGGTGGTCCGCGTTGACTTAGGCGCCCTGCTTAGCGATGCCATGGCCGGCACGGTGAAAAAGAAGAAGGCTTACGAGCGCGTCTGCGGCGTCGTGCCCGCCGAGATGTGCAGCGAGGGCGACATGGCCCTCGACGGCAGCGAGGAGCTGGTCTACTTCCGCCTCGACAAGGAGTATGCCCGCAGGTTCCCCATCGCCGAACCCATAGCCTCCAACTTCGGCCCGCGCAAGATGGGTGCCGGCCCGGGGGGCATAGGCAAGATGGACCTGGCCACGGGCAAGAGCGAGCCGGTGTGCGCCGTCCACTTCAAGGTGGGCCACATACAGGGCAACCCGTGGCACCCCGGCGAGGTCATCTTCTGCTGGGAGACGGGCGGCAAGGCACCGCTGCGCACGTGGATATGCAACGCTGACGGCACGGGCCTGCGCCCCATCTACCGCGAGACCGCGCATGACTGGGTGACCCACGAGGCCGTTATCAGCGCCGACGAGCTGGTCATCGCCATCATTGGCCACCGGCCTATCAAGAGCCTCTCCCCCGGCTCCTCTCCCGCTGGCGAGGGGCGCATTGAGGGCCTGGAGTCGTTCGCCATGTCGGACGACTGGGGGCCATCGGGCACCAAGGAGTATGCCACGGGCATCGCCGTGGTCAACATGCGCACCCGGGAGCTGACGCTGGAGGGTCAGGTGCCGGGCGACAACTTCTGGCACGTGGCGGGCTCCAGCGACGGCCACTGGGTGGCGGGCGACGACTTTGCCCGTGAGCTCTGGATTATAGACCGCCACACGGGCGAGCGCATCCTGCTCTCGGCCGGCCACAAGACTACGGCCCGCGACCATGTCCACCCTACGTTCAAGCCCGACGGCACGGAGATAGAGATCCAGTCGGCCATGCTCAGCGACGACGGCCGCTCCATGAACATCTGCATCGTCAGATTGCCGCAGGAGCTGATTAACCGCTACAAGAAACAGTAAAAAGAAACGTAGGCGAAAGATATGAGGTGCTGTTTGACGATGTTGTTGTTAGCCTGCTGGACGCTGAACGCTGCGGCCCAGCCTCAGGTCATGGAGCCGGGCTTCAGGGTGTTTCAGTTTCCCAGGACGCAGATTCCGCGCATCGACGGCAACTTCACTGACTGGGACATCGTGCCCGACTCGTATGCCGTCACCATCGACGAGATGTGGGACGACACCGGCAATCACCAGGGCATAGACCGCACAACGCTCGACCTGAGGGTGAAGGTGGGGTGGGTCGATGGCCTCAACCGCCTCTACTTCCTCTACGAAGCCTACGACGACTACTGGGACTTCGACCAGCTCGGCCTGCGCAACGACACCTACGAGGTGGTGGTCGACGGCAACCTCTCGGGCGGGCCGCATATCGGCGAGCTGCGCCTGAACCCCGGCGTGAAGACGCGCCTCGACGCCTTCTTCGACTTTCAGAACCAGCACGCCCAGAACTACCACATCATGACGCCGCCCACCGAGGGCAAGTCGTGGACCATGGTGTGGGGGCCCCAGCAGTGGCTGAAGTACCTGCCCTATGCCAACTACGCCTACGACTACCACTTCAGCCACGGCGAGAGCGGCTGGCTCAGGCTGGAGTTCTACATCACCCCCTTCGACTACGCCAGTGCTGAGGGGCCGGAGAAGTCGGCCGAGAGCCGCCTCTATGAGAACAAGAAGATAGGTCTGTCGTGGGCGGTCATCGACTACGACGGCGGTCAGGGCAAAAGCGGCTTCTGGAACCTGTCCAGACACCACAAGATGTACGGCAATGCCTCCATGCAGCGGCTGTTCACGCTGATGCCCTTAGAGCAGCAGTTCCGCAAGCCGGTGGAGTGTGACTGGACGTTCACCGTAGTGCCCGACACGCGCACCGTCAGTTTCCGCGACCGCAGTTACGGCCACATCACCCGCTGGCACTGGGACTTCGGCGACGGCACCACGAGCAACGAGCAGCACCCCGTACACACCTACAGCCGAGACGACACCCACTACGTGGTGACCCTCACCGTGGAAGGCCCCGAGGGCCGGGCCCGCCAGTGCAAGGTCTGGGAGGTCTGCGTCCGCGACCTCGCCAATCCGTCGGCCACTCATTACGACTGAGACAACATTATAACATATATGAAGCAAAGAATCATAAGAAAAAGAAAAGGGACGGCAACATGGATTTTACCTTTGTGCCTGCTGCCCTTTTTGCCTTTCAGCGCCACGGCGCAAACCCCAGTGAACGACAACAACACGCCGTTGCACCTGATGAAACCCGACTACCGCGTGGGCTACGGCATACCCAAGGTGGAGGAGGTGAAGCAGGTGACCGACCGCGTGCTCAGCTACATTGACAGCGAGACCCCTGCCACCCTCGTCGACAAGCGCACGGGCCGTGAAGTGACCAACCTGAAGGCCATCGACGAGCACACGCAGCTCAAGCAAGGCGGTTTCCGCCTGACCAGCTATGAGTGGGGCGTCACCTACTCGGGCGTGCTGGCCGCCTACGAGGCTACCGGCGACCGGGCCTACCTCGACTACGTGCAGAAGCGCCACCGGCTGCTGGCCGACGTCTTCCCCTACTTCCGCCAGCTGCATGCCCAGGGTAAGGCCATCGACGGCAACATACGCCGCGTTGTAGACCCCCACGCCCTGGACGATGCCGGTGCCGTCTGCTGCTCCATGATCAAGGCCATGCTGCAAGACCCCTCTCTCGCCGCCCGCCTCTCGCCCCTCACCACTAACTACGCCGACTACATCATGAACAAGGAGTACCGCCTCAGTGACGGCACCTTCGCCCGCCTCCGCCCGCAGAAAAACACGCTCTGGCTCGACGATATGTTCATGGGCATACCCGCCGTGGCCTACATGGGACGGCTGACGGGCGACACGTCGTACTACGACGAGGCCGCGCGCCAGGTGCTGCAGTTCGCCCAGCGCTTGTGGGTGCCCGGTAAGCAGCTCTTCCGCCACGGCTGGGTGGAAGCCAGCGCTTTCCACCCAGCCTTCCACTGGGGCCGCGCCAACGGGTGGGCCATACTGACCCTCTGCGAGGTGCTCGACGTGCTGCCCGCCGCCCACCCCCAGCGGGCGCCCATCATGCGGCTGCTGCGCCAGCACGCCGAGGGCTTGGCCGCCCTGCAGCACCACGACGGCTTCTGGCACCAGTTGCTCGACCGCCCTGACACCTACCTCGAAACCTCAGCCACGGCCATCTATGCCTACTGCCTGGCCCATGCCGTCAGCGAGGGCTGGCTCGACGCCAAGGCCTTCGGCCCCGTGGCCCTGCTGGCCTGGCATGCCGTGGCTTCGTGCGTCAATGCCCGCGGACAGGTGGAGAACGTCTGCGTGGGCACAGGCATGGGCTTCGACCCCGCCTTCTACGCCTACCGCCCCGTCCACGTCATGGCCGCCCACGGCTACGGGCCCGTCATCTGGGCCGGTGCAGCCGTCATCAAGCTGCTCAAGACCCGTTACCCCAAGCTCAACGACTCTGCCGTGCAGTTCTACGACGAAAAGGTGCCTACCGACCAGCCCATCTTCAACTACGACGGCAAGATAAGGTTCTAAAACTTCACCATCATGACACGACGGAAGCTGAACATACACTCATGGATGGTGGCGGCGTGCTGGCTGCTGGTCAACGCCGCTACGGCCCAGAACCGCAGCATCAGCCTGCAGGACGGGCTCTGCAACAACTTCGTGCTCGCCACCGCCCTCGACGGACAGGGCAACCTGTGGGTGGGCACCGAGACGGGGCTGAACTGTATAGCCGGCCGCACCGTGACCAGCTACCGGCGTGAGCAGATGGGCAGCAGCAACGACAAGATACTGTCGCTCTACTACGACCGCCACTGCGACCGCCTTCTCATAGGCACCGAGCACGAGCTGCTGAGCTATGACGGGCGCACCGACCGCTTCTGCCATCCCGCCGACAGCAACCTCGTGACCCGCCGCGGCCTGACCTGCATAGCCACCGACCATCGGCAGGGCGTGTGGCTGGTTTTCTTCAACGGGGTGGTGCAGCACATGGACTGCACCACCGGGCGGGTGACCACCCTGCCCGCCCGGCTGCCCGCCGCCCGCCGCGTCATGGACGACGGCCGTGGCCATCTCTACGTAGGCCACAACAAGGAGGGCATGAGCATCGTCAACCTGCAGAACCCGCGCGACGTGAAGCACTACCGCCACAACAACGACGACCCCGCCAGCCTGCCGGGCAACAATGTGCGCTGCCTGCTCAACGACAGCAGGGGGCGCGTCTGGGTGGGCACCGACCGGGGGCTGGCACTGTTCGACGCTGCTGCAGGCAGCTTCACCACCGTCCGCCACACCGCCGGGGGCTCGCTGCCAGACAACGTGTACGACGTCAAGGAGATGGCCGGCGGCCAGCTCTGGGTGGCGTCCGACGTGGGCGGCATCAGCGTGGTGACTCCGTCGGCCACCGTCCCCGTCGGCGGCTATACCTACAACGACGATGTCGCCATAACGGTCTCGTCGCTCAATACGCGCACCATCCTGCAGGACGACTACCAGAACGTCTGGGTGGGCAACCACAGCACCGGACTTGACTTTATACCCGCGCGCCGCCCCTTCCTCTCGTGGCTCGACTACACCGACGAGCGGGGCCGGCCCCGCCACGTCTACGGCATCGCCGGCGACAGCCAGGGACGGCTGTGGGTCAGCAGCGAGGACGAGCTGAGCCTGTGGGCGCGCCGCCCCGGCCCTGACAGGGCTCTTCACCTGCAGGGGCGGTGGCACGTCGGCGCCATGAAGCACCGCGCCCACTCCTTTGCCCGCTGCCTGATGGCCGACAGCCAGGGCTGTCTGTGGATGGGCATGGAGGACGAGGGTGTCATACGCTTCGATACCCGCACCCAGCGTTTTGAGCCTATAGACATAGGCTACGACGTGTGCGACATACACTCCTTCTACGAGGACGGCGACGGTGCCGTCTGGATAGGTGCCGAGCACGGCGTCTGCCGCTACTACCAGGGCCGCGTCAGCCATGCCACCATGATTGACAGCCTGGCCGAGCGGGCACCCGTCACCAGTTTTCTCCGGCTGTCCACGGGCGAGCTGCTGCTCACCACCCAGGGCAGCGGCATCGTGGCCGTCAACACCACGACCATGAAGGCACGGCGGCTGATGATGGCCGACGGACTGCCGTCGAACAACATCAACCAGGCGCTGGCCGACCGCCGGCAGGGCCTCTGGCTGGCCACCAACGAGGGGCTCGTCAGGATAGCCGACCCCACCGACCTTACCCGCTTCGATGTCTACAGCACCAGCGACGGGCTGACCGACCGCCAGGTGTGGGCCGTCAGGCAAGACCGCCAAGGCCGCCTCTGGGGGAGCACCTACAGCAGCCTGGTGTGTCTCGACCCCGCCACGGGCCGCTTCTACAACTACGGCCAGCAGGGGCAGCTGGCTGTCAACGGCTCCATTGAGGGCGCCGCCGCCGCCGTCGACGGCGCCTTGCTGGCATTCGGCTCGACGGGCGGCGTATGCTATTTCATGCCCGACGACACCGAGGTACAGCCCAGGGTGGCCCCTGTCAGGATTTCGCTCTGCGAGGCTTACTGGCCCATAGAGGGCGAGAACGCTACCCGGCGGCTCGTCGCCGACAGCAACGGGCGCATCACCACCGCCTACGACCAGAACACGCTGCGCATAGCCTACACCGTGGACGACTATGCCCAGACAGACGACGTGGAGTACTCCTATATGATGATAGGCCTGAGCGACAAGTGGTACTACAACGGCTCTGACGACGACGTCATGTTTCGCAACCTGCGCCCGGGCTACTACACCTTCGTGCTGCGTGCCAAGCTGAAGAGCCAGGAGTGGGACGATGCCGTCACCACCCGCCTCAGCCTGTGCATCACCCCGCCCTTCTGGCTCTCGTGGTGGGCCTGCCTGTTCTACGTGCTGCTGGTGGCCGCCGCCGCGTGGTGGCTCTTCAGGCAGTACCGCCGACGGCTGGCGCTGCGCGCGTCGCTGGAGATGGCCCGCCGAGAAAGCCTGCAGAAGCAGGAGCTGAACGAGGAGCGCCTGCGCTTCTTCACCAACATCACGCACGAGCTGCGCACACCCCTGACGCTGATTCTCGGCCCGCTGGACGACCTGACCGCCGACCCGCAGCTGCCCGCGCCCTACCGCCGCAAGGTGGGGCTCATCAGCAAGAGTGCCCTCCGCCTGCACGACCTGATCAACCAGATACTGGAGTTCCGCAAGACAGAAACCCAGAACCGCCGCCTCACCGTGGCCCGTGGCGACCTCGGCGCGTTTGTGAAAGAGACCGTGCTGAACTTCGCCGAGCTGAACCGCAACCCCCAGGTACAGATCACGGCCGAGGTGGCCGGCGACCTGCCGGCGGTCTACTACGACTCAGAGGTCATCACCACCATACTCACCAATCTGCTGGCCAACGCCATGAAGTACACCGAGCGCGGACTGGTCAGCGTCATCCTCAGGAAGACTCCACTCCCCGGGGGAGCGGGCGACGGCCTTAGCCTGAGCGTCAGCGACACCGGTTACGGCATTCCCCGCGACGCCCTGCCCCACATCTTCGACCGCTACTATCAGGCCGGCAGCGCCCACCAGGCCTCGGGCACCGGCATCGGCCTGGCACTGGTCAAGTCGCTGGCCGATCTCCATGAAGCCACCCTCAGCGTCGACAGCGAGGTGGGCTATGGCAGCCGCTTCACCTTCACCCTGATGGCCGGCAACACCTACCCCAACGCCCTGCACAAGGAAGACAAGGAGGACGACCGGCAGAGCCTGGCCGGACGGCAGGCGGACATCGCCGCCAGCGAGGACGAACAGGAGCCTGAGGAACAGCAGCCACTGCTGCTCATAGTGGAGGACAACGACGACATACGCCAGTACATAGCCGACTCGCTGGGCGACGACTACCGCATAGTGCAGGCCGCCAACGGACAGGAGGGCGTAGACGCCGCCACGCAATACATGCCCGACATCATCGTCAGCGACATCATGATGCCCCGCATGAACGGCATAGAGCTGACACGACGCCTCAAGGACGACATACGCACCAGCCACGTGCCCATCATTCTGCTCACCGCCAAGGACTCCGACCTCGACAAGGAGGAGGGCTACGAGAGCGGCGCCGACTCCTACCTCACCAAGCCTTTCACCGCCAAGCTCCTGGCCAGCCGCATCAGAAACCTGCTGGCCAGTCGCCGGCGGTTGGCCGAACTGCTGTCGGCGGCGGGCAGTCAGGTGGTGCACAAGGACGGCAACGCGCCTCAGCAGGCGCCTCCTGAAGCCACCGGGCCTATGGCCACGCTCAGGCAGCTGGACCGTGAGTTCATGGAACAGCTGAACAAGGTCATCGAGGAGAACATCATGCTGGCCGACATCGACATGACATTCCTCACCGACAAGATGGCCATGAGCCACTCCACCCTCTACCGCAAGGTGAAGGCACTCACCGGCCTTACCGCCAAGGAATATGTGCGCAAGCGCCGCTTGCACCACTGCTACCTGCTGCTGCAGAGCGGCAACTACAACGTCAGCGAGGCGGCCATGATGACGGGTTTCAACCAGATGGCACACTTCCGCGAGGTGTTTAAGAAGGAGTTCGGCCTGCTGCCGTCCGAGCTGGTGAAAGCTGGTTGAAATCCAGGCCCTGGATTTTTCAAAAGGGACTCCCTTTCGTGCAAAAGGGAGTCCCTTTTGCACGAAACGGACTCCCTTTTAAAATTAAAGAAAAAAATCTGTTTGCCTCATCGCCCAGTCTGTTCACCTTTGGGAAGGGAAACAAACAACCGGCCTACCCCTCCCCTCCCATTAGGGAGGGGCTTCCGGAAAAGTCAAAACCCGCCCGCGACGATGTCGCTGAACTTCATGAGGTAGGTGTCATACTGTGTCACGAAGGGCCGGAAGGGGGCAGGAACGGCGCAAGGCCGTCCGAACAGCCGCTGCACGGCGGCCGGCATGCGGGCCGCCTCTATGCGGTAGAGGCGGAAGTGGCCGCTGAACGACGGGATGTCGCCGACGGGGAAGGCCGTGCGGCGGAACTTAGGTCCCTGTCCGCTGACAGCCGCATTGACGGTGAGCACCAGGCCGAGGTCTGTCTGTTCGTAGTTCAGGCTGAGGGCATCGCCGACGACGAGCAGGCCGTTGCCTAAGCTGTCGGTGAGCAGGGCGGCATCCACCCCCATGCGGTTGCCCTCGAAGTAGAGGTCGTCCTTGTGCTTGGCCCACAGGCCGTAGCGGTTGGCCTGACAGCGGCCGGGGTAGGAGGGCAGCGGCCCCAGGCCCATCCACTGCACGCGGTCGATGCGCCGGTCGAGCAGGAAGGCCAGTCCCAGCTCGGCGCGGAACACGTCGGCGCTGTCGGGCCTCAGCGTGAAGCTGACGGCCTCGCCGCCCTCAATGTGCTGGCGCTGCACGGTGGCCCGCACCTGGCTGTTGTCCAACGGCAGCAGGTATCTGTCAGGCAGCCGGCCTTTCTGCGTCACCTTCTCGGCCAGCGTGGGCTTGCGGCCTGCCCGCACCAGCGGCCCCTGCTGCACCGCCGTCGCCACGTCGCCGCTGCCCGTCCAGCCGGCGGAGGGCTTGTGGAGCACGAAGCTCTGGTGGAGGAATACGTGCCCCTGGGCATCCTCAATGTCGACCAGCAGTAGCGAGAAACTGCTCTGGGTAGGCAGGTCTAAGGTGTAGGTCGTTGAGTCGTGGGGCTCACAGGCGGGCGAGAAGGCGCCGCGCCTCACGGTGTCGCGGTCGTTGGTCAGTGCCCAGCTGAAGGTGACGTTGTCTTTCAGGTTGATGAAGTCATAGCGGTTGTGGACGACGAGCGTTGGGCGCTGGCCGCTGCCGGCTATGGTTACGAAGGCGCGGGCGTAGTTGCGCTGCAGCTCGTAGTAGTTGGGCAGGGGGGTGCGGTCGGCGTAGAGCAGGCCGTCGGTGCCTTTGTTGCCGCACATCTCGAAGCCGCCGCCGTCAGGTGTGTAAACCTTCTCCTCGTAGCCATAGACAGTCGTGGGTCGAGTGTTTCCCTCTCCGGTCGGAGAGGGGGTGGGGGAGAGGCCCATGCCCTGGTCTACCCACTCCCATACCGAGCCGCCGGCGATGCCGGGCGTGCGCTCGATGATGTCCCACTGGCGGTCGTGGTCCTCGAACGAAATGCCCAGTGTGTGGCAGTATTCGGTGAAGATGACGGGGCGGTCCAGGTGCTGGTAGAAACCGGCTATCTGTTCGGTGGTAGGATAGTGGGGGGCATAGACAGGCGCTGCCGACGGGAAGGGACTCCCCTCGCCAGTCGTTGAGGGGGCGGGGGTGTGGCTCCAGAACCGGCGGAAGTAGCTGCCCACCTGCGGGTAGCAGTAGGGGCGGGTGGGGTCGAGCCGGGTCTTCACATAGTCGCCAAGGCGTATGCAGATGTCGGTCAGGGGGTTCTCGTTGCCGAGACTCCAAATGAGCACCGAGGGGTGGTTCTTGTCGCGGCGGATGGTGGCCTCGGCCCGCTGCTGCAGCACGGGGTAGAACTCCTCCTTCTGAAGGTTCTTGTCGCCGTAGCCGAAGGGCACCTCGTCGATGATGTAGAAGCCCAGCGAGTCGGCCAGTTCGTAGAAGCGCGGTTCGCGGGGATAGTGGCTGGTGCGGATGTAGTTCACTGACGCCTCCTTCATCAGGCGCATGTCGCGCAGGGTAAGGTCGTCGGAAACGACCTTCACCGTGTGGGGGGAGGTGGAGTGGCAGGTGACGCCGCGCAGCTTGATGGGCCGGCCGTTGAGCTTGAGCACGTTGCCGTCGATGGTCAGTTCGCGGAATCCGAACCTGTGCTCAAACCTCTGCAGCGTGCCCTTTTTGTTGCTGAGCGTGGTGCGCAGGGTGTAGAGGTAGGGCGTCTCGGCGGTCCAGAGGTGGGGGTTGGCCACGCGGTCGGTGCCCACCACCCGGCCGTTGTTGTCCAGAATCTCGTGGCTGACGGTGGCGCCCTTCTGGTTGGCGACGATGGTCTTGACGTTCACCTCGCCCGTGTTCTTGGTGGTGATGGTGAGGTCGCTGAGGTGGGTCTCAGGCACGGCCATCAGCGTCACGTCGCGGAAAATGCCGCAGGGTGCCCAGTCGTCGTTGTAGTCGAAGTCGCTGCCGGGAAACTGGGTGATGACCCGCAAGGCCAGTTGCTGGGGGCCCCACTCCCGGCTTTTCCCCTTGGACGGGCAGGGGGTGAGCAAGTCTGTAATGTCGAAGAGCGCCGTGTTGTAGCCCGAGCGCCAGGAGCCTGCGGATTGGCCGTTGACCCAGAGGTCGTAGCCGTAGAGCACGCCGTCGAAGCGCAGCACGATGCGCTGCCCTCGCCACGCCTGCGGCACGGTGAACTGCGTGCGGTAGTAGCCCGTCAGCGGGCGGGCTTTGTCGTAGCTCGGCTTGCTGAATCCGTACTGCTCCCAGCAGCCGGGCACGGGGATTGTGCCCCAGGTGTGGTCGGTCAGGGGCACCGTCGTGTCGTCGCTGATACCCTCCACCACCTTCAGCCTCCACTCGCCGTTGAGCGACCGTTTCATTGCGGGGTCGGTCACGGGCAGAATCTGCGCCACTGCGTGGCTAAATGCTAAGTGATAGATGATAAATGATAAATATACAAGTAGCTTTTTCATTCGGGCTTAGTATTCAGTTTTTCAATCTTCAATTTCCAGTCTTCAAGGATTTAAATTTCAGGTCAATCTTCGTGTACTTGTGGTCGCTGTTCCAGTGCTCAAAGAGTCCGAGGGGGCGCGTCAGGGGCTTGCCCTCCTGCTTGTAAATAGTGCCGCTGGGCGTGTTGGGAATGGTGGCGGCTTCGCGCAGGTACTCGTCGCAGTAGTTCAGGCTTTGGAACTCTGGCCACTCGTTGATGATGATGTCCATGGCCACGGCATCGCAGGCCACCTCGTCCTGGCTGACGATGAGCGAGCAGGCCCAGTCGCCGTTGAAAGGCTCCTTCATCCACTTGGGGTTGGGCGCCCCGTTGACGTCGCGCGAGCCGTAGGTGCCGTCGATGAGCAGCAGCAGCGCTTTCTGGCCCATGTTGCGATGGGCAAGCCAGTCGACGAAGGTCTTGTACTGCGGCTTGCCGTGGCGCTTGTCCTGGCTCACGTTGTTGTGGGCGTTCTGCCGCCAGAGCAGGTTGATGTCCGTGGCGCCGTACCAGTTCTTGGTGGTCAGCGTCACGCCGGGGCCGTTGTGGGTCTTCAGCAGGGCCGAGTTGATGAGGTAGTCGGCGTCGGCTATGCACTTGGCCAGGCCGCGCGCCATCTTGCCGTTGTCAACCGAGTAGACAATCTGTTCGGGATAGTACTCGCACTTCTCACGGCCGTCGCCGCCGATGTTGTCGATGAAGCGCACCAGGGGAAATGCCCTGTGCACCTTATTATATATGGAGTCGGTGATGGCCCGCGAGGGCTCGCAGAGCACGATGTCCTGCTCCCTGACGCCGCCGTCGCGCACCAGTGAGCGCACCAGCGACAGCGTGACGAAGGGCGACGAGTTGAGCTCGATGGTGTCGTGGTGGGTGATGGCGTTGTTCATGTTCAGCTTCACGGCTATCATCTCGCCCCGCTTGTAGCCCCGGTTGCCGCGGCCGTGGGTCTTGTTGAAGTGCCTGAACAGCGCCTGCCATGCCTTCTTGGCCGTGGGTTCACCCGTCAGTTGCATCACCGCCTCGGGCACCATCAGATCGGCCTTTGACTGGTCGTTCCACCGGTCCTCCACCCAGAGGCCGGTCTTGCCGTCCCACCGGGCTACGCCCGGCGCATGCACCCAGGCCACCCGGCCCGGATGGATGCCCCGGCCCTCGCCCAGCGGCTCGTTAGGCCCTACAAACAGCCTGGGCCGCTGGGCGTTGAATTCGCCGAAGAAGAGGCGGTCGCGATTGACGGCTTCGTCCAGCAGCTGGATGGTGGTCGACGGGCCGAGGTCGGGGTCTTTCCAGGCGCAGAGCTGCCAAACCACGCGCCCGTCCTTGTCGACCTCGATGGCCTGCACGGGGGCGTTGGCCGAGTCCATCGGTTGCTTGTTCCACTCGTTGTACCAGTTGTTCACGATGTGGTTGCCGTTTTTCAGGCGCACCGTCTTCTGTGGCTGCGTGACGCCGTACTTTGTTACGTCCAGCTGCCACACCGTCTGCCCCTGGCGGTTGATTTCCTGGATGAGGCCCTTGCGGCCGGTGACGATGAGGTTGCCCGTCTTGGCCACCTCCTGCACCGACCAGGGCAGGAAGCCGGTCCAGCGGTCCACCTCGCGGCCTTCGCTGGTGTACTCATGGATGCAGCCCAAGGCCATGTTGGCCACCAGGAGGGTACCCCTCGACGAGAGGCAGGCATTGCGGAACTGTCCGTGGACGGAACCCTTCTCTGACACCGGCAGCTCAAACTCGCGGACGATGCGCTTGGAGGGTATCTCCATGACCACCGCCTTGGCGGGCCGGCCGTTCTGCACGAACACCACGTGGCTGTGCCCTATGGGCTGCGCGGTGTGTATCTCCGTGCCCTCGGGGGCTGGATACTGCCAGAGGGTGGCTCCGTCCTTGTCGACTTCGGCCACGCCATACTGGTGGGCTACCAGTATGTGGCCGTCGGTCATGAGCACGGCATCGCTGATCTCGCCGCGACGGAGCTGGTCGTTGTAGCTCCAGCTGACCCGCCCGTCGCTGACAATGAACATGCGCCGCTGCTTGCTCTGTCCGGCGTAAAAGAAGTTGTGACGGCTCAGGCTGTTGTCAGGTGTCGTTGCCGGCTGTGCCGACACCGCCAGTGGCATGAGCGAAGCGACGAACGCTAAAAACGCTTTTTTCATACTATGGATATTATGGATGTTCAGGCTTTGTTATTTCACTACGGTCTTCCGCCCGTCAATGATGTAAATCCCCTTTCGGCCGGCCTTTGCCACCCGCTGTCCGCTTAGGGTGTAGACGGTCTGTGGGCATGACGACTGGCGGCTGACGGTGCTGATGCCTGTCAGCTCGCCGTGCCCTATGAGGGTGGCCTCGACAAAGTAGATGTGGCAGCCGTTGGTGTTGCAGACGATGACGTCGGCTGTCTCGGCGGCTTGCCATGTCTGCTCGGTGTAGGTCTGTGGCACGGCTGGTCAGCACCACCGGCTCGGTGTAACGCTGTGAGCGGGCCGGGTCGTTGCTGCCGGTGAGGTTGAACCATATCTCGGCTTCCTCGTCAGCTCCGCTGATGGTGACGGTAGCCCGGCCGGGTTCGTAGGCCACGTCGATGGTGGGTTCCAGGGCTTGGTCCTTCAGGTCAACCACCTGCTCGGCCACGTCGCTCAGCAGGTAGCCGTCGGCTATGACCACTGCCTTGACAGTGGTCTCGGCGGTCACGTTAAAAGGTTCGGTGTAGACGGTGCTCCCGGTGGTGGGCGTGCTGCCGTCGAGCGTGTAGTAGATGACGGCTCCCGTCAGTCCGCTCTTTAGCGTCACGTCCGTGTTCATGCGCTTGTAGCTGAGTGTCACGGTAGGCTTGGGAGCCGGAGTCACTTGTGACTTTGAGCCTGCTAACAGGTTGACGGCATTGCTGATGATGACGGCGGCCGAAGTAAAGATTCTTTTCATAGTCGTCCGGTGATTGATTGTTTAACGTTCTGTCTGTTGAAATGGTTTTACGGTGCAAAGTTACACAGAAAACCTCAAACCGGACGGCCGGAAAATCGTCAAAGAGGCTATGTTAAGTAGTCGCTGCCGGACACTTTTTCGGCATTGATGGTACACAAATCGTGCAGCCCTGTCAGTCGCGCTCTATCAGCACCACGGCATAGGCTGAAATACCCTCCTCACGGCCTGTGAAGCCGAGGTGCTCGGTGGTGGTGGCTTTGATGGAAATGTCGTCTTCGTCGCAGCCGATGATCTCAGCCATGCAGGCCTTCATCTGCGGGATGTGGGGATTCATCTTAGGACGCTCGGCGCATATAGTAGCGTCGATATTCACCAGACGGTAGCCCTTAGTGGCTATCAGGTCGATGGTCTTGGCGAGAATCACCTTGCTGTCCATGCCGTCGGTCTCGGTGGCGGTGTCGGGGAAGTGGTAGCCTATGTCGCGCATGTTGGCAGCCCCGAGCAGGGCGTCGCTGATGGCGTGTATCAGCACGTCGGCGTCGCTGTGGCCCAGCAGTCCTTTCTCGTGGGGAATCTTGATGCCGCCCATCCACAGGTCGCGGCCCTCTACTAACTGATGGACATCGAAGCCCATTCCAACTCTAAACCCACCCCCGGCCTCTCCCCGAGGGAGGGGAGCTTGTGGCTGACGATCTTTTATGGCATCGATTATTTCTTCCACGACGCTTTCTGGGTTGCCGATGATTTCTTCATTAGTAAACCGCAACACTTCATAGCCTTCATTGTTAAGATCTTCTGTGCGCCGGGCATCCTGTTCCGGTTGCTCTCCCTCAAGGTGATGGCCGCCGTCAATCTCAACAATCAGCCGGCTTTTCAGGCTGACAAAATCAGGGATATATCCATGCACCGGGTGCTGTCTTCTAAAATGAGTGCCTAATTGGTCGTCAGATAGGTATTTCCACAAGATACGTTCAGCCTCAGTCGGGTTTCTGCGCAACTTGCGGGCCTTCTCTATCAATAATTGGTAGGTTGCAGCATCCGTAGTTTCATATCTTTTCTTCATAATCACTTTTTAAACTCCCCTCCCATGGGAAGGGGTTGGGGGTGGGTATTATCTAAACAGGTCTTTGATGCCGTCCATGTCGAATGCCAGTGTGAAACGAAGGGTCTGGTCGAGGGGGTTGGAGCGGGCGGTAGAGATGACGTAGCCCACGTCGAGCGAGAAGACGCTCATGCGGAAGCCGCCGCCCACGGTGAAATATTTCAGGTTGCCCTTCGACTCAGCCTGGTGGTGATAGCCGGCGCGCAGCGAGAATTGGTCGTGGTAGACATACTCGGCACCTACCGACCACTGCACCTCCTCCAGTTCCTCCTTGAAGCCGTTGGGGGCGTCGCTGAAGCTCTGGAAAATACCCTTGATAGAACCCACGTCGCTATACTCGCGGCGTACGCGGTCCTGGTATTCTGAGTTGCTCTCGCCCTCTTCCTGCCGTGGCACGGTGGGCACCAGCAGCTTGTTGGCGTCGGCAGTGATGGTGAAGCGGTTGTACTCGTCGACGGGCACCATGAGCGCGGCGCCCAGGCGCAGGTTGGCCGGTATGAACTGGCTCTCTTCGTCGCCGTAGTACGAAATCTTGGAGCCGATGTTCCTCACGTTCATACCCAGTCCCAGCTGGCACTCGCGGTTGCCCAGCATGACGTAGTTGTTGTAGTACATGGCCAGGTCGGCGGCAAAGGCCGAGGCCGGCTTGGAGTCCTCGGAGTAGTCGAAACGCAGGTCGCTGTAAATCCAGCGTATGGCAGCGGCTATGGAGAAGGTTTCGCTGAGCATGAGCGAGTAGGCTGCGTCGAGCGACATCTCGTAGGGCTTGACGGTCATGTCGCTGTTGCCGTAGTCAGTGTAGACCTCGCCGAGCGAGAAGTAGCGCAGCGAGCCCGAGATGGCGGAGTAGTCGCCTATGCGGTAGTAGCCGGCCACGTAGGCCAGGTCGATGTCGTTGACCAGCTGTCGCAGCCACGGGGTGTAGTTCAGAGCCACCCCGGCGCGGCTGATGCAGAAGGGATATTTGGCGGGGTTCCAGTACTGCGAGTTGACATCGGGGTCGGTGGCCACGCCGACGTCGCCCAGACCGGCGCCTCTGGCGTCAGGGGCTATGGTTTCTGAGATGACGGCGTGCTCCACGGGGTTGAACATGGTGTTCTTCTCGTCTTCGTCGGCCCAGGCCTGTAGATTGAGCAAATGAACAAATGAGAGGATGATTATCAGTTTCTTCATAAATTCTTTCATATTTTAAAGTTCTTATTTTCTCAGTATCACCATTTTCTTGGCCTTTGAGGCCTGCGTGCTGCCGTCGCTGCTCAGTGATGCCCGGAAGAGGTACACTCCCGTGTCTAAGCGGTGGCCGCCGCTGGTGGTGAGGTCCCAGTCGATGGCCAGCGACTGCGTGGCCGACACACCGCTTGCCGCCCGGCGCCACAAGTGCCTGCCTGAGGTGTCGAACACGTCGATGACCACGTCCACCTGCGACCCCGCGCGGTCGTGGGTGACGATGAAGGTGGTCGAGGTGGTGGCGGGGTTCTTGGTGCAGTCTACGCTGAAGATGGTGGGCTCCTGGCCTTTGACGACGTTGAACTGCAGCTCGGCGACCGACGAGTTGTTGAGCATGTCCCAGGCTCGGAACAGCAGATGGTGCTGGCCGGCGCTGAGTGTGGGCAGGCTGAAGTTGAGCGAGCCGCTGCGGTAGTCGCCGAAGTCGTACTGGAAGTAGCTGTTCAGCGAGTATGTCTGGGCCATCTGGCCGTCGATGATGAGTTCCAGGTCGTGGCCTATGCCGCCCCCGGAGGCGTTGATGCCGTCCTTGTCGCTCAGGTCGGCGTGGAAGAGGGGCGTGGTATTCACATCGTCGCCGTTGGTAAACGAACTGCTGTTGAGGTAGCACCATATATTGGGTCCTATGCCGTCGTCGGCCAGGTCGGCGTTGCTGCTCATGGTGAACTGGTCGCTGTATCCCTGAGCCGTGCGCTGGTGGTCGTTGCTCAGTGCGTAGAGCGTCATGAGGCCAGTGCCGTCGTCGTAGCTGATGTCCTTGGGCAGTGTGAAGACCATCGAGAAGCGGCCCTGGCGCACGCTGTCGGTACCGGTGTAGAGGGTGTTGGGACGGTCGGTGAACACGTAGGCCGTGTCGGCGGCGCTGGTGTCGTTGAGCTTGCAGGTGACGGTCTGCTCAGTGTCGCGCACGGTCAGCGTCACCGTGCCGTTGAAGTCGGCCGCGCCCTCCACGTGGCCTTTCACGCTGACCGGGCGGCCTACCAGTATGTTGGTGGCGGCCGTGGCTGCCTTTCCGTCAATGCTGTCTACGACCACCTTCATGGCAGGCAGTGCCAGGGCCAGGGCGGGGTCGCCCAGGAGTGTGTACTGCAGCTTGTTGGCCGTGCGGTCTATGCCGATGTCGTTGCCTTGGTTGGCAGGCGTCATGAGCAGGTTCTTGGCCAGCCGGGCCGCCTCGCCCACGGCGTAGCGCCGTCCGCTGGCGTCAGTGCCGAGTGCGTAGCGGGTGAAGGCGCGGTTCATATACTGGTTGTAGTGGGCGTAGACGGTGCGCGTGGTGCCATAGAAGGCCACGGCGCCGCCGTTCTTGTTGAGGATGGTGGTCTCGCCGATGTTTTCCTCCTGGCCGTCGAAGGGCATGATGTCGCACGAGGCCGTCAGCCACAGCGGCTGTGCCGTCGACGTGGAGGCGGCAAAGTCGGCCAGTTTCAGCACCTGCTCGTGCGACATGGTGTAGGGTGCGCCGTGGCCGGTGTAGTTCATGATGAGTGCGCCTGTCTGCATCTGCTGCTTGATGAGCTGTGTGACGTCGGGGTAGCTGAAGCCTGTTGACGACGACTGCCGCTGGTAGGCGTCCCAGTAGATTTTCTTCAGGTTGAGCGCGGGGTGGTCGTTGGCCACCATGCGTGCCACGGTTTCTGCGTCGTTCATGTGGCGGTTGTTGTCGCCGTCGTCGCCCATGAAGCAGATGGTGTTCTGCCACGGGCCGGCATGCTCGTTGTTGAGGTAGCTGACGGTCTTGTCGACCATGATCTGGGCCTGCGCCTCGTCGCGCACCGGGAATCGGCCCACGGCCACGTCGCTCTTGTCGCTGTAGGTCAGCGAGGCCCCCTCGCCGTTGTCCATCAGGCAGAAGTAGTCGTCGGTGACGTAGCAGTCGGTCTCGCTGAAGGAGTTCTCGCTCTCGTAGCAGAGCAGGAAATCGTCGGGCGAGTAGTTGCGCCACTCTGCGGTGAGCATGCGGTTGTCCCAGGCCCCGTCGCCGAAGAGCAGCAGGTAGCGCGGCAGGTCGGCGTCGGTCTCAGCCCTGTCGTAGAGCATCTTCAGGTAGCGGCGGTAGGCGTTGGCGTCGGGGGTGCCGCTGCTGAACTCGTTGAAGAGCTCGTCGGCGGGCACTATGCTCACCCGCAGCGAGTCGTGCTGCCGGTGGTAGTCGGCCAGTCTCTGGGCCTGTGTCAGCAGTTTCTGCGTGGTGGGAATGATGATGACCATGTCGGCCGCCGGGTCGCCGTGGTGGTTCTGGTTGGTGATGTTGTACACGTAGTCGGGCGAGGGTAGGGTGGCAGCCGACAGGTCAGGCCACGGCTTGGGCGTGTCGAACCGCAGTGCCACATAGTCGAGCCGCATGTTGCCGCCGGCGGTCTGCTCAATGGTCACCTCGTTGGCTGCCAGCAGGGGCTCGGCGATGGTGAAGCTCTGGGTGGTCACCACAGCGCGGCTGTAGCGGTCGACGCTGGATGCCAGCCGCAACTGTCCCACCTCCTGGCCGTTGACGGAAACCGTGGCTGTGCAGGGTGCGTCATAGCTCATGACCACTGTCAGCTGTCCGGTGGCGCCGGCCGGGGCGTCTATCTGGTAGGTGCGCTTCGTGCCGGTGCCGTAGAGCCGGCTGTCGTAGAGGTTGCGCCCGCCGTGGTACCATGAGTAGTCGTCTACCTCGTAGAGCGAGTGGTAGTCGTCGGCTGAGGGGTAGTGGGCGGCCTGGAAGTCGGCCTCGCTCTGCGTGAGGGCTTCGTTGTCGTTTTCGGTGATGAAGTAGCAGCCCGTGCTGCTGTAGGGATTGCGGGTGCGGGTAGTGGCCGTGTTGCTGTCCCAGCTGACGGGGCCTGTGGCGTAGAACAGCCTGCGGCTGCCGACGGTGCAGGTAGGCACCTCCTGCAGGTCGTCGGTCCGGGCCAGGTAGTCGGCCGTCAGCTGCTCAGGCTGCAGGGCGCCGCCGTAGCCGTAGACCTTCACCTTGCTCAAGTCGCTGAACCCCGCCTTGCGGATCAGGGCGTCGGTGAGCTGGTAGACGCCCGTTGCCGGCACGCTGATCTTGGCCCACCGGCCACTGGCCAGAACCGACGAGTCGGCATAGGCAGCCTCGCCGGCCGCTTTGGCCCTGAGCGTTCTGGCGCTGTGGGCCTTGTGGCCTTCCACCCTGAGCATGAAGCTGACCAGCTTCTGGTACTTGCCGTCGCGAAACACTAACGGCACGAACGACACGTAGAGCGTGCCCTGCCGACGCGACACGCCGACATACTGCTCCACCGTGGGCAGGGCGGGCAGCGGCTGGTCGGTGATCTGCCGCAGCCGGGCCACGTCGCCCTCGGTCATATCAATAAACTCGGGGTATTCAATAGTAGCGGTGTAGGAGGAGTCGGCGTAGGCTACGCCCAACTCACGGGTGTAGGTAAACAAGGGCAGCACCGAGTCGACCCTGACCTCCCGGGCGGTCAGGTTGAAGAACTCCTGCGCTTGCGCCGTCGCACCCAGCAGTAGGAGAGCCACACTCATGATGAGTCTGCTAACATGTTCCATCAGTCATAATAACGCTGACGGTCCCCGTTTTATTGTCTGCCGGGTGTTGTATTTGCAAATAGTAACGTAGTGTAGCGGCGCTCAGCCCATCAGTATGGAGAACAGCTCCTTCATGCCGGCCGAGGCTCCCTTCTGTATCTGCGTGACGTGCTCGCCGGCGGCAATGGGGTTGGGGTCGATCAGGTAGATTGGCGTTGAGGGCCGTGCGTAGTGCAGCAGCCCGGCGGCGGGGTAGACGTTGAGCGAGGTGCCTATGACAATCATGATGTCGGCCTGCTGCACCACGTCGGCGGCCACGGTGATATTGGGCACCGCCTCGCCGAAGAAGACGATGAAGGGCCGCAGCAGCGAGCCGTCGCCGGCCTTGGTGCCGGGAGCCACCTCGCAGTTGTCGGGGGTAAGGGTTATCTGATAGCGGGGGTCGTCAACGTCGCGGCTGGAGCATACCTTCATCAGCTCGCCGTGCAGGTGGATGACTTTCTTGGAGCCGGCCTGCTCATGCAGATTGTCAACGTTCTGGGTGACGACGGTCACGTCGTACTGCCGTTCCAGGGCAGCTACCAGCCGGTGGCCCTCGTTGGGCTTGACGCCCCAGCACTTCTTGCGCAGCATGTTGTAAAAATTAGTCACCAGCGTGGGGTCGGCCTCCCAGCCCTCGTGGGTAGCCACCTGGGCTACGGGGTACTCCTCCCACAGACCGTCGGCATCGCGGAAAGTCTTCAGCCCGCTCTCCACCGACATGCCTGCACCTGTCAATACTACAATCTTTTTCATAAGCATAAACGTTTTGTTTTGTGCAAATATACATATTAAATGTCAAAAGGACACCGTCTTTAACTCCTTTTAACTCCTTTGACGGCTCTAACTGCTTAAAAAATTGTACCTTTGCGCCGATTTTCGAAGATTTATACATTATTTATTAAGAGAAAGCATGGATAAAGTGAGTTACGCCCTTGGCTTGGGCTTGAGCCAGCAGTTGATACAGATGGGTATTCAGGAACTGAACATCGACGATTTCGCACAGGCTATCAAGGACGTTGTCAATGGTGCCGAGCGCAAGATACCTCAGCGCGAGGCGCAGCAGATAGTGCAGGAGTACTTCCAGAAACAGGAAGCCAAGATCAATGCCCAGCGTGCTGAGCAGGGCAAGATGTTCAAGGAGGCCGGTGAGAAGTACCTGGCCGACAATGCCCGGAAAGACGGTGTCGTCACCCTGCCCAGCGGCTTGCAGTACCAGGTACTGAAGGAGGGCAACGGCCGCAAGCCTACGGCCAAGGACACGGTGATGTGCCATTACGAAGGTTTCCTCATCGACGGTACGGTGTTTGATTCGAGCATCCAGCGCGGCGAGCCCGCCACGTTCCCCCTGCAGCAGGTGATAGCCGGCTGGACTGAGGGTCTGCAGCTGATGCAGGAGGGGGCCAAATACCGCTTCTTCATTCCCTACCGCCTGGCCTACGGCGAGAATGGTGCCGGCGCGTCTATCCCCCCGTTCTCGGCCCTGGTGTTCGACGTAGAGCTGATTCAGGTGGTTTGAAAAGCCTCGTCGTATCTGCCGTCGTCATATCGACATATCGGAATATCGACACATTAAAATAATAAAAAAGCAAAACAAAACAATGAAAAAGTTAAGTATCGTAGCCGCTATGGCTATTGTGGCCGCCGGGTTCACCGCCTGCGGCAATGGTGCTCCGAAGGCCAGCCTGAAGAGCGATGTCGACTCTATGAGCTATGCTATCGGCATGGCCCAGACCCAGGGTCTGAAAGAGTATCTCGTTGACCGTCTTGGCGTGGACACCGCCAACATCGGCGAGTTCATCAAGGGCTTGAACGAGGGCGCCAACGCCGGCGACAACAAGAAGAAGGCCGCCTACTATGCCGGTATCCAGATTGGCCAGCAGATTTCCAACCAGATGGTGAAGGGCATCAACCACGAGGTGTTTGGCGAGGACTCTACGAAGACCATCTCGCTGAAGAACTTCATGGCCGGATTCATCAGCGGTACCACCGGCAAGGAGGGCCTGATGACCATGGAGCAGGCCCAGACCGTGGCTCAGACCAAGATGCAGGAAATCAAGGCCCGCGAGCTTGAGAAGACCTACGGCGCCAACAAGAAGGAGGGCGAGGACTTCCTGGCCGCCAACGCCAAGAAAGAGGGCGTGAAGACGCTGGCCAACGGCGTGCAGTACCGCGTCATCAAGGAGGGCAACGGCGCCATCCCCGCCGACACGTCGCTCGTGAAGGTTCACTACGAGGGCCGTCTGCTGAACGACTCCGTGTTCGACAGCAGCTACAAGCGCGGCGAGCCCATCACCCTGCGCTGCAACCAGACCATCAAGGGCTGGACCGAGGCCATGAAGCACATGCCCGCCGGCTCTATCTGGGAGGTGTGGATTCCCCAGGACCAGGCCTATGCCGAGCGCGAGCAGGGCATCATCAAGCCTTTCTCGGTGCTGAAATTCAAGATTGAGCTGTTAGAGGTAAATCCTAAGAAGTAAGTCATGAAGAAAGTCGTACTTTTAGCACTCGCTGTCGTGGCGAGTGCTTCTTTTTGCACAGTAGATGCCAAAAAGAAGAAAAAGGAGAATGTGAAGGCTACCCCCGTCGTGGTGCCTGTGGAACTGAAGACCAGCAGCGACTCCGTGAGCTATGCCGCCGGCATGACCATCACCAACGGTCTGATGAGCTTTCTGAAGCAGCAGCACGGCATCGACTCTACCAACATCGGCACGTTCCTGGCCTCGTTCGAAGAGGTCATCAAGGCCGGCGAGTCGCCCGAGGCCAAGGCCCGTGTGGCCGGCGTCGAGATAGCCAGCCAGGTGCGCGGCCGCATGCTCGCAGGCATCAGCGGTGAGTTCAAGGACTCCCCGGACTCTATCGAGGCCGACCTCTTCTACCGCGGCTTCATCGACGCCATGAAGCAGGACACCACCCACTTCAGACAGGCCGCTGCCGAAAGCTATTTCAGAGAGAAGTCGGAGGCCGACAAGAAGGCTAAGGAGGAGAAACTCTATGGCCCCAACCGCGACGCCGGCATCAAGTTCCTCAAGGAGAACGCCCAGAAGGAGGGTGTCATCACCACGCCCAGCGGCCTGCAGTACAAGGTGCTGGTGAAGGGCGAGGGGCAGGTGCCTCAGCTGACCGACAAGGTGCAGGTAAACTATGAGGGCCGCCTCGTTGACGGCACCGTGTTCGACGCTTCTAAGAAGCATGGCGACAAGCCCGCCGAGTTCCGTGCCGACCAGGTTATCAAGGGCTGGACCGAGGCCCTGACCATGATGCCCGTAGGCTCCAAGTGGCAGCTCTATATACCCCAGGAGCTGGCCTACGGCGAGCGCAACATGGGTAACATCAAACCCTACTCGGCCCTCGTCTTCGACGTAGAGCTGGTAGGCATCGTGGGCGACAAGACCGCCGAGCCCGCCCCCGCCGCCAAGACCGCCGCCAAGACCGCCGCTAAGCCTGCCGCCAAGAAAACGGTCAGGAAAACGGCCAGAAAGAAGTAGACGGTGATGAAATTTTTGAAAAATAAAGCGAAACTGCATTCCAGTTTCGCTTTATTTTTGTAACTTTGCGCCATCAATAAAAATTACTAACCAACAGAACAACGTATGAAGACAAGAACCCTTTCGCTCTTAGCGGTGCTCACGGCGGCTACCTCCATGCTGGCCCAGGTGACCATCGACATCGACGCCAACCTGCGCGGCCCGAAGATCAGCCCCACGCACTACGGCATCTTCTTTGAGGACATTAACCACGCCGCCGACGGCGGCATCTACGCCGAGCTTATCCGCAACCGCTCCTTCGAGGACGGGCCGGAATACGGCAAGCCCGCCGACATGCAGCACTGGGCTGCCTACACCGAAGCACCCTCGCGAGTCACGGCCCGCTTGATTCAGTCCGCCAAGAAGACACCTCTGCTGAACAGCGCCCAGCAGAACGCGCTGGAACTGACCGTCGACGCATCGGCCAGCCAGCCCGCCCGCCTTATCAACGAAGGCTACTGGGGCATCAACGCTGTGCAAGGGCGTACCTACAAGCTGTCCTTCTGGCTCAAAGGCACCTATAAGGGCACCATCAAGGCCTGCCTCTTCAAGGGTAGCACCATCCTGGCGGAAACCACCGTCTCGCCCTACGGCATGCAGGAGAAGAAAGGCTATACCTATAAGCAGTGGACAAAGTTGACCGCCGAGATGACCGCCGAGCAGAACGACCCGCAGGCGTTGTTCGCCTTAGTGTTCGACGGTAAGGGCACCCTGCAGCTTGACGTCGTCAGCCTGTTCCCGCCGACATGGAAGAACCGCGAGAACGGCCTGCGCCCCGACCTGGCCCAGATGCTCTACGAGATGCGGCCTAAGTTCATGCGATTCCCCGGCGGCTGCTTCGTAGAGGGCCAGATCTCGCCCGAGAACGCCTTCCGCTGGGAGCGCACCATAGGCCCTATCGAGGAGCGGCCCGGCCACTGGAACGTCAACTGGGGCTACCGCACCACCGACGGCATTGGCTATCATGAGTATCTGCAGATGGCCGAGGACTTAGGCGCCAAGCCCCTCTACGTGGTCAACGTGGGACTGTGGCACGGCGGACAGACGCCCGTTGACTCGCTGCAGCCCTGGATAGACGAGACGCTCGCCGCCATAGAGTATGCCAACGGCCCGGTGACGTCGAAGTATGGCGCCCTGCGTGCCAGGAACGGCCACCCCGCGCCCTTCAACTTGGAATTCCTCGAGATAGGCAACGAGAACAACCAGCCCGACCCGCGCCAGCAGAGCGACCACTATTATGATAGGTACGCGAAGTTCCGCGAGGCCATCCTGGCCAAATACCCGCAGATGAAGCTTATTGGCAACGTCGTGGCCTGGGGCGACGACAACCCCAAGTGGGAGTCCACCCTGCCCGTCGACCTGCTCGACGAGCACTACTACCGCACGCCGGGGTGGTTCAGCGACGCCTTCCGCAAGTATGACGCCTACCCCCGCACGCTGCCCAACGGCCAGCCCGCTCCAAGGATTTATGTGGGCGAATATGCCGTGACCAACGGCTTCGGCGACCTGGGCAACATGAACGCCGCCTTGGGCGAGGCTGTCTACATGATGGGTATGGAGAACAACTCCGACATCGTGCCGCTGAACAGCTATGCCCCCATCTTCGTCAACGAGAACGACGCCCGCTGGCGTCCCGACATGATACGCTTCTCGTCGAGCCGCGTCATGGGCACCCCGTCGTACTACGTGCAGATGCTCATGCCCCGCAACGTGGGCACGCAGGTGGTGAAGGTCAGCCAGCAGAACCCCTACCAGGCCGCCGCCCTCCGGAAGTCGGTCACCCCGGCCAGGAGCCGCGTGGGCTACGCCACATGGGGCACCAAGGCGTCCTACACCCACATGGACCCGCTGCCCAAGACGGGCAAGCCCCAGACCGTCAGCGGCCAGTGGCAGATGGCCGGCGACGTGCTCAGCCAGCAGAGCCTGCGTGAGCAGTGCGTGGCCCTGTGTACGGCCGAGGTGGGCGACCACTATACCGTGAAGTGCCGCGCCCGCAAGGATGACGGCGCCGAGGGCTTTATCATCGTCTTCAACTACGTAGACCCCCAGCACTACTGCTGGGTGAACTTCGGCGGATGGGGCAACACGCAGCACGGCATAGAGCAGATCAGTAGTGGCGGCAAGTCGCAGACCGCCACTAAGCGGGGCCGCGTGGAGCAGGGCCGCTGGTACGACGTGACGCTCACCGTGGCCGGCGACAGCGTCAAGGCATGGCTGGACAAGGAGCTGGTGTTCGACACTGTGCTGAAGCACGACACGTCGACGGGCATCTTCTCCAGCGCCACCATCGACGAGCCTACGGGCGAGATGATTGTCAAGGTGGTCAACTCGCAGGACGAGGGCACCACCGCCCGCATCAACCTGCAGAACTTCCCGGTGAAGAGCGCCAAGCTCATCCGCCTGCGCGCCAACTCGGGCTACGATGAGAACACCCTGCAGCAGCCCACCCACATCAGCCCCACGGAGCACGAGCTGAGTCCCGACTGCAACAGCGTGGAGCTGGAGCTGCCGCCCTATTCGCTCAACATCGTACGCATCAGGAAGTAGCAATGTGAGGAGTTTGACTATGAAGAGAAACAGCATCCTACGACTCAGTATCCTCCTGCTGCTGACGGCCCCGTTGACGCTTACCGGCGCCAAAAACAAGCGCCCGCTGACGGAGAAGGACATGGGCGCCTACCTGTTCACCTACTTCAACGACCCTACGCACAGCCTGTTTATGGCCATCAGCTATGACGGCTACACGTTTACGGCGGTGAACAACGGCGAGCCTATCATATCGGGCGACTCCATCGCCGAGCAGCGCGGCATACGCGACCCGCATATTTGCCGCGCACCCAACGGGCGGTTCTACATCGCCATGACCGACCTGCACGTCTTCGGCCGCCAGAAGGGGCTGCGCACCACCCAGTGGGAGCGCCCCGACAAATACGGATGGGGCAACAACCGGGGGCTGGTGCTCATGGCCAGCGACGACCTGATACACTGGACCCATCACGAGGCCCGCATCGACAAGCTCTTCCCCGAGCGCTTTGGCGACATAGGCTGTGCCTGGGCGCCGCAGACCATTTGGGACCCCGCCGCTGGCAAGCCCATGGTCTACTTCACCATCCGCCAGCAGGCCGGCGGCCGCACCAAGCTCTACTATAGCTATGCCGACGAGGCATTCACCACCCTGGAGACTGAACCGCAGCTGCTCTTCGACTATCCCGACGACAAGGTCCAGGTGCTCGACGCTGACATCTGTCCCATGCCCGACGGCCGTTACTTCATGAGCTATGTGGCCCAGGAGAACCCCGGCGGCATCAAGTACATGATCTCCGACCGCATCAACCACTTCGCCGACTACCATGCCGAGCAGATAGACGCCGAGCGCGGCAGCTGCGAGGCCCCCAACGTGTGGAAGCGCATAGGTCAGCAGAAGTGGGTGCTGATGTACGACATATTCAGCATCAACCCCCACAACTTCGGCTTCGTGGAGACCAGCGACTTCAAGACCTTCACGCCCCTGGGCCGCTTCAACGAGGGCGTGATGAAGGCCACCAACTTCACGTCGCCCAAGCACGGCAGCGTCATCCACATCACCAAGGCCGAGGCCAAGCGCCTGGAAACCTACTGGAACGAGCAGCAGCGGAAGCCGCGCCTCGTCAGGCCCGGCGAGCTGTGGCCCGACGTGAGCGGTGCCCACATCAACGCCCACGGCGGCGGTGTCATCAAGCATGGCGACACCTACTACTGGTTTGGCGAGCATAAGTCCGACCACACGTCGAGCGCACTGGTAGGCGTGATGTGCTATGCGTCGAAAGACCTGCTGCACTGGGAGAACCGGGGCGTGGCCCTCAGCGTCAGCGACGAGCGTGGCAGCGACATAGAGCGAGGCTGCGTGCTGGAACGGCCCAAGGTGGTCTACAACCCGCTCACCAGGCAGTTCGTCATGTGGTTCCACTTGGAACTCAAGGGCCGGGGCTACGAGGCCGCCCGCTACGGCGTGGCCGTCAGCCGACGGCCTGAGGGTCCCTACCGCTTCCTCTACTCGCAGCGTGCCAACGCCGGCACGTGGCCCGTGGAGATGAACCAGCAGCAGATAGCCGTGCTCGACACAATGGACATCGGCCATTTCAAGGAGTGGTGGACGCCGGCGTGGTATAAGGCCGTCGGCCAGGGCCTCTTCGTCAAGCGCGACTTCGCCACCGGACAGATGAGCCGCGACATGACGCTCTACGTCGACGACGACGGCAAGGCCTACCACATCTTCTCATCTGAGGACAACATGACCCTGCACATAGCCGAGCTCACCGCCGACTACATGCACCACACGGGACGGTACACCCGCGTGGCCCCCGGCGGGCAGAACGAGGCGCCGGCCATCATGAAGCACGACGGCACCTACTGGATGATCACCTCGGGATGCACGGGCTGGGACCCCAACGAGGCACGCCTATTCTCGGCGACCTCCATCTGGGGGCCGTGGACGCAACACCCCAACCCCTGCCAAGGGCCTAACGCCGGGAAAACCTTCGGCGGGCAGTCTACCTATATATTAAAGGTAGACCACGGCTATATCTTCATGGCCGACGTGTGGCGCCCCCGCCATCCGAGCGACGCCCGCTACATCTGGCTGCCCGTCACCTTCGAGCAGGGCAAGCCCGTCGTGCGGTGGCAGGACGAATGGGAGATTGAGAAAATGAGAGATTGAGAAAATGAGAAATGATATGATGAGAAAGACTTTATTAGCACTATGTGTCTTCGCCGCAGCAGCTGTGCAGGCGAAGCAGTGGACGCCCAACCAGGTGAAGGACGTCATCCGACGGGTAAATACCTATTGGCAGCAGAACAACAAGGCGGAGGTGCGCTCCTTCTGGGACAACGCCGCCTATCACACCGGCAACATCGAAGTGTGGAAACTGTTGCACGACCGGCAGATGCTCGACTACAGCATCCGCTGGGCCGAGCACAACGAGTGGAAGGGGGCCAGGGAGGCCGACCCCGCCAAGTGGAAATATAAGCAGTACGGCGAGGGCCAGGACTACGTGCTCTTCGGCGACTGGCAAATCTGCTTCCAGACCTACATCGACCTCTACCGAATTGAGAAAGGAGAGATGAAAGATGAGAAAGATGATAACCAGACAAGCCCAAATGGTGGTGGCGTGCAAGGTAATCATATCTCTCAGCTCTCACCTCTCACCTCTGACAAGAAAATAGCCCGTGCCATCGAGGTGATGGGCTATGAGGCCGACTCCAAGGCCAACGACTACTGGTGGTGGGCCGACGCACTGTACATGGTGATGCCGGTGATGACCAAGATGTACCGCCTGACGGGCGACGTGAAGTACCTGAACAAACTTTACGACAACCTGCTTTACAGCGACGCCATCATGTACGACCAGGAGACGGGCCTCTACTTCCGCGACGGCAAGTACGTGTGGCCTAAGCACAAGTCGGCCAACGGCAAGAAGGACTACTGGGCACGCGGCGACGGCTGGGTGCTGGCCGGACTGGCCAAGGTGCTGCAGGACATGCCCGAGGAGTATGTGCGCCAGCCCTTCTTCGTCGACAAGTACACCCGCCTGGCCCGCGCCGTGGCCAGTCTGCAGCAGAAGGAGGGCTACTGGACCCGCTCCATGGCCGACGCGCAGCATGCCCCCGGCCCTGAGACGTCGGGCACCGCCTTCTTCACCTACGGCCTGCTGTGGGGCGTCAACAACGGCTACCTCTCCAAGAAGGAGTTTGCACCCGTCATCGACCGCGCCTGGCGTTATCTCACCGAGACGGCCCTGCAGCCGTCGGGCAAGGTGGGCTACGTGCAGCCCATCGGCGAGCGTGCCATTCCCGGCCAGACCGTTGACCAGAACTCGGAGGCCAACTTCGGCGTTGGAGCCTTCCTGCTGGCCGCCTGCGAGTATGTGCGCTACATCAGCAAGTAGCCCCCGTACGGCATGACCTATCATGACCTGTGGCGGCAGCTGACAGCCGTCTACACCGGGGGCGAGGCGCAGGCCGTGGCCCGGCTGGTGCTGGAGCGACGCTTCGGCATCAGCCTGGCCGATGCCCTCTGCGGGCGCGAGGCCGACGACGGCGCGCTGCTGCCATTGCTCAACCGCCTGCTGGGGGACGAGCCCGTGCAGTATGTCTTAGGCGAGGCCGAGTTTGGAGGCCGCTGGTTTCTCGTGGCCCCAGGGGTGCTTATCCCCCGTCCTGAGACCTACGAGCTGTGCCAGCTGGTGCTGCGGCAGTGCGAGGCGATGGACATCGGTCGCGGTGTCTCCATCCTCGACATCGGCACGGGCAGCGGCTGCATCGCCTGCACGTTGGCCGCCCGTCTGCCCCAGGCCCGGGTGACGGCCTGGGACGTCTCAGCCGAGGCCCTTGCCATAGCCCGCCGCAACGCCGGTCGTACCCGCGTCGACGTCGCCTTCCAGCAGGTAGACATCCTTGACCGTTCAATATTCAATTTTCAATGTCCGATGTTCAACGTCATTGTCAGCAACCCGCCCTACATCTGTGAGCACGAGCGCCGGCAGATGGAGCGCCGCGTGATTGACCACGAACCGGCGGTGGCGCTCTTCGTGCCCGACGACGACCCGCTGCTGTTCTACCGCGCCATAGGCCGCTATGCCCTGCAGGCGCTGATGCCCGGCGGACGGCTGCTGTTCGAGATCAACGCCAGCCAGGGCCCGGGCACGGTAGCCCTGCTCAGCGGCATGGGCTTCGACGGCGTGCAGCTCTTTGCCGACCAGTTTGGCAACGACCGGTTTATATTAGCATTCAAGCCATGAAAGAAGTAACCGAGCAGGGGGCCTACCTGCAGTTGGCCGCCCTCTGTGCGCGTGCCGAGCACTGCCGGCACGACCTGACAGAGAAGATGCGCCGATGGGGCATGGACGACCAGGCCCAGGCCCGCGTCATGCAACGCCTCGTCAGTGAGCGCTATGTCGACGACGAGCGCTTTGCCCGTGCCTTTGTGCGCGACAAGATACGCTACAACAAGTGGGGCCGCCGCAAGGTGGAGCAGGCCCTGTGGATGAAACATGTTGAGCAGGATATACAGCAGCGCGTGCTCGACGAGATTGGCGACCAGGAATATTTAGACGTCCTGCGCCCGCTGCTGAAGCAGAAGCGCAGCAGCCTGAAGGCCGGCAGCGACTATGAGCTGAACCAGAAGCTGGTGAAGTTTGCACTGCAGCGGGGGTTCACGTTCGACATCATCCGTCAGTGCGTCAGTGGCGACGTGGAGGAAGTGGATGGTGAGCCGTATGATTAGCACCCTCTGGCACCAGCTTCTCGACATGCTCATGCCGAGGCTCTGCGTGGCCTGCGGGCGGCGCTTGGGCTGGAGCGAGCAGACGCTGTGCGCCTCGTGCCTGATGCACCTGTCGCGCACAGGATTCCAGCACAGCCCGCTCGACAACAAGATGGCGCGCCTCTTCTGGGGCGTTGTGCCCGTGGAGCGGGCGGCAGCCTTGTTCTACTATGAGGCCCACTCCAAGACCAGCCAGATTATTTACGACCTGAAATACCACGACCGGCCCGACATCGGCGTGATGATGGGCCGCCTGGCGGCCCGCGAGTTTGAGGCGTCGGGATTCTTCAGCGGCATCGACCTCATCGTGCCCATGCCCCTGGCCCGCAACCGCCAGCGGCAGCGGGGCTACAACCAGAGCCGCCAGCTGGCCGAGGGACTCAGCCGTGCTACGGGCATACCTCTTTGCAGCCGGGCGGTGAGCCGCTCGGCGTTCAGGAAGAGCCAGACGACGATGGGCCGGTGGGACCGTCAGGCCAACGTCGAGGGCGTCTTTGCCCTCGCCGATGCCGACGCCCTTCGCGGCCGTCATGTGCTGCTGGTCGACGACGTGGTGACCACCGGTGCCACCATGACGGCCTGTGCCCGCGAGCTGCTCAAGGCCGGCGACGTCACCATCAGCCTCTTCGCCCTCGGCTTTGCCAAGTCGTAACGACCGCCTTCCGGCCTACTACCTGCGCGGCTGCGCTGTCACGCTTTCCCTACATTTTTTTGTCCGAAAATCCTGAAATCCCAGAATCCTTAGAGAAATCGGAGGGACAGATGACCCCATCGGGTAAATCGGCGCAACCGTCCCCGTAATCCATTTTATTCACGCTCTTTCCATACCTTTGCGCTTACTTTTCCATAGGCTGAAGCATTTCGTTTTCTATAATTGCTTGATTTTTAGGCCTTTGAAATTTTAGCTTGTTTGTATCTTTTCCATAGGCAGGCGATACACCATTGGAGAAAAAGTCGTAACTTTGCAACCGGAAGACATCGATAAAACTACGATATGCTAACAAGAACATTATACACACTCATCATCGGCATTCTGCTGGTTGCCTGCGGTCAGCAAAAGCATGACCCGGGCGCGCTGACGGCAGCGCGTTGTCTGGAGGAGGCCGAGGCCGCTTTTGCCGGCGACAGCATCCGTCAGGGTGAGGCCCTGCTGCGGAGAGCCATCCAACTGTCGGAAGCGTCGGAGGACTGGCATACCAATTATATTGCGTATCAGCGGCTGGCCGAAGCGCTGTCGCAGGGTAATCCCGGAGAGGCTTTGAAGTTGATGAAGACCGCCCTCAACATCTACGAGCAGCATCCCGACGACGAGCGTAACCTGTGTCTGCTGCTCGACTATGCCGGTACTTACGCCGCACAAGAAGCTTTCACCAGCGAAGGCTCCTACGACGAGGCCCTCGGCTTCACGCAGCGCGCCTACGATGTGGCAAGGAAGAAACAGATGGCTGACCTCGTATGCCAGACGCTGACCAGCCTTGCCAACATCAGCTGGGCAAAGGAGGACTATCGTCAGGCCGTTGACTACGCCCGTCAAGCAGAATCACTCCTCCCCCCTCGGGGGGAGACAGAAGGGGGGCTTCGGCTTGGCACATTGCAAGTTTTGGCCCGCTGCTACCTCAGTCTGAACATGCTCGACTCGGCGGAAACCGTCTATCGGCAGATAGAACCGGGCGATGATGCCCACCTGGTTTATGTCGTACAGAGTAACCTGGCCAAGATAGCGCTCCGACGGATAGGGGCCACCCAGGTGGAGGATAGCGTGGCCGAGGCTTTTGCCCAAGTAGAGGACTTCTATTACAAGGCGCTCGAGCAGAAAGATGAGTATTACCAGGAGACGCTGCGCCAGGAGATGGAGAACCAGCAGCTTCAGTACCGCTCGCAGATGTACCGGCGAACACTCCTCATGACAATCGTTGCGTCGCTCATAGTCATATTGGCGATTGTGCTGTTGATTCGGAACAGAATGCACATTCAGGAACAGGAGAAGCGCCAGCTACAGCAGGAGGCCGAGCACCAGAAGAAGCTGCTGCACCAGAGTAACGAGGTGGTGGCATTCCTGCAGAACTTCATCCTCGAACGGACGGAGGTAATCAAGAAACTGAACCAGAGCGGCGATTCGCTCATCACGCTCAGTCTGCACGAGTGGAGCGAGATAGAACGGACGCTCAACGCCATCGACAACAACCGCTTCGCCAACATCCGCGAGCAGTACCCCAATATGACGGAAGACGACATCCGCCTGTGTATCCTCACCCGATTGGGCCTCAGCAACCGCACCATCGGCAACATCTACTGCATCACCGTCTCAGCCGT
>CAMNJY010000002.1 GCA_946541745.1 uncultured Prevotellaceae bacterium
CCGAGACAATTTGTAAAATTCGTAAAATTCGTAGTTATTCACTCCGTGCGCAGTTTAAGTTAAGGTTAAGGTTAAGGTTAAAATACCCCTGCGGCTATGGTTTGCAACACGCGCAGGGCTGCGGCTACCGACGGCACATCGGCTACCGACATGGAGCGCTTGCCGTTCTGCTCGCGCAGGTTGCAGCGGCGCAGGTGGGTCGTGGCGTAGTTGAGCACACGGCCGAAGGCCTCGCTCTGGTAGTACGGGCTTTGGGCACTTGACACGAAGTAGAGCGCCATGCGCCCCTGTTTGAGCATAATCTTCTCGCACCCTAACTGACGCCCTAACCGCCGCAGGGGAACCACACGGATAAGCTCTTCGCCCACATCGGGTATAGGTCCGAAACGGTCGACCAGCCGCTGACGGTAGGCCTCCAGCTCGCGGTCGCTCTTCAGGTTGTCAAGCTCGCGGTAGAGGAACATGCGCTCAGAGTCGCTGGGCACATAGCGGTCGGGGAAGAGCATCTCAATGTCGGACTCCAAGGAGCAGTCAGCGACGAAGCTGAAAGCCCCCCCTACGGCCCCCGAGGGGGCTTCATTGCCAAGCCGGACACTTGTAGCCCCCTCGGGGGCGGAGGGGGGGGCTTCATTCCTCAGTTCGGCCATCGCCTCGTTGAGTATTTTCTGGTAGGTCTCGTAGCCCAGGTCGCTGATGAATCCTGACTGCTCTGAGCCTAACAGATTGCCGGCCCCGCGGATGTCGAGGTCCTGCATGGCGATGTTGATGCCTGAACCCAGGTCGGAGAAATTCTCCAGGGCCTCCAAGCGGCGGCGGCTGTCGGTAGGCAGGGCAGCCAGAGGGGGTGCCAGCAGGTAGCAGAAGGCCTTGCGGTTGCCACGTCCCACGCGGCCACGCATCTGGTGAAGGTCTGAGAGTCCGAAGTTTTGGGCGGCATTGATGATGATGGTGTTGGCGTTGGGAATGTCAATGCCGTTCTCAACGATGGTGGTGGAGAGCAGCACGTCATAGTCGTAGTTGGAGAATCCCAGTACTATCTGCTCCAGCTCCTCGGGCTTCATCTGGCCGTGGCCGATGGCCACCCGGGCGTCGGGCACGTACTTGTGTATCATCTCGGCGATGTGGGTGAGGTCGGAGATGCGGTTGTTGACAAAGTAGACCTGACCGTTGCGCGACATCTCGAAGTTGATGGCGTCGCTGATGATTTCAGGGCTGAAGGTGTGGATTTCCGTCTGTATGGGATATCGGTTGGGCGGCGGCGTCTGAATGACGCTGAGGTCGCGGGCACCGACGAGCGAAAACTGCAGGGTACGCGGAATGGGGGTGGCCGACATGGTGAGCGTGTCGACGTTGGTCTTCAGCTGGCGCAGGCGCTCCTTGGTGGCAACGCCGAACTTCTGCTCCTCGTCGATGATAAGCAGCCCCAGGTCCTTGAACTTCACGGTCTTGCCTATGAGCTTGTGGGTGCCTATGATAATGTCTACCTTGCCGTCCTCCAGGTCGCGCAGTATCTCCCTGGTTTGCTTGGCGCTGCGGGCGCGGCTAAGATAATCCACCCTCACGGGCATGTCCTTGAGACGGCCCTGGAAGGTGCGATAGTGCTGATAGGCCAGCACCGTGGTGGGCACCATGACGGCCACCTGCTTGCCGTCGCAGGCAGCCTTGAAGGCGGCGCGAACGGCCACCTCGGTCTTGCCGAAGCCCACGTCGCCGCATACCAGCCGGTCCATGGGCCGCGGCTGCTCCATGTCGGCCTTGACGTCCTGCGTGGCCTTCAGCTGGTCGGGGGTGTCCTCATAGAGGAACGACGCCTCCAGCTCGTGCTGGAGGTAGGAGTCGTGGCTGAAGGCAAAGCCGCGCTCACGCCGCCGCTGGGCGTAGAGTTTGATGAGGTCGCGGGCTATCGACTTGATGTGGTTCTTGGTGCGCTCCTTGAGTCGTTCCCACTGACCGGTGCCGAGGGTTGACAGCCGGGGAGCCTCGCCGCCGTCCTGCGACTTGTATTTCGACACCTTGTAGAGCGAGTGGATGCTCACATAGATGGCATCGCCCCGCTGGTAGGTAATCTTGATCATCTCCTGGAACCCACCCTCGCCTCGGGAGGAGTCCGGCGAGGGGTTGATAGGCATCCTGATCAGTCCGCCGAAGCGGCCTACGCCGTGGTCTATGTGTACCACGTAGTCGCCTATCTCAAACTGCTGAATCTCTTTCAGTGTGAGGGCCACCTTGCCGGTGCGCACCTTGTCGCTCTTGAGGTTGTACTTGTGGAAGCGGTCGAATATCTGATGGTCGGTGAAGAAGCAGGCACGTGCATCGACGTCGATGAAGCCCTCGTGCAGGGTGTGGTCAACGGGGATGAACCCCACTCCCTTCCCCTCGCCAAGGGAGGGTTGTGGGTTCAGGATTTCCTTGAGCCGCTCCTGCTGCTTCTGGCTGTCGGCAAGTATGTAGAGCTGATAATGCTGAAGCAGATAGTCGTCCAAGGTGCGTATCAGCAGGTCAAAGTTTTTGTGGAACAGGGGCTGGGCCTTGGTGGAGAAGGCTATCCTGGCAGAGGGCGAAGCGTGAAGGGTGACGGGAGTATTGCCGAGGTAAATGTGGCGGAAGGACTGGATGTCGTCGCGAAACTGTGCCCCGGTGATAAGCTGGCACTCGCGGCGCAGCTGCTGCTCCATGTCGTGCTGCTCCATCTCGGTGGCGGCCTCCTCTATGCGCTCGGTGACGGCCTGCCGCGAGAAGCCCTCCCGGTAGGTGCGGTCAACGGCATCGGCCACGTAGTCGAAATTGCGAAACACCAGCATCGTCTCCTCAGGCAGGAATTTCAGCAGCGACTCCTTGTCCTCCACCTGACCCGTCAGTTCAGGCACGATGTCTATGCGGTCGCGGCGGTCTTTTGACAGCTGGTCTTCTACTTCGAAGGTGCGGATGCTGTCAATATCGTCGCCAAAGAAGTCGAGACGGTAGGGATATTCGCAGCTGAAGGAGTACACGTCGAGGATGGAGCCGCGCAGGGCGTACTGGCCCGGCTCATAGACGTAGTCAACCTCGCTGAAGCCAAACTCCTGCAGCGTGCGCTCAATGTCGGCGGTGGGCATGTGCTGCCCCACCTGCAGGGACAGTGTGCGGCTGTCAAGCCGCTTACGTGTCACCACCATCTCGGCCACGGCCTCCGGGTAGGTCACGATGTAGAGTGATGCGGACGGCACGTCAGCGGCCGAGCCGGCCGAAAGTCTGGAAAGGGCCTCGGTGCGCAGTATCTCGCTGGCAGGGTCGCGCTGGGCGTACTTCACTGACCGGCGGTAGCTGGAAGGGAAGAAGAGCACGCTGCCACCGCCCATGAGCTGCGACAGGTCGTGATAGAAATAGCCTGCCTCCTCAGCATCCTGAAGGACAAAAAGCATGGTGGAGGCGCGCAGGACCGACAGCGCACTGAACACCAGGGGGGCGCTGGAACCCAGCAAGCCCTCAAGGGAGACGCGGCGCTGACGGCTGTCTGCCACCGCTGCTGCCAGTGCCGACAACTGCGGCCTACTGGCATACTGACGACTTAACTCCTGTATTTCCATGGTTCAATACACAGCGCACTACTTCCACGAAGCGCCCTGACGGAGGACAAACGTGATGCGCGACTTGCGGGGCAGTCGCGGCTGCTGCCACTCACCGCCCAAGAGCTGGATGGTGACGGGCTTGGAACTGGCCATGGCAGCGGCCACGGCAGGCTCCAAGTCCATATAGTCGCCGCGGCCCTGGCGGTCGACGGTGATGTCGGCATCGCACCGATACTTGCTCAGCAACGGTATCTCGGCACAGAGGGCATCGGCTAACAGACGGGCCACGACGTGGGCACCGTAGACGTTGTAGTGGGTGTTGTCCTGCTTGCCGTTGGGCTCTGTGGGCTCCGTGCCAGGCAGGTACCACATGTGGAGTTTCTTCGACGCCTCGGTGCCCAGGCCTTGCTCCAGGTCGTGGGTAATCTGGTTGGCATCGACGAAGTGGACATTCATACGCCGAGCCACGTCGCGGGGGGCCACACGGTATAGGCCGTGGGTGTCAATGAGGGTGTCGCCCTCCACCATCTTCACGCCGTCCTTGAAGGTCTGCGTACGCAACTTCTCATCGTCGTCGTTCTCAGGGGCGTTGACAAAGAAATTGCGGCGCACCACGCTGTTCATCAGCACCGGAATACCACCGTGCTCACGGGTTTCGCGGACATAGCGGGCCAGCATGTAGTCGAAGGTGGAGCCTGGGTCGGTATGCCGGTCGGCCTTGGGCTTCTCGTCGTTGTGGCCAAACTGTATGATGACGTAGTCGCCGGGCTTCAGGCGGTCGAGCACCTTCTGCCACCGCCCTTCGTTGAAGAACGACAGCGAGGAACGTCCGTTGACGGCGTGATTGTCAACAAGGATATGGTCGTCGAAGTAGCACTGCAGGGCCATGCCCCACCCTCTTTCGAGCTTACCCTTCGACAGGTCTTTCTGGGCGGCCGTTGAGTCGCCTATAATGAATATGGTGGTCTTCTTCTCGTTGTCGGCAGCCGTGAGCATGATGACCAGGGCTGCCAGAGTGGCCAAGAGATTTATTCGATGATGTAGCATAGTCGTTGTTAATGTTTCAAGAAAGAAAGAAATCGTATTCGCCGGTCAAACGACGTTCTGTGGCCGCTGCTCAACAAAAGCCCTGACATTGTCGATGGCCACGTCTATCAGCCGTATGCGGGCCTCACGGGTGGCCCATGCTATATGAGGCGTGAGGTAGGCGTTGGGAAGGCCGATGAGCGGACAGTCAGCCTTAGGCGGCTCCTCGGTGAGCACATCGGCACAATAGGCCGCTAAGCGTCCCGACTGCAAGGCCTCGGCCACATCGGCATCGTCCACCAGCGGCCCGCGCCCCGTATTGATAAGGATGGCCGCAGGTTTCATCAGCTGCAGCGTGGTGCGGCTGACAAGGTGGCGGGTGGAATCAGTCAGCGGACAGTGAAGGGATACGATGTCCGACGTGGACAGCAGCTCCATGAGGTCAGCCTTGCCGACGCCTGCTGGCAGCGCGTCGGCCGGCTTGCTGGTCAGGGCTTTCACCCGCATGCCAAAGGCCAGTGCTATGGCTGCCACACGGCTGCCGATATGGCCCAGGCCGACGATGCCAAACGTCTTGCCAGCCAACTCCGTCAGCGGCGTGTCCCAATAGCAGAAATCGAGGCTCCGGCTCCACCGGCCGCGGCGGTTCTCTATGGCATAGTGCTCAGTATGGTTGGTCACCGTCAGCAGATGTGAAAACACCATCTGCGCCACGCTCTCAGTGCTGTAGGCTGGCACGTTGGTCACGATGATGCCGCGCTCGCGGGCCGCCTCGACGTCAACCACATTGTAGCCAGTAGCCAGCACGCCGATGTATCTGAGCCTGGGCAGCTGCTCCATCTCGCGGCGATGCAGCACCACCTTGTTGGTCAGCACAATCTCAGCATCGGCAGCCCTTGCCAAAACCTCTGCTGCCGACGTGCGGTCATAGACGACCGTTGAGCCAAAAGCACTCAGCCCCTCCCACGACAAATCGCCGGGGTTGGCACCGTATCCGTCAAGTACTACAATCTTCATTTCGCTTTTCTACCTTAATTCAAGTTTCGCATTCGCTCAATTTTCGGAGTTAGAAGGAGTTAGAAGTAGTTATCGGCCTTCGGCCTCATGTAGTTAGAAGTGCTGCCATCAGTTCGTCGGGCGTGACGAGCTGCTGCTCACCTGTAGCCATATCCTTGAGCGTCACCTTGCCCTGAGCTATCTCGTTGTCGCCGACAAGGGCCACGAAGGGTATCTGCTTGGCATTGGCATACGACATCTGCTTCTTCATCTTTGCTGCATCGGGGTAGACCTCGGTACGTATGCCTGCCTGGCGCAGCTGAGCGGCGATGGGCAGACAGTAGGCTGCCTCCTGGGGGCCGAAGTTGATGAACAAAAGACGGGTGCCGTTGACGGCGTCTTCCGGATAGACTTCGAGGGCGTTGAGTACGTCGTAGATGCGGTCGACGCCAAACGAGATGCCGACCCCCGAGAGGCCCGGCATGCCGAAGATGCCGGTCAGGTTGTCGTAGCGTCCGCCGCCGGTAATGCTGCCTATAGCGACATCGAGGGCCTTGACCTCAAAGATGGCACCGGTGTAGTAGTTCAGACCGCGCGCCAGGGTGAGGTCGAGCTGCAGTTCGTTCTTGAGGGTAATGCCACCGCCGCTGCTCAATGCGCCGAGGATGGTGCGCAGTTCGCTGACACCCTGCTGGCCTGTCTCACTGTCGCGCAGCACGTCGGCAATGGTCTGGAGCTTCTCGTCGTTCGTGCCCTCAAGCAGTATGATGGGTTGCAGCTTCTGTATCTGCTCGTCGGTGAGGCCGTCGTCGCGCAGTTCCTGATTGACGTTGTCAATGCCTATCTTGTCGAGCTTGTCGATGGCCACGGTGATGTCTACTATCTTGTCGGCAGCCCCTATCACCTCGGCAATGCCGGTCAGTATTTTGCGGTTATTAATCTTAATCTGTACACGGACGCCGAAACGTTGGAACACGGTATCAACTATCTGCATCAGTTCTACCTCGTTGAGCAGCGAGTCGGAGCCGACGATGTCGCCGTCAAACTGCCAGAACTCGCGATAGCGGCCTTTCTGCGGGCGGTCGGCCCGCCACACGGGCTGCATCTGGTAACGCTTGAAGGGCAGCTGCAGCTCCTCGCGGTGCATCACCACGTAGCGGGCGAAAGGCACCGTGAGGTCATAGCGCAAGCCCTTCTCACAAAGCCGGGCGGCCACATGGTTGGGGCTTTGAGATTTGAGGGCTGAGAGGTCATCATCGGTGAACTTTGCGAGGAAGTCACCGCTGTTGAGCACCTTGAACAGCAGTTTGTCGCCCTCTTCGCCATATTTGCCCATGAGCGTCGACAGGGTTTCCATGGCAGGTGTCTCTATCTGCTGAAAGCCGTATAGCTCGTAAACGCTGCGTATGGTATTGAAAATATAGTTGCGACGCGCCATCTCCTGTGGTCCGAAGTCGCGAGTACCCTTGGGAATTGAAGGTTTGCTTGCCATCTTAATTATTTGCGAACGATAGTTTGTGCACGGTCGGGACCGATGCTGATGATACATATCGGGGTTTCGAGCTGTTCTTCGAGGAACTGGATATAGTCACGGAACGGCTGTGGGAACTCATCTTCACTGGTGAATTGCGTCATATCAGTTTTCCAGCCGGGCAGCTCCTGGTAGACGGGTTCAATGTCATCTTCAATATTATACGGGAAATCGCTGATTTGCTGGCCGTTGTGCTTGTAGGCCACACAGGCCTTGATGGTATCAAACTGGTCGAGCACATCGCTTTTCATCATGATGAGCTTCGTCACGCCGTTGACCATGATGGCATATCGCAAAGCCACCAGGTCGATCCATCCGCAACGGCGCTCACGACCCGTGACGGCACCATACTCATGGCCGAGGTCACGGATGAGCTTGCCCGTTTCGTCGAACAGCTCGGTGGGGAACGGACCGGCACCGACGCGGGTGCAGTAGGCCTTCATAATGCCGAAGACGTCGCCAATCTTGTTGGGCCCTATGCCGAGACCTGTGCAGGCTCCGGCGCAGATAGTGTTTGACGAGGTGACAAAAGGATAGGAGCCGAAGTCAACGTCGAGCATCGTGCCCTGAGCACCCTCGCAAAGCACTGACTGACCGCTCTTCAGAATGCGGTTGACTTCGTGCTCGCTGTCAACGATGGGGAACTGACGCAGATAGTCAACACCCTCAAGCCACTTCTTCTCGACCTCACTGATGTCGTAGTCGAAATTGAGCGACTTCAGGATGGCTTCATGACGGGCCTTTGCGGCGGCATACTTCTCATCGAAATTCTCCAGAATGTCGCCCACACGCAGTCCGTTGCGGCTCACCTTGTCGGTGTAGGTAGGGCCGATGCCCTTGCCGGTGGTGCCCACCCGGTTCTTGCCCTTCTGCGCCTCGTATGCAGCGTCAAGCACGCGGTGGGTGGGCATGATGAGGTGCGCCTTCTTAGAGATGTGCAGACGGCTCTTCAGCTCATGGCCGCTCTGCTCCAGCGCCTTGGCCTCGTCCATAAACAGATCGGGCGCCAGCACCACGCCGTTGCCGATGATGTTCACCTTGCCTCCCTGGAAGATTCCTGAGGGAATGCTGCGCAACACGTATTTCTCACCTTCAAACTCGAGGGTGTGGCCGGCATTGGGGCCACCCTGGAAACGAGCTATCACGTCATACTTGGGGGTCAGCACGTCGACCACCTTTCCTTTTCCTTCGTCGCCCCACTGCAACCCCAGCAGGACGTCAACTTTACCTTGATTCATTATTGTTGTCTTCTGTTTTTGATGATTTCCATGTATTTTTCTGCCTCGTTATCTTAGCCTGGCAGGTAGAGCAGATGCCGTAGATGTAGAGTGTAAAACCGTCCTTGCGGAAACGTTTCAGGTGCAGGTCATCAATTGCCTGGGAGATCTCTTGCGAGCGGATCTCTGTCACCTTACCACACACCGTACACATCTGGTGACAGTGTGAATTGTTGTCGTAGCAAGCCTCGTACTTGGTCGTACCCTGAAAACGGTGGCGTATCACCAACCGCAACTCCATGAAGAGGTTCAGCGTGTTGTAAAGGGTAGCCCTACTCACGGGAAATTTATACTCGCCCGCCAACTTTTCTCCCAACTCGTCCAGCGTGAAATGGCCGTTTGTGTTGTACACAGCCTTCAATATCGCATAACGCTCGGGCGTCTTGCGATGATTATTCATTTCCAGGTAGCTGTCGAGTATCCGCTCTGCAGCGGTCATCGCACTATCTTTCATTATATATAAGCTTCATAAACCTGTGCAAAGGTACAAAAAACTTAGGAGTTTCAGATAGGTAGCAGGGAGTTTCAATCTTCGCTTTACATCTTTTAACCCTTCCGCCCCCGTCTTGTTTGGTTTTTTGATTTCGTTTTAGTATCTTTCCTCTATAAATAGAGAGCAAATTGCCCCGTTTCGGAGACTACTCCCGTCAGTGATGCCGGTATGGCTGCTCGTCCGTGCCCTGTTGATGATACGCCCGTGTGTTTCCTCGACAAGCCTCTCCGAATCAGTGACACCTTCGCACGGCGTCGGCCACCACCATGAGCATCAAAGAAGCAGAAAACCCTGCTATGTATGCTATAGTTGGACGTATCTCGCTGGCAACCAGCCGCTTATCCTATAGCACAGTTTCCGTAAACTATGCTATAACTGTGCTATAAACTATGCTATAGCTGACGGTTTGACTGATGTCAACGTCTTCATGAGCGTCATGTGCCTCATCCCTCTAACTCCGAAAGTCAATCGGATGCTAAAAAACACGGGCTATAGCATAGTTTATAGCATAGTTATAGCATAGTTTCGGAAAACCATGCTATAGGATAACCCAAAGTATGTCAACTTGTTATAACCAACTATAGCACACATAGCATAGTTTTTCGGAACTTTAATCACAGCACTGTTACACAATAGAAAATCCAGGCCTTGGATTTTCCGAAAGGGAGTTACTTTCGCGCAAAAGGGACTCCCTTTCGCACATAAGGGAGTCCCTTTTGTAGCAAACTGCAAATCATAGGCAAACATAACAGTTAATTGTGACTTAGAGCACGTAAAAGTAGGAAATGAGCGTATGTGTGACTTGATTTCTAACTATTTCGGGGCAATTTGCTCACTTTTTTATCTCGACTGGCCAATAATCTCGGGAATTTTATCTATATTTGCAGGGTGAAACTGAGTATTATCATACCCGTTTACCGTGTGGAGACCACCCTCGACCGCTGCGTGGAAAGCGTAGTGAGCCAGGATTTCGACGACTTTGAACTGCTACTCGTTGATGACGGTTCACCTGACGGCTGCCCGCAAATGTGTGACCGATGGGCGGCCAGCGACCATCGCATCAGCGTGATACACAAGCCCAACGGCGGACTGAGTGACGCGCGCAACGCAGGGCTGGAACGTGCTACGGGTGAGTTTGTGACCTTCATTGACAGTGACGACTACATAGGTCCTGGCACACTGACGGCTGTGATAAGCCGCATGGGCAACAACGACCTGGTGGAATACCCCATTTGGCAACACTACGACAACAGACGCCGTCAGCACTTGCTAAACCTGGAGAACCGGCAATGGGACAATGTGACCGACTACTGGCTGGGATGTCAGGCTTATCTGCACACCTACGCAGCCAACAAGGTCTACCGACGGTGGCTGTTCAGCGACGTCAGGTTTCCCAAAGGGCGCGTCTTTGAGGATGCGTGGACGCTGCCACTGCTACTGAAGAAGCGGCCCAAAGTGGCCACCGTCAGCGAAGGGTGTTACTACTACAGCGACAACCCGAACGGCATCACAGCCAAGGCCAACGGCACCGAACTGGCGCAACTGCTCGAGGCACACCTCACGGCACAGATGCCCATGGACGACCTCTACTACCTGCACCTGCTGAACCTTCAGATGGATGTTTGCCGCCTTACAGGCTGTTACCCTCAACTGCAGGCGAGACGTGTCAGACCTGTCGGAAACATTAAAATGAAACTTAAGGCCATGATGGTCAACTTTATAGGAATCAAAGGAATATGCACACTCAACAAAGCGACCTACAAGTTCAGCCACTGGTGACATTCATCGTCACATACTACAATCTGCCTGTAGACATGCTTCGCAAGTGTCTGGAAAGCATCACGGCGCTTTCTCTCAGCCGCAGCGAACATCAGATCATTGTCATCGACGACGGGTCGGACGAGAGCCCACTCAGCCAGTTAGAGCAGTTTGTGGACGACATCATCTACATACGCCAACACAACGGAGGACTCAGCACTGCCCGCAACAGGGCACTGATGATGGCCGAAGGGCAGTATATACAGTTTGTGGACGCTGACGACTACTTGCTACAGACCCCCTACGAGCACTGTCTGGACCTGGCCAGGTACCAGCGGTCGGACGTCGTCATGTTTGACATGACCAGCGACGAAGAGCAAGTGGCGGTGGCAGACTTCAACACGGCCGACTTGGAAAGCGGCACAGAATACCTGGCTCACAACAACCTGCATGCTACCGCCTGCGGCTACTTGTTCAGGCGAAACATATTAGGCACACTGAGATTCACCCCCGGCATCTACCACGAAGACGAAGAGTTCACTCCACAACTGCTGTTAAGGGCGGAAACCGTCAGTAGCACCGATGCACAGGCCTACTACTACCGGCAACGCCCACACTCCATCACCAACGAGAAAGACAAGAAGCGCGTATTAAAAAGGCTGGAAGACTGCCATCAGGTCATCGTCAAGCTGAACCGCATTGCCGACACGATGCCGACCGACGAGCGGAATGCACTGGGACGGAGAGTGGCTCAACTGACCATGGACTATATTTACAACATCATCACTCAGACACGCAGCAGGCACTTACTCGACCGGAAACTTGAGGAACTGCGAAGAGAGGGGCTATTCCCCCTACCCGACCGTGAATACACTACCAAGTACAAATGGTTCAGACGGCTGACAAACAGCAGCATAGGACTTTCGCTGCTCATGAACATGCTGCCAATGATCAACAACGAAAAATGAAAATACTACTACTCGGAGAATACAGCAATGTACACGCCACACTGGCCAAGGCACTCAGACTGAGGGGCCATGAAGTAACGGTCGTGTCAAATGGTGACTTCTGGAAAGACTATCCGCGCGACATCGACGTCAGCCGACCAAAAGGGGCGTTCGGCGGTGTACGCCTGTTAACACGCATTTACGCATTGCTACCCAAACTGAAAGGCTACGATGTAGTGCAACTCATCAATCCCCTCTTCTTTGAGCTGAAGGCCGAACGCCTGGCTCCCATCTACCGCTACCTCAGGCATCACAACCGCCATGTGGTACTTGGTGGCTTTGGAATGGACTGGTACTGGGTACACACCTGTACTGTGGACAAACCGCTGAGATACAGCGACTTCAACATTGGCTCAACAGTGCGCACCGACCCGCCGGCTGTGCGTGAGCAGCGCGACTGGATAGGTACTGCCAAAGAGCGACTCAACAAGATGATAGCTGCCGACTGCGATGCCATCGTTACAGGACTCTATGAATACGACGTGTGCTATAGGCAATATTTTCCCGAAAAGACACACTTCATCCCCTTCCCCATAGAACCGGCAGAGGAGTACTGCACCACTCAGTGCAAGCGGTCGAAGGTGACCGTCTTCATTGGTATCAACCGTGAGCGGTCGGCCTATAAAGGCACAGACATCATGCTGCAGGCAGCCCTTGACCTGCGAAGTCGCTATGCCCACCGCATGAAACTCAACATTGCCGAATCGGTGCCCTACGAGGAGTACTGCCGGCTGATGGAGGGTTCTGACGCCATTCTCGACCAGCTATACTCCTACACACCGTCCATGAACCCTCTACAAGCCATGTCGCGAGGCATCATCTGCATTGGAGGAGGAGAGCCGGAAAACTATGCCATACTCAACGAAAAAGAGCTGCACCCCATTATCAACGTGCAGCCCTCATACGAGAGTGTCTATCATAAGCTGGAACAGTTCATACTTCATCCCGAACTCATACCAAGCCTGAAATATCAGAGCGTAGAGTATGTCAGGCGCCACCATGACTACCTCAAAGTGGCAAGGAGCTACGAGCAACTGTACAGCTCACTCTAAACCCTGTTACTTCTTCTCCACCATGGTGCCCTCAATGTAGAGGCGCGTCATTTCTACCTTGCCATTGGTACGCACGGTGATGGACTTCTTGAAGTGACCGGGGAACTTGCCTGTACCGTTGTAGGTCACTTTGATCTCGCCCTTCTTACCCGGCTCGATGGGAGCCTTGGTGTATTCGGGCACCGTGCATCCGCATGAAGCCACGGCCTGATTGATGACAAGGGGCTTGTCGCCAGTGTTAGTGAACGTGAAAGTGCAGTTGACGACGGGCGATGCTTCTGAAAAAGTACCGAAATCATGAACCAACTTTTCAAACTTGATTTCAGCCTGAGCTGAAACACTCACCACGCTGCTGGCAAACATCAATGCTAAGAGTAAAATCTTTTTCATAATCGTTTTATTTAATTTTTTGTCGTTCTTTGACGGCAAAGTTATAAAAAAGTTAGGAGTTTGGAGCCTTTAACGGCAAGTTTTTTGTTTTAGTTAGATGTTCAGACAGGCAAATTAGCGGTTGTTAACATTTAAGGCGCACTTTTATACAGATTGAGCCTCGTTTGCTTGCAGATGGGGCTAACCAAACTGCCGGCAAACGAGGCTCATAATTGTTGGTGAGGAACTCTTGTTAGTCTTCGTCCTTCATCTCAGCCTCATGCTGCTTGATAAGCTCCTGCTGGATGTCATTGGGCACGAGTTCATAGCTGGCAAACGAGGTGGTGAACGATGCACGGCCACCCGTAAGCGAACTGAGGGCTATACTGTAGCTGGCCAGCTCTTTCAGAGGTATCTTGGCCGAGAGCTTCTGATACCCGGCCTCGGAATCCATACCCATAATGATAGCACGACGTCCCTGAAGGTCACTCATGACATCGCCCATATAGTCGGCGGGTACCAGTACTTCAAGGTCGTAAATAGGCTCAAGCACCTTGGGGCCAGCTTCCTTGAAGGCTGCACTGAAAGCATTGCGGGCAGCCAGCATGAACGAGAGCTCGTTGCTGTCGACGGGGTGCATCTTGCCGTCATAAACGATGACACGTACATCACGGGCATAAGAACCGGTAAGAGGCCCTTGCTCCATACGCTCCATGACACCTTTCAGAATAGCAGGCATAAAGCGCATGTCGATAGCTCCACCCACGACGCTGTTGATGAACACGAGCTTACCGCCCCACTCCAAATCTTTCTCTTCCTTCGACTTAATGTTCATCTTGAACTCCTGACCGTTGATGGTAAAGCTGGTGGGGTCAGGCATGCCCTCGCTATAAGGCTCCACTATGAGATGGACCTCACCGAACTGTCCGGCACCACCCGACTGCTTCTTGTGACGATAGTCAGCGCGTGCCATCTTGGTGATGGTCTCACGGTAAGGAATCTTTGGCTCCTGATACTCTATCTGAATCTTCTCGTTGTTCTCCATACGCCACTTCAAGGTGCGTAGGTGGAACTCACCTTGGCCGTGGACAATAATCTGGCGCAACTCCTTAGACTGCTCCACAACCCAGGTGGGGTCTTCCTGACGCATCTTCTGCAAGGCTGCCATCATCTTCTCGGTCTCGGCCTCATTGACGGCCTTAATGGCACGCGAGAACTTAGAGTTGGGATATTTGATGAAGTCGAAACGGTTATCACAATCCTTACTGTTCAGCGTGTTGCCCGTCTTGACGTCCTTCAGCTTCACAGTGCAACCTATGTCGCCGGCTACGAGCTGGTCAACAGCTATACGGTTGGCACCGGCACAAGCATAGAGCGTACCCATGCGCTCTTTGGAACCGCGATCCGCGTTGGTAAGGTCGTCGCCGCTCTTGACAACGCCGCTCATCACCTTGAAATAACTGACCTCGCCGATATGAGGCTCAACACCAGTCTTGAAGAAATACAACGAAGTCGGAGCAGAACTGTCGGCAGGCACGTCCTGACCGGCGGCATTCTGAACAACAGGCATCTCGCTGACAAAGGGAACAACGTTGCCAAGGAACTCCATCAAGCGGCGAACACCCATATCGCGACCAGCACAAACACAGAACACGGGGAAGATAGAACGTGTGACAAGACCCTTGCGAATACCTTCACGCATCTCGTCCTCGCTGAGATCTTCCGTATCGAAGAACTTCTCCATCAGCGTGTCATCGCCAGCAGCAGCGGCCTCCACAAGGGCTGCCTTCATCTCCTTGGCTTTCTCCAACTGGTCAGCAGGTATATCCTCAATAATGGGAGCGCCACCTTCGGGCTTCCATGAGTACTTCTTCATGAGCAGCACGTCGATGACTGCATTGAAGCCTGCACCAGTGGCAATAGGATACTGCACGGGAACGCAGTTAGGACCATAAATCTCGCGGAGCTGACCAAGAATCTGGTCAAAGTCGCAGTTGTCGCGGTCGAGCTGGTTGACGAGGAAGATAACTGGCTTGCCCAACTTCTCAGTGTTGCGGAAGGCGTTCATAGTGCCCACCTCAGGGCCATACTGGCCATTAACAAGCAGCAGGGCCTGGTCAGTTACGTTCAAGGCCGTAATGGCACCACCCACAAAGTCGTCACTGCCCGGACAGTCAATAATGTTGAGCTTCTTGCCAAGCCATTCTACATGGAAAACGGTAGAGAACACCGAATAACCATACTCCTGCTCCACGGGGAAGTAGTCGCTCATGGTGTTTTTGCCCTCTACGGTGCCACGCCGTTTGATGATGCCAGCTTCGTAAACCATTGCTTCGGCAAGAGTGGTCTTGCCGCTACCCGCACTGCCAATGAGTGCAATGTTTTTGATCTCGTTTGTCTGATATACCTTCATATCGTTTTAAGTTTTTATGATAAATATTGGTGTTTTGCTCAAAATCGACGCCGAAATTAGTTATTTTTTTTGAAAACACCAAAAAATTCTTTCAAATATTAAACAATATTAGTACTTTTGCAGTCAAAATGGCAGGAATCTACATACATATACCGTTTTGCAAGAGCCGTTGTACCTATTGCGCTTTCTACTCTACCACACGCACTGAACTGCGCCAGCGGTATGTTGATGCTGTGTGCAAGGAGATGACCCAGCGCGCGTCCGAGAATGGCCAATCAGCAAAGAGTCTTGTGAACACCATCTACCTTGGAGGCGGTACGCCAAGTCAGCTGGCCCCCGGCCAGGTGGAACAGCTCCTTACCAAGCTACGGGAAACATGGGACGTTGACCAGGGAGCAGAAATAACCATGGAGATGAACCCTGATGACGTGACTTATGAATATGCTGCCCAACTTGTCAATATGGGTGTGAACCGTGTGTCAATGGGAGCACAGACTTTTGACGACCAGCGGCTGAAATTCGTTAACCGTCGTCACACAGCAGTCCAAGTGGCGCGTGCAGTCAATCATTTGCGCCGGGCGGGAATCTGCAACATCAGTATAGACCTGATGTACGGTTTCCCCTGTGAGACACTCTCTGAGTGGCAATCTGACATTCTTGCAGCACTGGCACTGGACGTGGAACACTTGTCGGCTTACTGTCTGACCATTGAAGAGGGTACTCCGCTCTATGAGACATTACGGAAGGGAGAAAATGAGAAAATGAGGGACGGAGACGAAGAAGTGGAACGAGAGATGTACTACACGCTGAAGAACTTGTTGGAAGAAGCAGGCTATGAACACTACGAACTGTCGAACTTTGCAAGACCGGGATTCCGCTCACGCCACAACAACGGCTACTGGACCGGGCTACCCTATATTGGGTTGGGCGCAGCCGCTCACAGCTACGACGGCCGCACACGCCGATGTAATTCCGACAACATTGACACTTATATAAAAGGTGTAGAGTCAGGCCGTCTTGAATGGGAACAGGAAACGCTCGATGCCAACACCCGTTACAACGAGCATGTTATGTTGGCACTGCGCACCGTAGAGGGGTTGAACACCGGCACACTGACTGAGGACGAGCTGCACTATCTGATGCCCATTGCCCGCAAATATATAAGTTTAGGACTTTTAAGGCTGGAGGCAGGTAGGCTATGTCTGACCAGAGAAGGACTGTTTTTGAGCGACATGGTTACAGCCGACCTCATGCGAGTTTAAGGAAGATATGTCAGGATGACAACTGATCAATCATAAGCCGTATTTCAACTGTACTTACCCCATGGGTACGAAGCAAGACTGACTCGGTCGTCATAAACTCATGCTCGGCATCAAACTGAACACCCTCTTGGGCTGCATATTGTCTGAACAGTTTTGTAGCTAAGGCCACATGCCTCTGGAACCAGTGACAGTAGGCTGCATTAAGCATGTCGTCAGGGGCAGGCCTGTCACTTTTTAGCAGCCGATCATAGATAGCAGTAGCCTGCTCGTAACGGCATACTTCTACAAGCGTCCAAGCCAGCACTCTACTGACATTATCATTATCAGGCATTTCATAGTTGAGTTTAAAGAGTGTTTTCAAAGCCTCGTCATGCCGTCCTAATTTTGTTAGGCAGACGGCCACATTGAGTTGATAGTTAAGACTGTCAGGGTGACGTTCTAACAGTCGGCAGTAAAGGTTCAACGACTGTTCGTATTCCTTTGAGGCAAAGAGAGTCCTGGCATAACCCGACCAAACTTTCTCATTCTCCGGATCGGCCTTAAGGGCGAGAGCATAGCACATAGCAGAAGTAAGGCCTGCGTTGACAGCATTATGGGTCTTTGCCAGCACACGACCGTTAAGCAGATAGAATCGTACATCGCGCAACTCCTGGCGATAATTTTGTAGTGTCAGCATAGCAGCGTTATAGGCTTCATGCTTCAGGAAGAATGCCACCACCTGATTGAACTTTTCCTCAAGTGCTGTATGCTGAAAGACAGGGCTGGCGAAAAAGGAGAAACGAGGCAGGCCAGTGGGGTCGAAGGGGTCACGGAAATATGGCCGCGAGGGGTAAACACGGTAAAAACGAAAAATGGTCTGCAGGTAAGAGCGGCGAATGAAGGCAGGCGAACGGAAATTGTCAGTACCTAACTCCGCTCCCACAAGCGTAGCCTCCCCCCGGTCCATCATATTCAGGAGGGATTCCGGCAGCCGGCTGACAGCCATCTCAAAGCCCAAAATGAAAGAGTACTTGTCGCTATCACAGAAAGGGCCGTTGTCGAGTAACATCTTGAGGAACTTACGCCCCCGTGTTTTACTGAGTATAGGACTCACGGCGGGATGTTGCGAGTAGAAAGGCACAAACCAGTTAGCAACCGTCTGGAAGAACGGGAATCGTTTCATCTGGGAGAAGCCACCAAAATAAATGTCAGACCCCTGTCGCTGCATATCTATCATGCGGCGCATGCTCTCTTCTAATTTTTCCATGCGCTGTTCCGACCGTTCGGGGTGAAGCACATCTTCCATGGGGTCATCCTCTATTTCCTCTATGCCGTTGTGAGTGATACGGATATTATTGTTTTTTATCAGTTCCGGCATGATTTCATGCTGGATAATACGCGTATCGCTCTCCGCCCGCAAGCAGTATATCATCTGCATCTGCAACTCTGTCAGTTCGTCGCGACACCGCTCGTCGCTCACTGCCTCGGCTATTAGTTCATGCACTTCAGTGTATAGCTGGGCAGCCTGGCTGTCTAATCCAAGCACCCACCCAACCAAGGCTCGCTGACGCACAGCCTCGTCGAGGGTCTGTTGATAGACACGCATCAGCAAACGGAACTTGTTGAAATCAAAGTAATTAATCAGCGACACAGTAATGGCACTGACTATCAGCTGTTGGTCTATCGTGGCTATAGTGGGCGATAAAACCATATCTTCAAATGCCTCCGTCACGCTGTCGTTCCATAGACGTGAAGTCCAGATATAGTCAAACACGTTAACCATCATGTTCTGATGAACCTCGTAAAGGGCTGACTGACGCGATTGGCGCGTATGTTCAGGTTCAAGGTCAAGCATAGCCATATCACTGACAAAACCCTCAAGGTCACGGTACAATCCTGATGGCGACCAGTTTTTACGCCCGCTGCGCGCATTAGTATAAGCCGTCTTGACATAAGTGGAAGAAGAGATGCCCCTGCGTATGGCAACATTAGTCGTCAGCACGTATAACCGTCTGAGCAACTGTCCATAGAGCTGGGTACGCTGCGGATCATTGAAGCCTTTTTGCCAATAGTCAGTCATAAGGCCATAGTCTGACTTCAACTGCTCTAACTGTTCCAGGGCCTGAGGCTGTGTGGAGTATGTGTAAAGATAATTCTCAAGAAGCGTCAGTGCTTTGCTTAACTGCTGCTTGAAGATGCAGTCAATGACATTTTGCAACTCGGTGCTTATTTCCATAAACTTATTGTTTAAGCCACTTCCTGGCACGTTCTATTTCTGAAGGGGACGGAGCAGATATACGGGAAAACTGGATATCACGAGGCAACGAGTCGGCCTGACTGGCATTTATCTTGCAGTATTTTACTATACAGTCACGATAACGTCCTACTCCATATCGCTTCAGTGAATCGCAAGCCAGATTATAGGCATTTTTGAGGACTTCTAACTGACGGTGCCGCACGGTGTCCTTGATTGCGTTTTCCCTGAATGCCATGACACCTAATTGAACTGGCAGACTGCGACTATCAAGGAGTAATTGGTGGTGCTGGAGACGAGCCACCGTAGCTTGAGGCTCTGACAACAGCACAGCGTCAATCTCATTGTTCTGCAGCATGTGAAGACGTATATGGACATCGTTCACCTGTATCCGAAAAAGGCGTTCGCTCTTCAGTTTGGCACTGTCGATGACTACATCAGCCAACAAGTCAGTAGCAGAGTAGCGGGTCATGGCCAGCATCTTATCGTCCAACTGGTTAAGTTTGCGGATGCGGGCCATACGGTTGGAGTAGAGCTGCCAGTAGGCATTGGTCGAAGTGACATAAAGCAATGGCGTTCCCTTCTCAATCATCCGCTCGGCACGCACAAGGTCAGTCATGCACCCTTCTACACTGCCGCCTACAAGAGCCGTGTCGCAATCCATCTGGGCTGTGAACATCTTAAGGCGAATGTCAGCACCCAGCGAATCGAACAGATGGCATTCACGTGCCACGAACAAGGGCAGACAGTCAATCGTAGGCATGACAGCTATCTTCAATGCTGCCGAATCCTCGCGCAGTAGCTGCATACGCCGCTTACTTGACTGGCGACGTTTCTCGCTTTCCGACTGGCCACAAGCCGCCACAAAGAGAACCGCCAACAGTAACGTTAAGAATTTTGGAAACATTCTGCCCATAACTATCCGATTAGGCCAAAGAAATAATGCTCAATGGTTATCAAAAGAATTTTTCACTTTCAGGCACATGACAGTAGCTTGTACCATCAAAGCAGTGGGTGCAGACACGACACTTGGGCATACCAATACTCTGGATAAGGTCCTCCAACTTGGCAAATTTCAGGGTCGACAATCCTAAACGACGAGCTATCTCGTCTACCATGCGCTTATACTCAGGTGAACCGGTTTTGGCATACTTCTCGAGATTAGCCTTGTCGTCGCCTTCAAAGTCGCGTATGATGCGGCGCGTAATGAGTTCAAGATCGCTTTTTGAGGCTGTAAAACCAATAAAAGGACAACCGTACACCAATGGTGGGCAACTAATACGACAATGAACCTCTTTAGCACCATATTCAAAGAATGTGCGGACATTATCGCGCAACTGAGTACCCCGCACAATGGAATCGTCACAGAACACCACTCGCCGTCCCCTTAATAATGCCCCGTTGGGAATAAGTTTCATCTTTGCCACAAGGTCGCGACGACTCTGATTGCCAGGTGTAAACGAACGAGGCCAGGTTGGAGTGTATTTCAATACGGCACGCTGATAGGGCACGCCTTTACCTTCAGCGTAACCTAAGGCCATGCCTACACCCGAATCGGGGACACCGCAGACACAATCCACCTCGGTATCGTCGCTCTCGCCCATGAAACGTCCGTTACGTTCGCGAACAGTCTCCACATTAATACCCTCATAGTCACTGGCGGGGAATCCATAGTAGACCCACAGAAAAGAACAAATCTGCTCGCGCTCAAAAGCTGGCTGCAGCACCTCCATGCTATCGTGGTGCAGGCGAACAATCTCGCCAGGACCCAAGTCGCGCACCACCTTGTAATCCAGGTTGGGAAAACTGCACGTTTCACTGCTTGCAGCATAAGCTCCATCCTTCTTGCCTACCACTATCGGTGTGCGTCCCAAAAAGTCGCGGGCGGCAATGATGCCGTCCTCGGTAAGTATCAGCATGGAGCATGAACCGTCAATCTTGCGGTACACATTATTAATGCCTTCAACAAAAGTGTTGCCCATGTTGATAAGCAGAGCCACCAGTTCGGTCTGGTTGATATTGTTGGCCGACAACTCGCTAAAGTGCATGCGCTGAGCCAAAAGCTCGTCAGCTATCTGCCGCTGATTGTTAATCTTGGCTACCGTTACCACCGCATAGCGCCCCAAGTGGGAATTAACAATGATTGGCTGAGGGTCGGTATCGCTGATAATACCCAAGCCCTGAAAGCCGTGGAATGAGTCAAGTTCGTCCTCAAATCTCGAACGGAAATAGTCGCGTTCCAACGAGTGGATACTGCGATTGAATCCCCGCTCAGGATCAAAGGTTACAAGACCGGCACGTTTGGTGCCTAAGTGTGAATTGTAGTCAGTGCCGTAGAACAGGTCGTTAACGCATTCCTTATCGGCGATACAGCCAAAAAATCCTCCCATAGTCTATTATAATATTTTGATATTGAGAATATGCAGTTATAGTCTTCAATTCGTAAAGCTAATCATTACGTTTGTCAATAAACCTCCAGTCACTATAATGACTTCGGGGGAAGATGAACAGGCTGTCACTGATGCCCCCGGAGCGAAAATTACTGATTTTGACCGTAGTCCAGATGAATGCCACCTTCAAGCGCAAGCGCAGGGGCTCGTATCCTTTCTTCGTGACCCAGGCTTTAACAACCTTGATGGTGCCTTTAGCATGTTTTTTCTGTTTTAACGTCAGCAGAAACTCGTCTCCATCTTCAGCTATGCTATAGTTAAAGTCGTCGAGCGAAAACTTGAACTTGCCACTGTATTTGTCCTTCTTGTCAGAGTTGGCGGCATGAATCTGCACCTCCCGTTTCTTCCGATAAGCCATATAGGCCGTTGAACCGTCATTCCAGGTGCTCACTCGTTCGTCTACGAATTTCTGCTTCTTTCCCTTCAGCCAGATAGTGCCACTTGTCTTGTAGAGCCCAATGATATTGATATCATAGTGGAGCGTTGACCCCTGATTACCAAAGACTGACTGATACGCCTGATTGAAAATGCGGCGTGCCTGCTTCTCGTTGGCAGTTTCTTCTGCACCGGCAACCAGTATCTGGAGGGTCATCAAAACCAGTAAAACAATCCTTTTTCCCATAACAGGCTGCAAAGTTACGAAAAAAGCTTGTAACTTCGTTCACTTTTTAGAAGATTAACGCTGTATGACCCTAAAAAACACACCTTATTTTTCCATTAGCGTTTGTGTACGTACCCGCGAAAGAGTTTCCGGCGTCATCTGAAGGTAAGAGGCTATATAGACCAAAGGCGCACGTAGAACCAATTGCGGTGAGCGCTTCACCAACTTCTGATAGCGGTCTAAAGCCGACTCGAAGCGGAGCATGTCTGCACGAATCTGACTAAGGATGAGGCTTTCCTCCAAGATTTTGCGGTAAAGTATCTGTATGTTCACACTCTTCATTGCCACGGCCTCCAGTTTGGCCTTTGGCAGGCAATAAAGGATAGTAGGCTCAAGTGCTACTATCTGCAATTTTGTAGGCTGCTCACGAAACAGGCTTTCGATACACATGCAGATGGTGTTCTCAGTGGCCATATACTCCGTAAGTTCCCTTTTGTTCTTATAATAAAACTGGCGCACGAGTCCCTTTACAATCCAGTAGATATTCTCACAGACTTCTCCCTCACCGAGTATCTTTTCGTTCTTAGCATATTTTTTTGCAACCAGAATGCTCTCCAGCAAATCCAGTTCGTCGTGGGTCATTGTACTATAACGTCGAGCCAATTCGCGGGCTACGTCTCGCGGTGCGATGCTGATGGTTGGCATAGTTTATGTTCCTCCTTATCTCTTTTTAGGATTATTAGTTTTAAACGAATATGGTTATCAGTCAAGTTTCAAGACGGCTAAAAATGCTTTCTGAGGTACTTCCACATTACCTATCTGCTTCATGCGCTTCTTTCCACGTTTCTGCTTCTCAAGCAGTTTGCGCTTTCGGCTGACATCGCCGCCATAGCACTTTGCCGTCACGTCCTTGCGCACCTGCTTCACCGTTTCGCGCGCTATAATCTTGGCACCGATGGCTGCCTGGATGGCTATATCGAACTGCTGCCGCGGTATCAGTTCCTTCAGTTTCTCGCACATGCGCCGCCCGAACGACACAGCATTGTCCTGGTGCGTAAGGGTTGAGAGTGCATCTACCGGCTCGCCGTTGAGCAGGATGTCGAGTTTGACAAGTTTCGACGGGCGGAACGAGTCGATGTGATAATCGAAGGAGGCATAGCCTTTTGATATAGACTTCAGCTTGTCGTAGAAGTCAATCACGATTTCACCCAGTGGCAGCATAAAGTGCAGTTCCACGCGGTTTCCCGAAACATACTGCTGGTCAATCAGTTCACCGCGCTTGTCAAGGCATAGCGTCATGATAGGGCCGATGTAGTCGGCAGCGGTGATGATGCTGGCACGGATATAAGGCTCCTCAATGTGATCTATCAGCGTCTGGTCAGGCAATCCGGAAGGGTTATGCACCTCTTTGACCTCACCCTGCTTGGTATAGCAGATATACGAGACGTTAGGCACGGTAGTGATAACATCCATGTCAAATTCACGATCCAGACGTTCCTGAATAATCTCCATGTGAAGCAATCCCAGGAATCCGCAACGGAAACCGAAGCCTAAGGCCACCGACGATTCTGGCATGAAAGTCAGCGAAGCGTCGTTAAGTTGTAGTTTCTCCAGCGATGCCCGCAGGTTCTCATACTCTGTAGGGTCAATAGGATAGACACCGGCAAACACCATCGGTTTTACCTCCTGGAAGCCCTCAATGGCTACCGAGCATGGATTGTCCACGTGAGTAATGGTGTCGCCCACTTTCACCTCCTTTGAGTTCTTGATACCACTGATGATGTAACCCACGTCGCCAGTCTTTAGTTCCTGCCGAGGTATCATGTCCATCTTCAGTACACCTATCTCGTCGGCATCATACTCCATGCCCGTATTGAAGAACTTCACCATGTCACCCTTGCGGATACAGCCGTTCACAATCTTGAAATAGGCGATGATACCTCGAAACGAGTTGAACACAGAGTCGAATATCAGGGCCTGTAGCGGGGCATCGGCATCGCCCTCTGGATGAGGCACGCGGTCGACGATAGCATCGAGTATCTCCCCCACTCCTTCGCCCGTCTTGCCGCTGGCGCGGATGATGTCCGAGGGCTCACAGCCTATAAGGTCAACGATTTCGTCCTCCACTTCGTCGGGCATAGCCGACGGCATGTCGATTTTGTTGATAACGGGAATAATCTCCAGATTGTGGTCGATGGCCATATAGAGATTAGAGATGGTTTGAGCCTGTACCCCCTGGGTGGCATCGACAACGAGCAAGGCACCTTCGCAGGCGGCAATACTTCGCGACACCTCATAAGAAAAGTCTACATGTCCCGGAGTATCTATCAGGTTAAGGACATACTTCTCGCCATGGCGCATATACTCCATCTGGATGGCATGGCTTTTGATGGTGATACCCCTTTCACGCTCCAGGTCCATGTCGTCAAGCATTTGGCCCTCAGTCACTTGAATGGTGTTGGTAGCCTCCAGCAAACGGTCAGCCAGGGTAGACTTACCGTGGTCTATATGTGCTATGATGCAGAAGTTCCTTATATTGTTCATCTTGATGCTTTTGAAAATGATTTGCAAAGATACAATAAAAAAATGACTTTTATGGTATTATTTAGGTTTTTTTTGTAACTTTGCAGCAGAAAAAGCATAACAACGATGAAGAAAATGATTTTGCTGGCCTTATCGGCCACTTTTTTGACCGCGTGTCAGGATTCCCTTGAAGAGAGGGCAACCAAGGAAGCCAAGCTCTACACCCAGAAAAACTGCCCCGCCATCATTGCTAAAAACCTGAGAATGGACAGTCTCACCTTCGAGGTAGCTTCTCACACGTTACGTTATTACTACACTTTTCTGAATGAATATGACAGCGTGGGTGTCATGAATAATGACATGGCCCGTGAGGCTTTATTGTCTGAGCTGAAGAATTCCACGTCGATGATAGCTTATAAGGAGGCGGGCTACCGCTTCACCTATACCTATCACTCTGAAAAGAACCCCAATGTGGTGCTTTTCGAGACAACCTACACCGAGAAGGACTACAAGTAACTGGTCACAAAAAAGGCGGAGAACAACTCTCCGCCTTTTATTGCTATTCATCAATCTTCCACGGCTTCCTCGGGTTTCATATTGGTGTAAACCGTTTGGACGTCGTCGAAGTCCTCAAGTTTCTCCACCATCTTGTCAATGGTCTCGCGCTGCTCAGGAGTGACGTCTTTCAGGTCGTTCGGAATGCGGGTGAACTCAGCCCCAGTCACCTCGAAGCCGTTCTCCTCCAAGTACTTCTGTATGGCACCGAAGCTGCTGGGGTCGCCATAGATGGTGATGCTACCCTCTTCCTCGTCCTCGTCGAACTCGTCTTCCACACCAAAGTCTATCAGTTCGAGTATCAGCTCATCCATCTCCAAGCCGTCCTTCTTCTTAAAGGTAAACACGGCCTTATGGTCGAAGAGGAACGACAGTGAGCCTTGAGTGCCCAGGTTACCGTTGAACTTGTTGAACACTGAGCGAACGTCGCCCACGGTGCGGGTGGTGTTGTCGGTCAGCGTCTCTACAAAGACGGCGATGCCGTGAGGGCCGTATCCCTCGTAGGTCACTTCCTTATAGTCGGCATGGTCTTTGCCCATGGCATTCTTGATGGCACGCTCGATGTTGTCCTTCGGCATGTTCTCGCGCTTGGCGTTGGCAATGCAGGCGCGCAGTGCGGGGTTCATGTCAGGATCGGGGCCTCCGGCTTTGACAGCAATGGCAATCTGCTTGCCAATCTTGGTGAATGTCTTGGCCATGTGGCCCCATCTCTTCAGCTTTGTAGCCTTACGATATTCAAATGCTCTTCCCATTGTTTGATTTTTCTATTATACTTTTTAACTTTGTTACAATTGACGATGACAATGGTCAAATGGTGAAATTGGCCTTTTGTCAAATCAGCGCAGTTCTGCTCCGAGTTGTTTCTTCAGGTTGGCTATGAGCTTCTGCATGATGGCGTCAATCTGCTTGTCGCCCATTGTCTTCTCCTCGTCCTGCAGTATGAAGTTCACGGCATACGACTTCTTGCCTTGAGGCAGTTTGTCGCCCTCGTAGACATCGAACAGCTCGACACGCTTCAGGAGTTTCTTCTCCGACTGGCGCGCTATCTGCTCTATCTGAGCAAACTCTACGGCCTTGTCTACCAGCAGAGCCAGGTCACGGCTGACGGCCGGGAATCGAGGCACCTCCGTAAAGGTCACTTCGTTCTTCTTTGTCACCTTCATCAGCTGTGTCCAGTTCATCTCTGCGTAGTACACAGGGTTGTCTATGCCAAACTGCTTCTGCAGCTTCTTGGTCAGTACACCCAGTTCGACAAGCACTTTACCGCCACGATTCTCGATAGCAATGCCTGCAGAGAAGATGGGGTTTTCTGACTTCTTGCGCACCGTAACACCAGCTTTCAGACCAATGCGGCGCAGGACATTCTCCACATAGGCACTCAACTCATAGAATGAAGAGTCTTCATTCTGGTGGGCCCACGAACCCTCCACGCGGCGTCCCGTCACCCAGAGTGCCAGGTGGTTCTGCTCCTTATAGGCCTGCATAGGGTCGTCATCATTCTGCTTCTCTGGCGAGAAGCTATAGACGTTGCCGAACTCGAATAACCGCAGGTTCTGGTTTCTTCTGTTGGCGTTGTGGGCAATGCTTTCCAACCCGCCGTAGAGAAGTGTTCCCCGCATAACGTTAAGATCTGACGACAGAGGATTCATAATCTTAACCAGCGACTCCGTGTTGTCATAGTAGGCAGCCTTGGTCAGCGAGTTGTTGAGTATCTCGTTGAAGCCCTCACCCACCATCTGCTCACTGACCAGATTCTGGAGCTTGTGCTTACGGTCCTCATCGCCCTTTATGACGAGACTTGACTTCAGCTGAGTAGGTATTTCCACATTATTATATCCGTAGATACGCAGGATGTCCTCCACCACGTCACAGGGTCGCTGTACATCTACACGGTAAGCAGGAATATCGAGCGTCAGTCCGTCGGCTGTCTCTGCTACCACCTTCATCTCCAGCGATTCGCAGATGCTCTTAATCGTGCCCACAGGAATATCCTTACCTACCAGCGAGTGAACGTAGCTATACTTCAGTTCAACACGAGCGTCGTCCATTTTTACAGGATACTCGTCGCGTATCTGCATCGACACCTTGCCGCCGGCCAGTTCACGACACATGATGGCAGCCTGCTTCAGGGCGTAGATAACGCCATTGGGATCTATGCCACGCTCAAAGCGGAACGAGGCATCGGTCGACAGACCGTGACGGCGTGCCGACTTGCGAATCCACGTGGGATGGAAGTAGGCCGACTCCAGCACCACATTCTTAGTGGTCTCATACGTGCCCGACCCCTTACCGCCAAACACACCGGCTATGCACATAGCCTCCTCGGTGTTGCAGATAGCCAGGTCGCGGTCAGAGAGTTTATGCTCCACACCGTCCAGCGTCTGGAAGGGTGTACCCTCAGGCATGGTCTTGACCACAATCTTGTGGCCCGTCACCATATCGGCATCAAACGTATGCAACGGCTGGCCGTAGGCAAACATGATGTAGTTTGTAATGTCTACAATATTATTAATAGGACGCAGGCCGACGGTCGTCAGGCGTGTCTTCAGCCACTCAGGCGACTCCTTCACCTCGCAGTCCGTAATGCTCACGCAGGCATAGCGGCGACAGGCCTCAGTGTTCTCTATCACCACATCGATGGGCAGTTCTTCGTTGTCGACAACGAAGCCATCAACCGACGGGCGATGGAGGCTGGTCTGGTAGCCGTTCTGCTTCAGCCAGGCATACAAGTCGCGGGCCACGCCCCAGTGGCTCAGTGCGTCGGCACGGTTGGCGGTAATGTCTATCTCTATCAGCCAGTCGCTTTCCAGGTTGTAGTACTCGGCGGCAGGCTGACCTATCGGTGCGTCATCGGGCAGCACAATGATACCGTCGTGCGACGTGCCCACGCCAATCTCGTCCTCGGCACAGATCATACCGCACGACTCTACGCCGCGCAGCTTTGACTTCTTGATTTGAAACTCTTTGTCGCCGTCGTAGAGCACACAGCCCAGGTCAGCCACAATCACCTTCTGTCCGGCGGCCACGTTGGGTGCCCCGCAGACTATCTGGCTCGGCTCGCCCTTGCCCAGGTCGACGGTTGTCACATGCAGGTGATCGCTGTTGGGGTGAGGCTCACACGTCAGCACCTGGCCCACATAAAGGCCTTTCAATCCGCCGCGAATGCTCTGTACCTCTTCCAGGGCATCTACCTCCAGCCCTGTCGACGTCAGGGCGTCGCAGACCTGCTGCGGCGTCAGTTCGAAGTCAACGTAGTCTTTCAGCCATTTATACGATATGTTCATGATTTATTTCGTTTTTACCGATATGTCGATATGACAATATCTCCATTTTCCATTAACAAAAAAGAAAACGACTGGACACTGAGCTATGCCCGATGTCCAGTCAGTGTTTCTGCGAACGAGAGGTGCGCCTTATGCCTCGGCAGGAGCCTCAGCGGCAGCAGCCTCGGCAGCCTTGGCAGCCTCTTCCTCAGCCTTGGCGGCAGCGAGGGCAGCCTTCTTCTCGGCCACTTTCTTGGCTATTTCCTCATTCACTTTCTTCTCGGCATCCAGGGCTTTGGCAGCAGCGTCCTTCTTGGCCTTAGCCTCAGCTGCGGCAATCTTGTTCAGACCATTCTGCTTGTCAGCCTTCCAGGCTTCGAACTTCTTCTGGGCAGCAGCCTCGTCGAAGGCGCCCTTCTTGACGCCACCACGCAGGTGCTTCATCAGATACACGCCCTCACGGCTGAGAATGTTGCGTACAGTGTCTGTGGGCTGGGCACCAACCTCAACCCAGTAAAGTGCACGTTCGAAATTCAATTCTACTGTGGCAGGATTGGTGTTGGGGTTGTACATACCAATCTTTTCAGTAAAACGACCATCACGTGGTGCTCTTGCGTCGGCGACGACAATGCGGTAAACAGCATAGCCCTTATGACCGCCGCGCTGCAATCTGATTTTTGTTGCCATTAATTTTTAAAATTTTAAATGTATAAATGTTTAAATTTGAATTTCATGCCTCCATCTCGTGGAAGCGGGTGCAAAGTTACGAAAAAGTTGGGAGTTAAAAGTTAGGAGTTAGGAGTTAATGCCGCGTTTTAACTTTTTTTATTCTTTTTACTGCTAAAAACTCCTAACTCATAGCTCTTAACTCCCAACTTTTTCGTACTTTTGGCGCTGAATATGGAAAAGCGTGCGCTCTCGATACTCATTCCCACCTACAACAGCGACTGCACATCGCTGGCCACTGAGCTATGCCGCCAGGCCGATGCGGTGGCCGGCCTGCGCTATGAACTGATAGTGGCTGACGACGGCTCCACCGACCGCGGCATGGTTGAGCGCTGCCGTCGTGTAGAGGCCCTGCCTGGCTGTCGCTTCATAGCCCGCGCCGGGAACATTGGCCGCGCCGCCATCCGCAATTTCCTGGCACGCGAAGCCCAGTACCCCTGGCTGCTGTTCCTCGACAGTCACATGAGCATCACCAACCCACGGTTCGTCGAAACCTACCTGCAGAGCCATGGCGACGTTGTCTACGGCGGTTACAGCGTCGGTTCTGGCGAGCCGTCGTCTCTGCGCTACCTGTATGAGAAGCAATGTGAGCCGGAGCACAGGCCCGAAGCCAGGCGCACGCGCCCTTTTCAGCATTTCCACACAGGCAACTTCCTCATCAGCCGAGCCGTTATGACGGCGCACCCCCTCGACGAGCGGTTCCGCCGCTACGGCTACGAGGATGTACTCTTCGGCAAAACCCTCAAGGCTCAGGGCATCAGCATCACGCACATCGACAATCCGGCCAGCTTTCTCACCTTCGAGGACAATGCCCGCTTCGTCGGCAAGACCGAAGAGGGGCTGCGCACACTCTATCAGTTCCGCCACGAGCTGCAGGGCTATTCACGCATGCTCACGTTCACCGACAACATCCACCTGGGGGTCGTCAAGTCGTTGATACGCCTGTGGCACAGGCTCTTCCGCTCGGCCGAGCGTCGTCTGCTGTGCGGCAGCCACCCCAACCTGACTGTATTCAAGCTATATAAATTAGGTTATTATTTATCACTTAAAGATTAAAACAATTATGACACGCAGATTTGCATTTAAAATGAAACTGAAGCCCGGTTGCGAGAAAGAGTATCAGAAGCGGCACGCCGCCATCTGGCCCGAGCTGGTAGAGATGATCAAGGAGCAGGGCGTAGGCAACTACAGCATCTACTGGGACCGCGACACCAACCTGCTCTTCGCCTACCAGGAATGTTCGAAAGAGGGCAACTCGCAGGACACCGAGAACGTGGACCCCGTCACCCAGCGCTGGTGGGACATGATGGCTGACATCATGGAAGTGAACCCCGACAACTCGCCCGTGAGCATCCCCCTCGAAGAGGTTTTCCACTTAGACTAATGCCGGGCCATGAGACCTACACCTATTAACAAAGCTACCGTCGACAGCCTGATAGCCCAGATGGGCATTCAGGACTTTGCCAAAGCCACCATCCGCGAAGTGAAGCAGGTAGCGGCCACCGCTGAAAAGCAGAGCGGCGTAGAGTTTATCAAGATGGAGATGGGTATTCCCGGACTGCCGGCGGCAAAGGTAGGCGTCGATGCCCAGATCAAAGCCCTGCAGGATGGCATTGCCCACTCTTACCCCGACATCCAGGGGTACCCCGAACTGAAACGTCAGGCTTCACGCTTTGTCAAAGCCTTCATCGATGTTGACATAGCCCCTGAGGGGTGTGTGCCCGTCACGGGCAGCATGCAGGGCACGTTCGCCTCGTTCCTCACCTGCTCGCAGGCCGACCACAGTAAGGACACCGTGCTCTTCATCGACCCCGGATTCCCCGTACAAAAGATGCAGCTGCAGGTTCAGGGCGTCAGTTTCGAGACCTTCGACGTGTACGATTTCCGAGGCTACAAGTTAGGCCCCAAGCTGGAGTCCTACCTCAGCCGTGGAAATATCTGCGCAATTGTCTACTCCAACCCCAACAACCCCTCATGGGTATGCCTGACCGAACAGGAGCTACAGACCATCGGCCAACTGGCCACCCAGTACGACTGTATCGTGATGGAAGACCTGGCCTACTTCGCCATGGATTTCCGGCAAGACCTGTCAACCCCCTTCCAGCCGCCCTACCAGCCCTCGGTAGCGCGCTATACCGACAACTACATGCTGCTCATCTCTGGCAGCAAGGCTTTCAGCTATGCCGGCGAGCGCATCGGCGTGGTGTGTATCAGCGACAAGCTGTTCCGCCGCCACTACCCCGACCTTGCCAGTCGCTATGAAGGTTTGCCCTTCGGGCTGGTGTTCTCCACCCGCATGCTCTATGCCCTGTCGTCGGGCACGAGCCACTCGGCACAGTACGCCCTGGCCGCCATGTTCCGTGCGGCCTGCGACGGCGAATACAACTTCCGCAACGAGGTCAAGGTCTACGGCGACCGTGCCCGCAAGTTGAAGGACATCTTCCTCAGACACGGTTTCCACATCGTCTACGACCGCGACCTCGACCGTCCGGTGGCCGACGGGTTCTATTTCACCATAGGCTACAAGGGCATGACCAGCGGACAACTGGCCCGCGAACTGATGTACTACGGTGTGTCGGCCATCTGCCTCGTCACTACCGGCTCCCATCAGGAAGGTCTGCGCGTATGCACGTCTTTCATAGAAGACCATCAGTACCAGCAGCTGGACGAGCGAATGGCCATCTTTGCCGAGAACAACCCCGTCTGAGAAGCCATGGGGCGCATCATACTTATCACCGGCGGACAGCGGTCGGGCAAGAGCAGCTACGCTGAGCAGCTGGCTCTTAGCCTGACCGCTGAGCCCGTCTACTTAGCCACAGCCCACATCTGGGACGACGAGTTCCGCCAGCGGGTCCGCCGCCACCAGGAGCGGCGCGGCCCGCAGTGGACGAACATCGAAGAGGAACGCTGGCTGAGCCGGCACGACGTTGCCGGGCGCGTGGTGGTCATCGACTGCGTGACGTTGTGGCTCACCAACTTCTTTTTCGACACGTCAGACACTGACGCGACGCTGCGGCAGGCCAAGGCGGAGTTCGACCGCTTCACGTCGCAGGATGCCACCTTCATCTTTGTCACCAACGAGATAGGCAGTGGCGGCATCAGCGACAATGCCCTGCAGCGGCAGTTCACCGACCTCGAGGGATGGATGAACCAGTATATTGCCGGCCGCGCCGACGGAGTAGTGCTCATGGTGAGCGGCATTGCGGTAAAAATAAAATAAGATATGCAGACTTTCAACATACAACCGGTGGACAACGCCCTACTCGAGTCTATCCAGCAGAAGATTGACAACCTGAACAAGCCCAAGGGGTCATTAGGCCGCCTGGAGGAACTGGCCATGCAACTATGCCTCGTCCAGCAGACGCTGACCCCGCGACTCGACCACCCTTGCCACCTGCTGCTGGGCGCTGACCACGGCATTGAGCGTGAGGGGGTCAGCGTGTCGCCCCGCGACGTCACCTGGCAGCAGATGGTCAACTTCACCCATGGCGGCGGCGGTGTCAACATGTTCTGCCGCCAACATGGGTTCCACCTACGCATCGTCGATGTAGGGGTCGATCACGACCTCAGCCACGTAGAGGGTATCATTGACCGCAAGATAGCCCCCGGCACCAACAATTTCCTACACGGCCCCGCCATGACCGCCGGCGAGTACGAACAGGCACTGCTGACAGGTGCCGACTTGGTGGACAGCTGCCGACAGGAGGGCTGCCGCATCCTGAGCATCGGCGAGATGGGCATTGGCAACACCTCGCCGTCGAGCATCTGGATGCACCTGTACTGCCACATCCCTCTTGAGGAGTGCATAGGTGCCGGTGCCGGTCTCGACAATGCAGGTATTCGCCACAAGTACGCCGTACTTAAAGAGGCCGTCCAGACTTACAAGGCTTATGAGGCCCGTGAGCCCTATAACCCCCATCTCCCCCTCCGCTACTTCGGCGGCTACGAGATGACAGCGGCCATTGGGGCCATGCTCCGGGCTGCCGAGCACCACCTTATTATATTAATAGACGGCTTCATCATGACGGCCTGTGCGCTGGCGGCTACCCGTCTCTACCCTGCCGCCCAGGACTACATGGTGTTTGCCCACTGCGGCGACGAGAGCGGCCACGGGCGCATGCTCAGCTTCATGGGAGCCCGCCCGCTGCTCAACCTGGGACTACGCTTAGGCGAGGGCACCGGCGCACTGTGTGCCTTCCCCATCGTTGACAGCGCGGCCCGCATGATGAACGAAATGAACAATTTCAAAGATGCTGAAATCACTAAATACTTTTAGATGGTACGACAACCTCTGGGCAGCCCTCATACTGTTCACCCGCCTGCCCTTCTGGCGCGTCTACCAGCCGCCTAAGACGTCGTATGCCGCCGCCGTAGAATGGTGGCCGCTGGCGGGCTGGCTCACCGGCGGCATCATGGCGGCAACGCTCTACTTCGGCCCGATGGTGATGCCCTATCCCGTGGCTGTCGTTCTGGCCATCGTCCTGCGCATGCTGACCACCGGCGCACTGCACGAAGACGGACTGGCCGACTTCTTCGACGGCTTTGGCGGCGGCGGTACCGACCGCGAGCGCATACTGGCCATCATGAAAGATTCGCGCATAGGCACCTACGGCGTCCTGGCGCTGCTGCTCTATCTGGCACTGACAGCTACGACCCTGATGTACATGCCCGCAGACGTAGCCCCGCTGGCCGTCCTCGCCGCCGACCCCTTTGCCAAGATGGCGACGTCGCAACTGCTGCTCATGATGCCCTATGCCCGCACCGAGGCCACCGCCAAGAACCGCACCGTCTACCGGCGGCCCTCCACGGCCGCCGGCATAGGCCTGGCCGTTCAGGGGCTGCTGCCCTTGCTGCTTTTCCTCTGGCTGATGGGTGGCCGTGTGGAGTGGTCAACGCTTATCTTCGCGCCCTGCTTGGTCATGTACTTCCTTTACCGACTCATCTGGAACCGCCTGCGCGGTTACACCGGCGACTGCTGTGGCGCCGTCTGCCTGCTGGTGGAGCTGGCCTTCTACTTAGCCCTCAGCGTACAGTTGTATCTATAGGAACCTCAGCAGGTCGGCTGGACTGGCGGCAAAGGTGGTGGCACCGTGGGCCTCGAGGAAGTGGCGGTCGCGGAATCCCCACAGCACGCTGATGCAGGGCAGGCCGCTGGCAGCGGCTGTGTCGATGTCGACATCGCTGTCGCCTACATAGACGGCACGGGCAGGGTCGGCCTTTAACTGCCGCAAGGCCTCCATCACGGTATCGGGAGCCGGCTTGCGGCGTATGCCCTCAGCCTCATGCTCGCCAATGGCCACATCGATGGCCGTAGGAAAGAAGTGGCGGCACAGCGACTTGGTGGCAGCGTCAAACTTGTTGCTGACCACCGCCGTCTGGCAGCCCCTCTGCTTCAGTTCACCGAGCATGTCGATGATGCCGTCGTATGGCCTGGTGGTGTCGAGCGAGTGTTGGAGGTAGTGCTGACGAAAGGTATCAAGGGCCGCCTCAAAGTAGGGATTCTCCCTGCCGCCGGGCACGGCACGCTCTATCAGCTTCACGACCCCGTTGCCCACCATCATCCGCACTTCGCCGGTGGAATACGTCCTCATGCCGTGACGGCTCATGGCGTAGTTGACCGAAGCGGCGAGGTCGCCGAGCGTGTCGAGCAGTGTGCCGTCGAGGTCGAATATGAAAGTCGTATATGGTGAAAAGTTCTCTGACGTTTTCATCGCTTGCTGCGGGTTATCATTGTTCGTAACTTCGTGTTATAGTGGTCTTCACCCATCAGTTGCTCTATAGTCAGGTGCATGCGGTACTGCCAGCGGTTATACGGGTCGCTGGGTAGGTTGATGCGCTCCTCGCGGGGATTCTTGCGACGCAGTTCGCCGTCCATAGCCAGCCAGTCGGCCAGCGACAGCAGACAGAGCATGGACGGGCAGTAGAGGTGGCGGGCTATGATTTCCTCGGCGATATGGGCCGGCAGATGATCGGGCGCGCGTCCTTCCTTCTGCAGCATGGTGACATAGTAGCGCTGGGTGCGCTCCGGGTTCTCCTCCCACCACTGCCTGAGCGTAGCCATGTCGTGAGTGGCGATGGTGCAGACCGAGCGGTAGGGGTTGGCATCTATGTGGCTGAACTCGTAGCCGCTCTCCTTGGGCAGGGTCTGTATTTCGAGACTCAGTATGCGGAGGGCGTCGAGCACAGGAGCCACGCAGCCGGGCAGCAGCCCCAGGTCTTCGGCACACACCATGAGGCTCGTGTCGCCAAGCACGTCGGTAAGCCGGAGCATGGCCTTGTGGCCCCAGAACATGGAGTGGCGCTGGTAGTAGTAGTTGTTGTAGAGCCTCATATAGGCGTCCTTCTCGTCGCCGTTGAGTGCCTCGTAGACGGTCTCCTGCCAGGCCATGATGCGGGGGTGGAACATATCTGGCTGACGAGGGTCTTCAATGAAGAGCACATTGGCCACCAGGCGCATCAGCCCGTCGCGGATCCAGAGGCTGTTCTCGTCGGTGCGCCCTTCAAAGTGGCGGGCCACCTTGCGCTGTGTGTCGTAGTCGTCCTTGAGGTCGTAGAGTCCGTAGGCCCTGGCGGTGAGAAACGTTTCGCGCACGTACTGGGCGTGCATGCCGAAGAGCCGCTCCAGCACGCGGTCGTTGATGAATGGCCGGGTACACATGTCGCGCCGGAAGGGCAGTCCGAAGTACTCTATCTCGCTCACCGTCAGGGGCAGCGCTGGCGAGAAGTGGCCCAGCAGGCCGCTCACGGCATCGCCAGGCACCTCCCACACGCGGAAGAAGCCCAGCACATGGTCAATGCGCACAGCGTCGAAATACTGTTCCATCCAGCGGAAGCGCCGCCGGAACCAGCCTGTTATTTCCTCGTTTTCCCAACAGTAGGTCGGGAACCCCCAGTTCTGTCCTGCCGGCGAATGGGTGTCGGGCGGAGCTCCCGTCTGGCTGTCCATGTTGAAAAATTCGGGATGGATGGCCGTCTCCACGCTCTGCCGGTTGACGCCAATGGGCACGTCGCCCTTCAGCACCACGCCCTGCTGGCGGGCATAGTCGGCGGCAGCTTTCAGCTGCAGGTGCAGATGATACTGTATGTAGCAGGTCAGCTGCTGGTCGGCCGATGTCTCAGGCCATTGGGCGGCGCGCCATTCGGCGTAGGGTTTCAGCCACCACTCGTTGTCGGTGGCCCAGGCCTGGTATTCCTTGGAGGCGAGCACCCTTTGGCCCTGCTCGGCAAAGAGCTCGGCCACATAGTCTGACTTCACGCGGTGGACAGCCTCGTAGTCGTACACCGGCAGGGCATTCAGTTCGCGCTGCTGGCGGCGATAGGCGGTCATGCGCTTGGCGTCGCTCAACTCGTCCGTCTGCTCAAGGTCCAGATAGTGGGGATGCAGGGCAAAGCACGACGTGATGTTGTAGGGATGGGAGTCGTGCCAGCGGCCGTCGGTGGTGGTGTCGTTGACGGGCAACAGCTGTATGACCTTCATGCCTGTGAGTACGGCCCAGTCCACCATGCGCCGCAGGTCGCCGAAGTCGCCCACACCGCAGGAATGCTCGCTGCGCAGGGCGAAGACGGGCACCACCACGCCGGCGGCCCGCCAGGTGCGCTCGCGCAGCCGGAGCAGTCCGCCGTAGGCCACATGCACCTCGCCGTCGGCCATCTCGTCGCCCACCGTCCGGTTGTCGCCCTCCTCCCAGGCTATCAGCTCGTGGGTCTGGCTGTCTACTACCACATATTTATATTCTACGGGTGTCAGCACGGCGTCCATATTGACTGAGAGTATCCAGTCGTGCTGGCCGATATACTCCATGCGCAGATAGCGGGCCGGGCTCCAACTGCCCATCATGGGATGGCTGCCCAGGAGGGCCAGCGACTGGCCGGCCTCCAACTGCGGTGCCGACACGCGGAACACCACCGTACGACGGTACAGCGGCAGCCGCCGCGCCTCCACCTGCCCGGCGTGAGGGGCATGGAGCGTCGTCTGGCAGGCCTGCGTGTAGAGATGGGCGCAGAGGGGCACGTCGCGCCACTGGTCGTGGAACACGTAGTTGCACGAGGTGTCGAACCAGTAGGTGCGTGGCACCATCGTCCACTCACGGCGCAGCACATGCCCATCGGCATCCTCCACCTGGTAGGCGTAAGTTACCGCGCTGACGGGATGCTGACGGCTGGCAACGGCCGCCGTCTCTACCGTCCAGGCCATGCCGTCCTGGGTGGTCATCGTGAGGTTTTGGGTGCGCCGGGTACCGTCGGCGCTGTGGTAGCAGAGAGCCACGTGCAGACTCTCGCCCCACTGGGTACCATATTCTATACTGAATCTAAGTTTCATCGTTTCTTGGTTTGAGTCGCCGGCCCGCACCGGTCTATCCACGGTTTCAGCAGCCCGTAGGCTATGCCGCGCTCCACTGCCTCCATCAGCAGGCTGCGGGCCTCTCCGCCACGGTCCAGGCTGATGAGCAGCTCGGCCTTGGTGGCCACATAGTCGGCATTCAGGGGCTGGCGGCTGATGGCCTGCTGCCAGTCGTAGAGTGCAGTGTCGTACTGCCCGATTGTGGCTTCAAAGGCGGCACGGGCGGCGTAGCAGAGTGCCGAGTCGGGGAACATCTCCACCAACTCGTTGTAACGGTCCATGGCTTCAGTGCGGCGGCCCATCTTCTCGTTGACCATCGCCAACCCCAGGCGCGCCTCCATGTGGAGCGGCACCCGGCTAACAAACGTCTCGTAGTCGCTCTTGGCCAGTGCGTATTGGCGGCGGTGGCTGTTGGCGTAGGCCCGGTAGTAGCGTGCGGCCAGGTTATCGGGGTCTATGGCCAGCACGCGGCCATACTCGTCGGCGGCATAGTCCCACTGTCCCAACTCTATGTTGACAGCCGCCTTCTTCAGCCTCAGGTCGGTGGAGCGCGGCTGCTGTTCTATCTGCCTGCTGAGCGTTGACAGCGAGTCGCGCCACTGCTGGGGGGTCTGACCCTCAGCCGGCAGCGCGCTCCATACGCAAGCCGCTACCAGGGCGGCCAAGCCTATTCTCATGTTCAACATCGCAGCAGCGCGTCAGAGCAGCGAGAAGGCTACGTCCATCATGCGGGTAAAGGTGGTCTGCCGCTCTTCGGCGGTCGTCACCTCACCGGTCAGTAAATGGTCGGAAATGGTGAGCACCACCAGGGCCTGCTTGCCGGCGCGGGCAGCATTCATATAGAGGGCCGAAGCCTCCATCTCTAAGGCCAGCACCTTCATGTTCATCCACTTGTCGTTGTGAGCATTCTCAGAGTAGAACGTGTCTGTCGACAACACATTGCCCACCATGTAGCGGTAGCCCATCTGGTCGCAGGCATCGGCAGCGCGGCGCAACAGGCCGAAGTCGGCTATCGGGGCGAAGGTGCCGGGCAGCTCGTATTGTACGCCGTAGTTGGAGTTGGTGCAGGCACCCATTGCCAGCACAAGGTCGCCTACGTGGAGGTCGGGATTGACAGACCCCGCCGAGCCCACGCGGATGATGGTGTCTACGTCGTAGAAGTTGAACAGCTCGTAGGTATAGATGCCGATAGAGGGTATGCCCATGCCGTGACCCATGACGCTGACACGCTTGCCCTGATGGGTGCCGGTGTAGCCCAACATGCCGCGCACGTTGTTGAACTGAACTGGGTTGTCGATGTAGTTTTCAGCCATGAATTTGGCGCGCAGGGGGTCGCCCGCCATGATGACGGTTTTGGCTATCTCGCCAGCCTGGGCGCCGATGTGGGGGGTTGGTATTTTACTCATAAGTGCTTATGTGTGTTAAGATTGTGATTTACTGCGGTAGATAAAGATGCCGATGATGACCAGTATCACGACGGCACCGATTTCAAGCCATTGGTTCATGATTCCCATACTCTGTTTTTCTGATTAGTGGTTTATTGGTGGCAAATATACAATTTTTTTTCCAAACGTGCAACAATAAACTGACATAAATTGTTAAATCACATCAAATAGCTGAACTTTCCCATCTATGCGCGCCTGACTTTGTCGATTTTGACATTTCCCCTCCCCTATAATCCAAAAAAATTTTTTTAATTTCTGCCTACACGCCTACATTTTCTCTGTAAGCTGCTGTCTAAGAGCGAGATTACAATTTTTTTGCATACACTTTCCCTACATTCCCCTACACTAATTTGGAATATTCGGAGAAATTATCGGATAAATAGAACTTCAATTTGCTCAAAAGGGAGTCCCTTTTTGGCAAAAGGGACTCCCTTTCGTCACAAACGAGGCTCGTTTTGTGTGAAACTAACCTGCCTGTTTAGTCCGGCCACCCCGGTTTGTTGCACAATTTTATACGTTGATTGCACACCATTTGGGCCGTTGACGTGACGTTGATTTCGGATTTATTTACAAAATAGGCCAAAACAGTGTAGGGAAATGTAGGGAAAGTGTATGCAAAATTTTTGTAATCTTACTGATGTACAACGGTTTAGAGAGAAAATGTAGGTGTGTAGGCAGAAATTGATTTATTTTCTGGAAAATTTTTCAAGCTAACAAGCACACTCGTGGACAGGGTGACGCATCGCTGAAGCCAGAAAACAACTGAACTATCCCACCTACGCGCGTAGGGATGGCCATCAGAATGATGGACTGCTCCTACTGCCCCTTGCCAAGGCTGACAGTGGGGGCAGTAGGGGGCAGGCTGTTTGTTTGTCTTCTTTCCTAAAGGGTGAAAAATACTGGGCGATGAGACTAAATAGAAAAGTCATGCCGCCCTGCCAAAGAGACTGACGACCATCCTGTCAATAAGCTTGCTCGTGTACACCCTTGACAGCACGGCCAGAGGGGTCGTTCATATTGCTGAAGGCGGCATCCCACTCAAGGGCCTTGGCAGTGCTGCAGGCTACGCTGGCCTCCGACGGCACACTGCGGGCAGCGGAGTCGCTGGGGAAATGCTCGGCAAAAATACCGCGGTAGTAGTACTCCTCTTTGTTTTTCGGCGGATTGATAGGAAAGCGCTCGGCGGCATGGGCCATCTGGTCGTCGGTGACGGCCTCGGCAGTGATCTGCTTGAGGGTGTCTATCCACGAATAGCCTACGCCGTCAGAGAACTGTTCCTTCTGTCGCCAAGCAACGGCCTCGGGCAGTAGGTCGGCAAAAGCCTGGCGGACAATCTGCTTCTCGATAACTGATCCTGGACACATCTTTGCCTCAGGATTGGTGCGCATGGCAACGTCAAGAAACTCCTTGTCGAGGAAGGGTACACGGCCTTCTACGCCCCAGGCCGACAGACTCTTGTTGGCACGGAGGCAGTCGTAGAGGTGGAGCTTGGAGAGCTTGCGTACCGTCTCCTCGTGGAACTCCCGGGCCGACGGGGCTTTGTGGAAGTAGAGGTAGCCGCCAAAAATCTCGTCGGCCCCCTCCCCGCTGAGCACCATCTTGATGCCCATCGATTTGATAACGCGGGCCAGCAGATACATCGGCGTGGAGGCGCGGACGGTAGTGACGTCGTAGGTCTCAATGTAGTAGATGACGTCGCGAAGGGCATCGAGCCCCTCCTGGATGGTATAGTTGATTTCGTGGTGGACGGTGCCGATATGGTCAGCCACCAGCCGGGCCTTAGCCAGGTCGGGAGCCCCCTTCAGGCCTACTGCGAAAGAGTGCAGCCGTGGCCAGTAGGCACGGGTCTGGGAGTCGTCCTCGATACGGTGTTCAGAGAATTTCTCAGCAATAGCCGAGATGACCGACGAGTCAAGACCGCCCGAGAGGAGCACACCATAAGGCACGTCTGACATCAGCTGGCGTTTGACGGCCGCTGTGAGGGCATCACGAATAGCCTCGACACTGGCAGGATGGTCCTTGACGGCGGCGTAGTCAAACCAGTCGCGGCGATAATATCGCCGCATACAGGACTCACGGCTCCAATAATAGTGGCCGGGGAGGAATGGCTCGTAACGCTCACACTGGCCTTCGAGGGCTTTCAGCTCGGAGGCCACGTAGACGGTGCCGTCGCTGTCGTAACCTATATATAGAGGTATGACACCGATGGGGTCGCGGGCTATCAAGAATTCGCCGCGCTGCTCGTCGTAGAGCACAAAGGCGAAGATGCCGCTGAGCTGTTCCAACATCTGGCATATTTGCATATCAGAGCATCCGCTCCCCTCTCCACAGCGAGAGGGGGTGAGGCTTCTGTAGAGGGCCAGGATGACCTCGCAGTCGCTACCCGTCTGGAAGTCATACTGGCCGGCAAAGCGGCGACGTATGTCCTGGTGATTGTATATCTCGCCATTGACGGCCAATATCTGTTTCCTGTCAGGAGAGTAGAGGGGCTGACCGCCCGATTCCGGGTCGACTATAGAGAGACGCTCATGGGCGAGAATAGCCGTGCCGCCACAATAGATGCCGCTCCAGTCTGGGCCGCGGTGGCGGATTTTCTGACTCATGCGCAGGGCCTTTTCACGCAGAGCCTGCGACTGTTCTTTTACATTTAGTATTGCTACGATTCCACACATAACGTTTATTTACTATTTAACGATGTTCAAGAAAGTTGAATTTTAATTATTTGACGATTTTAGACTCACGAAATCATACAGTCACAGGTACGAGAGGTACAGGTAGTTGGTCTGAGCCGGGTATTCGGCGGCGAGCGTGTCTATCTGGTTGACAATAGGCAGGATTCCAAGTTCCTTGCGCCACTGGCGGACGGTAAGGCCGGCCTGCTCCATCGACATCTGGCTACCGAGGCCGAAAGCACGCGCTATCTGGAAATCGCTGAAGCCGTAGGTCTTAGCCTCGCGCAGGAGGTCAGTAAACTCAGGGGCCTCAAGGTATTCCATCAGTTCCATGGGTTCCATACATGCCGCCAAGTCGGCCAGCTGACGGAACTCATGGAGCCGCTCGTCAATGTTGACGATGTGACGCAGCTTGTGGAGAAACCAGCGGTCAATCTTTGTCAGCTCGTGTATCTGCTCGACGGTGTAGCCCATTGTGAGCGCCTTGGCAACGACGAAGATGCGCATGTCGGTAGCATGGCTTAGGGCATCGGCGACGTCGCTGACGCGCAGCTGCTTGTTATCCACAAAACCGTGCATGCCCTGCCCTATCATGCGCAGACCCTTCTGGATGGCCTCCTCGAAGGTACGCCCTATGGCCATCACCTCGCCCACCGACTTCATTGACGAACCCAGCTGATGGCTCACGCCGTGAAACTTGGAGAGGTCCCAGCGGGGTATCTTCACTACGATGTAGTCGAGGGCAGGCTCAAAGAAGGCGGAGGTGGTGCGCGTCACGGTGTTGTTCAGTTCGAAGAGGCCATAGCCCAGGGCGAGCTTGGCCGCAACGAAGGCCAGGGGATAGCCGGTGGCCTTGCTCGCCAATGCCGAGGAGCGCGACAGGCGGGCATTGACCTCAATGACGCGGTAGTCCTCTGACTCAGGGTCGAGGGCATACTGCACGTTGCACTCGCCGACTATGCCTACGTGGCGTATAATCTTGATAGCCACGGCACGCAGCTTGTGGTACTCAGCGTTGGTGAGCGTCTGGCTTGGGGCAACGACGATAGACTCACCGGTATGAATGCCCAGCGGGTCAAGGTTTTCCATGTTGCAGACGGTAATACAGTTGTCGTAGCGGTCGCGTACTACCTCGTATTCTATCTCCTTCCAGCCACGCAGCGACTTCTCTACCAGCACCTGAGGCGAGAATGAGAAGGCCTCTTCGGCTTGTCTGTCGAGCTCTGCGTCGTCGTCGCAGAAGCCAGAGCCAAGGCCGCCGAGGGCATAGGCGGCACGGAGAATCACGGGGAAGCCAAGCTCGTGGGCAGCCCTGCGTACTTCTGCCACCGACTGGCAGGCATGGCTACGGATGGTTTTCACGCCAATCTCGTCGAGCCGCTGTACGAAGAGGTCGCGGTCTTCGGTGTCGATGATGCTCTGTACGGGGGTGCCAAGCACCTGTACCCCATATTTCTCGAACACTCCTCTCTGATACAACTCTACACCGCAGTTCAAGGCTGTCTGCCCGCCAAAAGAGAGCATAATGCCATCGGGACGCTCCTTCTCGATAACACGCTCTACAAACTCTGGCGTCACTGGCTGAAAGTACACGGTGTCGGCCACTCCTCTTGAGGTCTGCACCGTGGCAATATTAGGGTTGATGAGCACCGAGTGGATACCCTCCTCCTTGAGTGCCTTCAGGGCCTGGGCTCCGCTGTAGTCGAACTCACCCGCCTGGCCTATCTTCAACGCTCCGCTGCCCAAAAGCAATACTTTTTGAATTTTCGTTTCCATTAGCCTAACATTTTTACAAACTCATCAAACATCCATTCCGTATCCGTCGGACCAGAGCAGGCCTCGGGATGAAACTGGGCCGAGAACCAGGGGTTGGTCTTATGGCGTATGCCCTCGTTAGAACCGTCGTTCATATTGACAAAAAGAGGTTCCCAACCGGGTGTCAGCGTCCTGTCGTCTACGGCATAGCCGTGATTCTGGGAAGTGATGTAGCAGTGGTTGGTACCTACCTGCCTGACAGGTTGGTTGTGCGAACGGTGACCGTACTTCAGCTTGTAAGTCTTTGCCCCTGCGGCCCGTGCCAACAGCTGGTTGCCCAAGCAGATGCCCATCAGGGGGCGCACCTCCTTATTGTTCAGGAAAGTGCGGATATGCTCCACCGTCTTTTCGCAGCGCTCCGGGTCGCCGGGGCCGTTGGCCAGAAAGAGTCCGTCAAAGTCGAGCTGGTTGAAGTCGTAGTCCCAGGGCACCCGGACAACTTCTACGCCGCGTCGCAGCAGACACCTGATGATATTCGCCTTTACGCCACAGTCCACAAGGACGACGCGGTGGCCTGCCCCCCGGTTGTAGGTGACGTTCTCGCGGCACGACACCAGCTCCACCCAGTTTGTTAGGCCGTAGTCTTGAAAGTTTCCGGTCTCCTCCTCCTTTGGGCTGAAGCTTATCCTACCCATCATCACGCCGTGCTCTCTCAACACTTTCGTCAAACGGCGGGTGTCCACGCCTGTGATGGCGGCTATCTGCTCACGCTTCAGCCAATCGGACAATGACTCCACCGCGTTCCAGTGTGAGTATTGCTCGCTGAAGTCGGCCACCACAAGGCCCTTAACATGAATGCGCTCGCTTTCAAGAAGGGGAAGCTCGCCAATAGCCTCCCCCAGTCGGGGGAGGTTGGAGGGGGGGGCAGCCAGCCGGGGGAGGTTGGAGGGAACCCCATAGTTCCCTATCAGCGGGTAGGTCAGCGTAAGTATCTGTCCGGCATAGCTGGGGTCTGTAAGACTCTCCGGATAGCCCGTCATGGCCGTATTGAATACCACCTCGCCCACAGCGTCGGCCTCGTGTCCAAACGACCAGCCGTCAAATCGGCTCCCATCATCGAGTATCAGTGTTGCTCTTTTCATCTGTTGTTATAATTGCAGTTTTAAAGTCTGTTCTACGTAGTTCACAAAAGCCTGGTTGACCAGCCGCACACCGCCAGGCGTAGGATAGCGTCCCGTAAAATACCAGTCGCCACAATGGTTGGGACAGGCCTCGTGGAGCCCTTCGAGGCTCTGAAATACCAGCTCCACCGGCGACTGCATTCCCTCCGGCCGAAGTATCTCCACTATTTTCCTGTTGATTTCTTCTACCGTAAAAGGAGCATATATACGGCGCACGTGGTTTTCCCTCTCCGGCTCATCCTTGCACTTCCTGTAAACCTCAGCCATCAATGGCGGCAGAGTCTGCCCTTGAGTGTTACCACTCCCCTCTCCCCAGCGAGAGGGGGCGGGGGTGAGGCTTGAGTAGCCGGGGATGAGGCTGATGGCAGCGCGGAAGGCGCAAAGCTCTTCAAGGCGCGCCATGTCGATACCGTAGAAGTCGGGATAGCGTATCTGGGGTGAAGAGCTGACCATGACGATTTTCTTCGGGTGCAGACGGTCGAGAATCTTGAAGATACTCTCCTTGAGCGTGGTGCCACGAACAATAGAGTCGTCAATGATGACAAGGTTGTCAACATAAGGTTCCAGCGAGCCGTAGGTGATGTCGTAGACATGGGCGGCAAGGTCGTTACGCTCCGAACCCTCGGCGATGAACGTACGCAGTTTGATATCCTTCCACGCCACCTTCTCGGTACGTATGTCGTGACCAAGCCGGCGGAAACCTTCCACTATGCCGTAGAAAGCCACCTCAGCTGTATTTGGGATGAAGGAACAGACGGTATGTTCCACATCGTTTCCTATAGCTTGCATGATGGTGGGGACGAGCTGTTCGCCTAAACGCTTGCGCTCGCGATAGATGTCTGAGTCGCTGCCCCGGCTAAAGTAGATGCGCTCGAAGGAACAGGGAGCCTCAAGCCCACTTCTTCGCTTCAGAAGAGGGGAATGAACGGTCAGCTGTCCACTCTTATTGACAATCAGGGCATTTCCCGCCTTCAGTTCCTTTATATGCTCATCATCCAAGTCGAACGTCGTCTGGATGACAGGACGCTCGCTGGCTACTGCTACTATCTCCTCATCCTGATAATAATAGGCGGGACGGATGCCCCATGGGTCGCGCACGGCAAACATCTCGCCAGAGCCCGTCAGTCCGCACATCACGTAGCCGCCGTCGTAGTCCTTCATCGTCGTTTGTAGAACGCGGGCCATGTCTATGTGGTCTTCTATGTAGCGCGTAATGTCGAGGCCTTCCAACCCCTGCGCCTTTGCCTCCTCATAGTTGCGCTCCACCTCACGGTCCAGCCGGTGGCCCATCAGGTCGAGCGTAATGTAAGAGTCGCTATAGATGCGCGGCGACTGCCCCTGGGCCACCATGCGCCGGAAAACCTCGTCGATGTTGGTCATGTTGAAATTGCCGCACAGGCAGAGGTTCTTGGCCCGCCAGTTGTTGCGGCGCAGGAAGGGATGGACAAATTGCAGTCCGCTCTTACCCGTCGTGGAATACCTTAGATGTCCCATATACAGTTCGCCCGCCATCTCCCGCGTGACGCGTGAGAAAATGTCGGTAATGGCGTCTTTGCCCTCGGCCTTCTCGCGAAACATATACTCCCGCCCGGGCTCTGTCTGCATGCTGACGGTGGCAAAACCGGCACCTTCCTGGCCTCGGTTGTGCTGCTTTTCCATCATCAGGTAAAGCTTGTTGAAGCCCCATGCCCACGTGCCGTACTTCTGTTCATAGTAGTCCAGGGGTTTCAACAGGCGAATCATCGCCACACCACATTCGTGCTTCAACTCCTCCATATCAGATGCAAGCTTTAATGAACGACATAAAAAGGGGATGGGGATGCAATACCGTCGATGAGTATTCGGGGTGAAACTGCGTGCCTATATACCACTTCAGGGTGGGTATCTCGACGATCTCTACCAGATGAGCGGTGGGATTGATGCCTACGCATTTCATGCCGGCCTTTTCGTATTCTTCTTTATACTGGTTGTTGAACTCATAACGATGTCGGTGGCGCTCTTTTATCAGTCGCTCATTGCCATAAGCCGCACTGGCCCGGCTGCCTTCGGCAAGCTGGCACTCGTAGGCCCCAAGCCGCATGGTGCCTCCCAGGTTGGTCACGTTCTTCTGCTCCTCCATGAGGTCAATCACGGGATGCTCCGTCGTGCTGTCCATCTCTGCACTGTTGGCATCCGAATAGCCCATCACGCTCCTTGCAAACTCGACGACCATCATCTGCATGCCCAGGCAGATGCCAAAGGTAGGCACGTCGTGGATACGGCAGTAGTGGGCCGCAATGATCTTTCCTTCAATGCCACGCTGGCCAAACCCCGGACAGACAACCACGCCCGCCATGCCGGACAGCTGTTGGCCAACAGTCTCACTACTGATGTCCTCGCTGTTGATGAAATGAATCTTGGCCTTCACATCATTATAAATGCAGGCCAGGTTCAGACTTTCACGGATGCTCTTGTAGGCATCCTGCAGGTCGTACTTTCCTACTAAGCCGATGTGAACCTCACGGGTAGCCCGGCGCTGCTTGTCGAGGAATGTATGCCAGGGCTTCATGGCAGGCGGCTCTCCCACGGGAATGCCCATCTTGCGAAGAATGGCTGCATCGAGCCCCTGACGCTGCATGCTGACAGGCACCTCGTAGATGCTCGGCATGTCTTCGCTCTGTACCACACACTCCAAGTCGACGTTGCAGAACGAGGCCACCTTCAGCCGCAGCGAATCTTCGAGATGGCACTCCGTGCGCAGCACAAGAATGTCGGGCTGGATGCCCATCGCCTGCAGCTCCTTCACGGAGTGCTGCGTAGGCTTGGTCTTCAGTTCACCGGCAGCTTTCAGATAGGGGACATAGGTCAGATGAACGCAAACAGCATCACGTCCCAACTCCCATCGCAACTGCCTGATGGCCTCCATGAACGGCGCGCTCTCTATGTCGCCGATGGTGCCTCCGATTTCACAGATGACGAATAGCGACCCGGCCCCCCCCACGGCCCCCGAGGGGGCTTTCATTCGCCGCTTAATCTCGTCAGTGATGTGCGGCACAACCTGGATGGTCTTTCCAAGATAGTCGCCGTGCCGCTCGCGGTCGATGACTGTTTTGTAGATGCGCCCCGTGGTGACAGAGTTGCCGTGCGTCGTGCGAACACCGGTAAACCGCTCATAGTGGCCCAGGTCGAGGTCGGTCTCAAAGCCGTCCTCCGTCACGTAGCATTCACCGTGCTCGTAGGGGTTCAGCGTGCCGGGGTCGATATTGATGTAGGGATCGAACTTCTGGATAGTTATCCTATAGCCCCGCGCCTGCAGCAGTTTGCCGATGCTGGCGGCAATGATTCCTTTGCCGAGCGAAGAAACCACACCGCCAGTGACGAAAATGTATTTTGTCTGCATATAAAATTATGGTTGTAATGTAAATCCAAACACCAAGTAGGCCTTCTGCGAACAGGGATTGCCCGTAAGTTGTCCGAAGACGGGAATCGAGAACGAGTCAGTCACCTTGATGTCTTTTGCTACTCTCAGCGTCAGATTGGTGACGGCGAACCCTGTCGTACCGTAAGAAGTGGTGGCAAAAGGAACGGCACCGGCCGCAGCAGTCCATCCGACGCTGAATAAAGTAAACGGGACAGTTGCCTCGAAATAGCTGCTATAGGCCCGCTTGCCGTCCTTATTTGTACCGTCATTGCCAGCAACGTTGGTGTACCATTGCAGTGAAGCGAATCCGAAGTCATAACCGACGTTGGCCTCAAAGAGATGGTTCGTGCCGTGGGCATCGTACTTAAAATAGCGAGCATCGGGGTCGAGACCAGATGAGAACCAATAGTCAGTCACACCGAAGTTCAGTCTACCGATGGTATAGGCAAGTGTCAGGTCCATCTCCTTCACGTCGTCCTTGTTTGACAGTCCGTAGCTGCCCCAAGCCGTCAGGCTCAGCCCCTTATAGCCTACGCCGAAGGTTGGCTGCACTGCTACGTCGCCCAGCTTCTGGCCACGCCAGATGTATTCATTCACGAAGTCGGCTTTCACGCTTGTGTCTATTTCCTCCTGAGCAAGGGTGGTGCTGCCAAGCACCATACCCACTGCAAATAAAACAACCTTTTTCATAAGTAATTAAATAAAATTGTTATGCACAACGAGTTCTTTTTTACAAAGATTGAAAAGATTTAAAAATTAGTTATAGCACGTCTCACCATGCTCATAGATATCAAGACCTTCATCCTCTATGCGTTCCTCAACGCGCAGGCCATGAACCTTCTTGATAGTATAGAACAGGGCTATGCCGCAGACCGCTGCCCAGAGGTCGATTACCAGTATGCCAAAGCACTCAGCACCGAAAAAGCCCCAGCCGTGACCATAGAAAACACCGTTAGAGGTAGACAGCAAGCCGGTCATCAGCGTGCCAAGGATACCACATACGCCATGTACCGAGCTGGCGCCCACGGGATCGTCGATATGCAGGCGGTGGTCGATAAACTCAATGGCATAGACCAGCACGACACCGCACACCAAACCGACGACAACGGCACCCACGGGCGACACAAGGTCACACCCGGCCGTGATGCCCACAAGGCCGGCCAGCACCCCGTTGAGCGTCAGCGACAGCGACGGCTTACCATATTTCATATAGGTGAGGAGCATGGTAGCGGTACCGCCAGCCACGGCCGACAGGTTGGTAGTGAGAAACACATGGCTGATGGCGACACGGTTCACCTCGCCCGAGGCTGCCAGTTGAGAGCCGGGATTGAAGCCAAACCACCCGAGCCAAAGGATAAACACGCCCAGGGCGGCCATCGCCAGGTTATGGCCGGGAATAGCGCGGCTCTTGCCGTCCTTGCCATACTTGCCACGGCGCGGACCAAGGGCAATGGCACCAATGAAGGCCAACACGCCTCCTACACTATGGACGATAGCCGAACCTGCGAAATCGTGAAACACGTCGCCGAAAGTCTGTATCATAAACGAATCCTCCGCAGCGTTGCACAACCATCCGCCACCCCATGTCCAGTGACCTTCGACGGGATATATCAAGAGCGAGATAACCGCACTATACACCAAATACATAGAGAACTTGGTACGTTCGGCCATGGCACCGCTGACGATAGTAGCACTGGTGGCACAAAACACCGTCTCAAAGATCAGGAAACCCTCAACGGGCAAATCGCCCTTGTAAAATGAAAGGTCGCCCCAGTTTGGCGCACCTATAAAGCCAGCCCCCTCAGAGCCGAACATAAAGCCAAAGCCCAAAAAGAAGAACAGCAAAGAGCCAAACATGAAGTCGACGAAGTTTTTCATCAAAATGTTGACGGTGTTCTTGCTCCTGGTGAATCCAGCCTCGCACAGGGCAAACCCGGGCTGCATCCAAAACACCAGCATGGCTGCCAACAGCATCCATACGGTATCGAGTGATAATCCTATTGTATCCATAATAATTGTAGCCCCCCTCTAATCCCCCGAGGGGGAAGACCTAAACGGGGGTATTGGGTCTTATGTTTGTGTTTTGTGTTGTCATCCCCTCCCCTCGGGGAGTGACGGGAGGGGTTTCCCCTAATTATTTTTTATCTCTCAGCACTGTGTCGCCATTCTCGCCGGTGCGGATGCTCCATGTGTCGATGACATCGCTCACAAAGATGCGACCGTCGCCCACCTGCCCCGTGTGCGCCACCTTTAATATTACGGCAACAGTAGGCTGCATGATAACGTCGCGGCATACAATGGTGATAGCCACGCGCTCAATAACATCCGTAGAATACTGTACGCCGCGGTATATCCTTTCCTGACGGCTCTGACCTATGCCATGCACGTCGTGGTACTCAAACCAGTCGATGTCCGACGATAGCAGTGCCTCCTTCAACTCCTCAAACTTAGTTTTGCGGATGATTGCTTCAATCTTTTTCATACCTTAATACCTTTTAATGTTTAACACTACGAAACGTTTCGTCGGTGCAAAGGTACTGCTAAAAACAGTTTCGACAAGCAGAAAGTGTCAAAATAAAATCTTAAAAACTGTGTGCGCTGACAAAATGTAAAGTTTGGGTGCTATCGCAATCCTTTACATATAACACTTTGATTCAAATTTATTAAAATTAGTAACAAAATGTAAGTTTGGCGGAATTTTAAGAATACTTTTGTTATAATTTTCTTGTATATTCCGACATTTTGAATTACCTTTGCACACAAAATCAGACAAAACGAAAGATATAAGAAGGATAATATGACAAAAAGTAAACTTGACAGTTCACAGAGGGCACAGAAGGTACAGGGTTCGCAGACGGGGCTCTACCAGCCAGAATACGAGCACGACGCATGCGGCGTGGGCATGGTGGTGAACATCCATGGTGGCAAGAGCCACGAACTGGTGGACAACGCCCTCAAAGTGCTTGAAAACATGGAGCACCGCGGTGCCGAGACACGCGACAAGACGGGCGACGGTGCCGGTATCATGATTCAGATACCGCATGAGTATATCCTGCTACAGGGCATTCCTGTCCCCGAAAAGGGACATTACGGCACGGGTATCGTGTTTCTGCCTAAAGACGAGGCCAAGCAGCAGAAGATTCTCTCGGTGATGCTCGAGGAGATAGAGCGCGAGGGGCTGCAACTGATGCACCTGCGCACGGTGCCCACCCGTCCGGAGGTGCTGGGCGAGGCGGCACGGAGGGTGGAACCGGCCATCAAGCAAATATTCATAAGAAGCCTCACCCCCGACCCCTCTCCGACAGGAGAGGGCAGTGGTTACCTTCAGGGCAATGTTTCTGAACTTGACCGTAAATTATATGTAATAAGGAAGAGGATAGAGCGGCGATTCGCCAATATAGTATCTACTCCCCTCCCCCCTGCGGGAGGGGCCGGGGGTGGGGCTGGTCTGCCCTACATCTGCTCGCTGTCAACCAAAAACATTATATATAAGGGAATGCTGACCAGCGGACAGCTGCGCCGGTATTTCCCTGACCTGTCGAGCCCCTATCTGACAAGCGGACTGGCGCTGGTGCACTCACGATTCAGCACAAACACATTTCCTACGTGGTCGTTGGCCCAGCCCTTCCGCTTGTTAGCCCACAACGGCGAAATCAACACCATCCGCGGCAACCGGGGATGGATGAAGGCCAGGGAGAGCGTGCTCTTGAGAGCCCCCCTTTCATCCCCCGAGGGGGATACGATAGTACACACGCACAAAACTAATGAAGCCCCCTCGGGGGCCGTATGGGGGGCCGACATTTCGCCCATCGTGCAGGAGGGCATGAGCGATTCGGCCAGTCTCGACAACGTGTTCGAGTTTCTCACCATGAGCGGGCTCTCGCTGCCACAGGCAATGGCGATTCTGGTGCCCGAGAGCTTCAATGACAAGAACCCCATCAGTGAAGACCTGAAGGCTTTCTACGAGTATCACTCCATCCTCATGGAGCCGTGGGACGGACCGGCCGCCTTACTCTTCAGCGACGGTCGCTACGCCGGCGGTATGCTCGACCGGAACGGACTGCGCCCCAGCCGCTACACCATCACCCGTCAGGGTATGATGGTAGTAGCCTCAGAGGTGGGCGTGATGGACTTTGAACCCAGTGACGTAGTGCAGAAAGGCAGGTTGCAGCCTGGCAAGATTCTGCTCATCGACACCCAGGAGGGCAGAATCTACTACGACGGCGAGATCAAAGAGCAGTTGGCTAAGGCCCATCCCTACCGCGAGTGGCTTTCTACCAACCGCATTCAGCTGGAGAAACTCAAAAGCGGACGGCATATAGACAACGGCGTAGACAACCTGCAACAGAAACTCGTCATGTTTGGCTTTGGACAGGAGGATATTGACAAGACCATCATCCCCATGGCCACTGCCGGGCAGGAGCCTGTAGCCGCTATGGGCAACGACACCCCGCTGGCTGTCATCAGCGACCGTCCACAACTGCTGTTCAACTATTTCCGTCAGCAGTTTGCGCAAGTCACAAACCCCGCCATCGACCCAATACGCGAAGAACTGGTGATGTCGCTGACGGAGTACATTGGTGCCGTTGGCACTAAAATCCTCACCCCCGATGCCTCTAACTGCAAAATGGTGCGACTGCCGCAACCAGTACTGACCAACACGCAGCTCGATATTTTATGCAACATAAGGTATAAGGGATTCAAGACCATAAAGCTGGCGATGACAGTAGAAGCCCCCCCTTCAGCCCCCGAAAGGCTACGGGTAGGCGAGCTTTGCTCGGGAATGGGGGCTACTATAGACCAGAAGGCTGCAGAAGCCTTGCGCCATGCCCTTGACAAACTATGCAAGGATGCTGAGAATGCTGTTGACGATGGTTACAACTACATCATTCTGACGGATAAAGCTAATGTAGCCCCCATTCCCGAGCAAAGCTCGCCTACCCGTAGCCTTTCGGGGGCAGAAGGAGGGGCCTCCGGGACTTGGTTTTTCATCCCCTCGCTGTTGGCCGTCTCGGCCGTCCACCACTATCTCATCAGCGTCGGCAAGCGCGTACAGACCGCACTGATTGTGGAAAGCGGCGAGATTCGTGAGACGATGCATGCCGCACTGCTGCTGGGCTACGGAGCCAGTGCGCTTTGTCCTTACATGACGTTCGCTGTGCTCGACGACCTCGTGAAGCGTGGCAAGATTCAGGAGGAATACGCCACTGCCGAGGCGCACTATATCCAGGCAGTGGACAAAGGCCTGAAGAAAATCATGTCGAAGATGGGCATCTCCACCATCCGCTCCTATCGCGGTGCCAAGATTTTCGAGAGCATCGGGCTGGGCGAGGACCTGCTGCGCCGCTACTTCGGCACAGAGGTAAGCACCATCGGCGGCATCGGCCTGAAAGAGATAGCAAGGGATGCCATCCGTTTGCAGCGCGCCAGTTCAGTATGTTGCAGTATTACTGCAACCAACGGCACACCGACACTCGCCAACTACGGGCAGTTCTCCTGGCGTAAGGACGGCATCAAGCACGCCTGGAACCCCGAGACGATTGCAAAGTTACAGCTGGCCTGCCGCACCGGCGACTACGAGATGTTCAAGGCGTGGTCAAAACTGGTGGATGAGAAGGAATCCCCAATTTTCCTCCGCGACTTCCTCACCTTTAAGAAAGTATCTGCTCCCCTCTCCTTAGCGAAAGGGGCTGAGGATGAGGCTGTAGAATCCGTCGAGTCTATCGTCAAGCACTTCGTCACCGGGGCCATGTCGTTTGGCGCACTGAGCATCGAGGCCCACGAGTCACTGGCGCTGGCCATGAACAAACTTGGCACTCGTTCCAACACCGGCGAGGGCGGCGAAGACAATGCGCGCTATCACACAGAACTGGACGGTGTGAGCCTGTCAAGCAAGACCAAGCAAATAGCCTCCGGCCGCTTTGGCGTAACGGCCGAATACCTGGTTAACGCCGAGGAGATACAGATCAAGGTGGCGCAGGGCGCCAAGCCCGGCGAGGGCGGACAGTTGCCCGGCTTTAAGGTGAACGAGATTATAGCCAAGACGCGCAACGCCATCCCAGGCATATCACTCATCTCGCCCCCACCCCATCACGACATCTATTCAATCGAAGACCTGGCACAGCTCATCTTCGACCTAAAAAATATCAACCCCACCGCTGCCGTCTCGGTGAAACTCGTGGCTGAGAGCGGCGTTGGCACGATAGCGGCCGGCGTGGCCAAGGCAAAGGCCGACCTCATCGTCATCAGCGGCGCGGAGGGCGGTACAGGGGCATCGCCTGCCTCGAGCATGCGCTTTGCGGGCATCTCGCCTGAGATTGGGCTGGCCGAGACGCAGCAGACGCTCGTCAGAAACGGGCTGAGAAATCAGGTTCGTCTGCAGACCGATGGCCAGCTGAAGACGGCGAAAGATGTCATCATCATGGCGATGCTGGGGGCCGACGAGTTCTCGTTTGGTACGCTTCCACTCATCGTGCTGGGCTGCGTGATGATGCGCAAGTGCAACACCAACACCTGCCCGATGGGGGTGGCCACACAGAACCCCGAGCTGCGCAAGCATTTCGAAGGCCGTGCCGACTATGTTGTCAACTACTTCACATTCCTTGCCCGGCAGGTGCGCGAATATCTGGCAGAGATCGGCGTGACGCATCTGAAGGACATCATCGGCCGCACTGACCTCATCGAGACCATAGTGCCCAACGGTACCACTGTCGCCAAATGGCGCACCATCGACTTCTCCCGTCTGCTGCACAAGCCAGAGACAGACAAGGCCCTCTATTGGGACCGTGGCGAATATACAAAGGTAGCAGGCGTGAAGGACGAGGAAATCATCCGTGCAGCCCGGAAGGCTATCGACACACAAGAAGAGGTGACGCTCGACTACGCCATCAAGAATACCGATCGTGCAGTGACTACCATGCTCAGTGGTGTCATAGCTAAGAAATATGGCGAGACAGGTCTGCCCGACAATACCATCAACATCAAGTTTAAAGGCGCTGCAGGCCAGTCGTTCGGAGCGTTTGCAGTGAAAGGACTCAACATCAAGCTCGAAGGTGAGTGCAACGACTATTTCGGCAAGGGGCTGTCCGGCGGCCGCATCAGCATCCTTCCGCCGTCACGGCGAAGCGAGGACTACCGCGCTGAAGAAAACACCATCGCCGGCAACACGGGCCTCTACGGCGCCACCTCGGGCCAGCTCTTTGTGAACGGGCGTGTGGGTGAACGCTTCGGCGTGCGCAACTCTGGGGCCGTCGCCGTCATCGAGGGCGCCGGCGACCACTGCTGTGAATACATGACAGGAGGGCGGGTCGTCGTGCTCGGACCCACGGGCAGGAATTTCGCTGCAGGCATGTCTGGCGGTCTGGCTTACGTTTACGATCCGCACCACACCTTCGACTATTTCTGCAACATGGATATGGTAGAGTTGTCGCTCGTCGAGGATTCAACGTCGCGCAAGGAACTGCTCGAACTCATCCGCCAGCACTATCTGCACACAGGTTCGGCACTGGCCGGACGCATGCTTGACGACTGGCAGCACACCGTCGATGACTTCATCCAGGTGGTGCCCATAGAGTACAAACGGGTGCTCGAAGAGGAGAAAATGAAGCGCCTGCACGAGAAGATTGCTGATATCCAGAGAGACTATTAATTAGAATTGCTCATTGCTAATTAATCATTTATAATTATGGGAAACCCGAAAGCATTTTTAGAGATACACCGCCAGGAGGCAGGTTATCGTCCTATTCACGATAGAATCCACGACTTCGGCGAAGTGGAGCAAACGCTCAGTTCGCACCTGCGCCGCGAGCAAGCTTCGCGCTGCATGGACTGCGGCGTTCCCTTCTGCCACTGGGCCTGTCCGCTGGGCAACAAAGCCCCGGAGTGGAACGATGCCCTCTACCACGGCGACTGGAAACTGGCCTTCCGCCTGCTCACGTCTACCAACCCCTTCCCCGAGTTCACCGGGCGCATCTGCCCTGCCCTCTGTGAGAAGGCTTGCGTTCTGAACCGCTTTAACCACGAGCCGACAACCAACCGCGAGAATGAGTGTGCCATTATCGAGGGCGCCTTCCGCGAAGGGTATATCCAGCCACGCGTGCCCGCCGGCAGAAACGGCAAGCATGTCGCCGTCATCGGCTCCGGCCCCGCCGGTCTGGCTGCCGCCAATGCGCTCAACCAGATGGGCTACACCGTCACCGTGTTAGAGAAGAACGAGGCTGCCGGCGGCCTGCTACGCTACGGCATCCCCAACTTCAAGCTCAACAAGGCAGTCATCGACCGCCGCATTGCCTTGTTGGAGGCCGAGGGAATCATCTTCCGCTATAGCGTGCCCGTCCAGTCTGTTGAGGCATTGCCACAACAAACGGAACAATACGATGCCGTCGTCATAGCCACCGGCACGCCCACCGCCCGCGACCTGCGCATACCCGGCCGCGAACTAAAGGGGGTACACTTCGCCTTGGAACTGCTCTCGCAGCAGAACCGCGTGCTGGCAGGCATCGAGTTTCCAAAGGATAAACGTATCACAGCCCATGACAAGGATGTTCTCGTCATCGGGGGTGGCGATACAGGCAGTGACTGCATCGGCACAGCCCATCGCCAGGGCGCCCGTAGCGTCACTCAGATTGAAATCATGCCCCGCCCCGTTGAAGGGCCCGACGACCCGCAGAGCCCCTGGCCCAACTGGCCCCGCACACTCAAGACCACCTCAAGCCACGAGGAGGGCTGCACCCGCCGTTGGAACATCAACACGCTGGAATTCTTAGGCGAGGACGGCAGGCTCACAGGCGTAAGGGTGCAGGCGATTGACTGGAAGCCGAACCCGGAGGGCGGTCGCCCCATCATGGTAGAGAAGGGCGAGCCTGAAATCATCAAGGCCGAGCTCTGTCTGCTGGCCATGGGATTCCAGAAGCCCGCACACCCTGAGTATCCAGAGAATGTCTTCGTATGTGGCGATGCTGCCAATGGTGCCTCTCTCGTGGTCCGCGCCATGTCCAGCGGTATAGAGACGGCCCGCCGTGTCAATGAGTATTTAAATAGTAAATAGTTAAATAGAAAATTATGTTGGTTCCCTTCACCAAGATGCACGGCTGCGGCAACGACTACATCTACGTCGATGCTTCGCGTTACCCGATAGCCAACCCGGCTGCCTTCGCCATCCGCTACAGCGACCGCCACAAGGGCATCGGCTCCGACGGGCTGGTGCTCATCGGTCGC
>CAMNJY010000003.1 GCA_946541745.1 uncultured Prevotellaceae bacterium
CCACGCAGTCGTACACCGACTACGGCTTCCTCGTGCCCACGGGCAGCTACGACGTAGTGCTCAACACCGACTCGAAGGACTTCGGCGGCAACGGGTTCGCCGACGACACGATGACCCACGTCACCAACTTCGACCCCCTCTACGTTGAGGACAAGAAGGAGTGGCTCAAGCTGTACATTCCCGCCCGCTCGGCCGTTGTACTGAAAAAGAACTGACAACAGTGAACTACAATCACCCTGCCGGAAACGATGGCACCGCGACGATACGCGTCGTGTGTGCCGTCGTTTTCGTCGCCTTCTCGCTGCTGTGGCTCTACTTCTTCCAGGCCGATGTGCTGACCGTGGCGCAGCACGTGCTCAGTGACGGGCAGACCAGCTATCACCGCCTTGTCGGCGCGGTGCTCATCACGCTGCTGCTGCTGATGCTGCAGGCGGGTGTCGGCGCGCTGACACGCCTCACCGGCTATGCCCATGCGCTGACCTTTTTCCCCTCCATGCTGGTGCTGGCCTTCCTCAGCTCGGCCGGCCCCAATATCGACCGCCATTTCAGTATCGGCCGCTGGATATGGCTGCTGCCGCTGCTGCTGACAGTCTGGGGAGGAGGCGTGTGGACAGCCCGCAACCTGCAGCTCAGCGAGCCGCGCGGCTCCTCGCCCTTCGCACGCGGCTCGTGGGTCAACGTGCTGACCCTCTGCCTGATGATGCTGGGCGTGACCTTGGCGGCTAACACCAACGCCGTGTTCCACTACCGCGCTCATGCCGAGGTGGCGTTGAAGCACGGCCGCTTTGACGAAGCCCTGCGCGTAGGCAACCGCTCACTGGAGACAGACAGCACGCTGATGATGCTGCGCATGTATGCCCTCTCCAGGCAGGGGCTGCTGGGCGAGCGGCTCTTTGAATACCCGCTGGTGACCACCAGCCGGGCCATGCTGCCTACCGACGGCAGCGTCAGGTTTATGCTTTACCCCGCCGACAGCCTCTACCGCCATCTCGGAGCCATCCCCCAACGGGCCATGCACCCCATGGACTACCTCAAGGCCCTGCAGCACTCAGGCTTGGCCACGGCGGCCGCCGCCGACTACCTGCTCTGCGGCTACCTCATCGACAAAGACCTCGACGCCTTTGCCCGCAGCGTGGGCCGCTACTACGCCATCAACGACAGCCTGCCCCGCCACTACCGCGAGGCACTGGTGCTCTATACCCACAGGCGCAGTCATCCGTCGGTGGTCTATCATGACGCTATACTCGACGTTGACTACCGCGACCTGCAGCAGCTGGAGGCCAAATATGCCTCGCCCGACGAACGGCGCTGTAAGGTCATGGAAAGCTATGCCAACTCTTATTGGTATTACTATGAGTATGTAAGAACACCCCCAGCAGCCCACCCCCTGCCCCTCCCCAAGGGAGGGGAGTAGTAACTGCCCCCCTCCCTTGGGGAGGGGTAGGGGGTGGGCCCTCAGGTTAAAGTTAAGGTTAATAAAGAAAAATATGAAGTACGCATTAGTGACCGGCGGCTCAAGAGGCATTGGCCGGGCTGTAGCCCTGAAGCTGGCAGCCCAGGGATGGCCGGTCGTCATCAATTACCGCAGCAACCAGGAGGCCGCCCAGGCCACGCTGGACGAAATAGTGGCTACTGGCGGCCGGGGCGAGCTGCTGCCCTTCGATGTGTCGAACCCCCAACAGACCGACGCCGCCATGGACCGCTGGGAGAAAGACCACCCCGACGACTACGTGGCCGTGCTGGTGAACAATGCCGGCATACGCCGCGACACGGTCATGTTTATGATGACCGACGACGACTGGCACTCCGTGCTCGACACCACGCTCAACGGGTTCTTCTATATCACCCGCCGCCTGCTGAAGCACATGATGCCCAGAAAGCGCGGCGGCCGAATCATCAACATGGCCTCGCTGTCAGGACTGAAGGGACTGCCCGGCCAGGCCAACTACTCGGCCGCCAAGGCAGCGCTGATAGGCGCCACGAAGGCACTGGCCCAGGAGGTTGCCGCCCGCAATATCACGGTCAACGCCGTGGCCCCGGGGTTCATAGCTACCGACATGACCAGCGACCTTGACGAGGCAGAGCTCAAGAAGATGATTCCCGTGGGGCGTTTCGGCCGGCCTGAGGAGGTGGCGGCGCTGACGGCCTTCCTGGCCTCTGACGAGGCCGCCTATATCACCGGACAGGCCATCTCTATCAACGGCGGGCTTTACACTTAAAGGGTTAGAAGGAGTTATGAGGAGTTAGAAGGAGTTAGAAGGAGTTAGAAGTCAAATGACTTGCAACGCCAGTTAAGGTTAAGGTTAATATGGTCGCTTCGCTCAAAATTATAAGAAAATTTATTTCAAAATTATAAGAATAATGGGTATGCATAACTACGAATTTTACGAATTTTACAAATTGTCTCGGAAAAGAAGAACTGAAGGCTTAATTTGTATAATTCGTGAAATTCGTAGTTGTCACGCCGACCCTAAGGTTAAGGTTAAGGTTAATCATGGATAGACGAGTGGTAGTGACCGGCATGGGCATCTGGTCATGCCTGGGCACCAGCCTGGATGAAGTCAGCCAGTCACTGTATGCAGGGCGGTCGGGCATCGGCATTGAGCCCGAGCGAAGCACCTACGGTTACCGTTCGGCGCTGACGGGCATTGTGCCGCGTCCCCAGCTGAAGGGCCTTCTCAACCGACGGCTCCGCGTGGGGCTGTCGGAGGAGGCTGAGTATGCCTACATGGCGGCCCGCGACTGCTTTCAGCAGGCGGGCATCGACGACGACTTCCTACAGCGCAACGAGGTGGGCATCATCTTCGGCAACGATTCGTCGGCCAAGCCCGTTATCGAGGCCGCCAATATCATGGCCGCGAAACACGACTCAGAGCTGTTAGGCTCGGGGCTGGTATTCCAGTCCATGAACTCTACTGTGAACATGAACCTGAGCACTATTTTCCATCTGCGCGGCATCAACTTCACCATCGCGGCGGCCTGTTCCAGCGGGAGCCACAGCATTGGCATGGGCTACCTGCTCATCAGGCAAGGACTGCAGGACCGCGTGCTCGTTGGCGGTGCTCAGGAAACCAACTATTACTCCATGGCCACGTTTGATGCCCTCGGGGCTTTCTCGCGGCGTATGGAGGCCCCCGCGAAGGCCTCACGCCCCTTCGACCGCGACCGCGACGGACTGATACCCTCAGGCGGTGCGGCCGCGTTGCTGCTGGAAGACTATGAAAGTGCCGTCAGCCGTGGGGCCAATATCCTGGCCGAGATTGCCGGCTACGGCTTCTCGTCGAACGGCGCCGGCATCTCGCAGCCCGACGAAGACGGGTCGGTGGTGGCTATGATGCGCGCCATGAACGACGCCGGGCTGACCGCCGACGCGATAGACTACGTCAACGCCCACGCTACCTCTACCCCCCAGGGCGACCAGATGGAAGCCGTCGCCCTCGACCGGCTGTTCCGTGGCCGTCATGCCCTGATCTCGTCTACCAAGGGCATGACGGGGCATGAGTGCTGGATGGCCGGAGCGTCAGAGGCCGTCTACAGCATCTTGATGATGCAGCACTCGTTTGTGGCTCCCAATGTGAACTTTGAGAACCCCGACGCTTACAGCGAGCCGTTGAACCTTGCCTTGGCGACGGTTGATACAGAGGTCAGCACCGTACTGTCCAACTCGTTCGGCTTTGGCGGCACCAACAGCGCGTTAGTGATACGAAAAAACCTATAGAGAGCAATCATAAAAGGAGAAACTATGAACCTGTCGCCAGCATTGGAAAAAACGTTGACCAGAGAGCAGTTGTCTGCCCGCGAGGCCCAGCGCCGTGCCCAGTGGATAGCCTGGGGGCCCGCTGTGTTTCAGGCCTCAAGGCTGATGCTGAAGCTGGGTATTCTTAAGTTGCTGCACGATTCAGACTCAGGGCTGACCGTCGGCGAAGTCGCCGATGGCTGCGGTTTGCCGGCTTATGCCGTGAAGGTGCTGCTGGAGGCCTCGCTCTGCATCGGCACCGTGCTCGTAGACAAGGACAGCGAACGGTACACACTGGCCAAGACGGGCTGGTTTCTGCTGAACGACGAGGCGACGAAGGTGAACATGGCGTTCTGCCACGACGTCAACTACGAAGGGTGGTTCCATTTAGAGGAGTCGCTCACAGAAGGACGCCCCGCCGGGCTGGCCCACTTCGGCCCCTGGCCCACTATCTATGAAGGTCTGTCGTCGCTGCCCCGGCAGGTACAGGAAAGCTGGTTCGGCTTTGACCATTTCTACTCTGACGGCTCTTTCAGCCAGGCCCTGGAGGTGGTGTTTGAAGCCCGGCCAAAGACCCTGCTCGACGTTGGCGGCAATACCGGGCGATGGGCGGTGCGCTGCGTGGCCCATGACCCGGAGGTGCGGGTCACCGTCATGGACCTGCCCCAGCAGTTGGCCATGATGCAGCGGCAGATAGCCGGTAGCCCGGGGGCTGAGCGCATTAGCGGCTATGCCGCCGACCTGCTGAACCCTGACACCAGTTTCCCCACAGACCACCACTATGACGCCATCTGGATGAGCCAGTTTCTCGACTGCTTCAGCGAGCGCCAGGTGGTGAGTATCCTGCGGCGCGCTGCCAAGGTCATGACCCCCGGCAGCCGTCTCTACGTCATGGAGACCCTCTGGGACCGTCAGCGCTTTGACACGGCCGCTTTCTGCCTGACCATGACCAGCCTGTATTTTACGGCGATGGCCAACGGCAATTCCAAGATGTTCAACACCGACGACCTGACGCGGCTCATCAATGAGGCCGGGCTCGAGGTGGAGACCATTCACGACCACTTAGGCCTCGGCCACTCCATATTGATATGTAAGAAAACACTATAATTGAGCAATGGAAAGAACAGAAATTGAAGAGAAAGTCAGGGAATTCCTGATAGAGGACCTGGAAATCGATGAAGAGAAGATTGTGCCCGGGGCCCTGCTGAAAGACGACCTCGGCATTGACAGTCTCGACTTTGTCGATATTGTCGTCATCGTCGAAAAGAAGTTTGGCTTCAAGATCAAGCCCGACGAGATGGCCGGCGTCAAGACGCTGAGCCAGTTTTGCGACTACATAGCAGAGAAAATGAAATAATCCAAGACATTGGAGCAACTGAGACATGAACAGTGGCGCGGCAACACGGCAGGCCAGCCATGGATGCACCGTCTGCTGATAGCCTCGCTCAGGTATCTGAACCTGCGGTTTGTCTACCTGGGCATGGCTCTCTTCGTCGTGCCCTTTTACATGCTGCTGGCCCGCCGGGGCTATAGGTCCATGTATCACTACTTCCGCCTCCGCCATGGCTATGGCGCTGTCCGTTCGTTCTGCGGCGTCTACCTCAACCACTATCGCTTCGGACAGGTCATCATCGACCGTTTTGCAGCCTATGCCGGCCGCCGGTTCCAGATGGAGCCTGACGGCTACAGCGAGTTTGAGCGCGCCGTCAGCGCTCCTCAGGGGATAGTCATACTGAGCTGCCACGTAGGCAACTATGAGCTGGCGGGCTACACTTTCCGTTCTACAGAGAAACGCTACAGCGCGCTGGTGTATTCCGGCGAGGCACAATCCGTTATGGAGAACCGCCAGCGGCTGTTGCAGCACAATAACATGCGCATGATACCCGTCAGCAGCGACATGTCGCACATCTTTGTGCTGAACGAAGCCCTGGCCAACGGCGAGATTGTCAGCATACCTGCCGACCGCCTGTTTGGCTCACCCCGCTATGTGGAGTGCGATTTCCTGGGCAGCAAGGCCCGCTTCCCGTTAGGACCCTACGCGCTGGCTTTGCAGCGTGAGGTTCCCACGCTGGCCCTCTTCGTCATGAAGGAGTCGGCCTATCGGTACAAGGTCTACATCAGGCGCATAGAGGCCGACCCCATTCCATACAAGAACCGTAAGGAGCAGGCGGCCAACCTGGCCCAGCACTTTGCCTACGAGCTGGAGACTATACTTAGGAAATATCCTGAACAGTGGTTTAACTACTATGAGTTTTGGAATCATGACAGACAATAGCCTTTCATCAATCGACGTGCTGACGCTGCTGCCCCAGCGTCCGCCTTTTGTCATGATAGACCGGCTGACCTGGTTTGACCAGTCGCTGACCACGACGCAGTTCACACCGCGTGCCGACAACCTCTTCATGGACGACGGCGGCAGGCTCAACGCCTGTGCGCTGGTCGAGGTCATGGCGCAGACCTGTGCTGCCCGCATGGGCTACATCAACTGCTATATCTATAAGCAAAAGGTGCAGATAGGCTTCATCGGCGGCATCAAGAACCTGCAGATACTACGCCGGCCATGCCTCGGCGAGACGCTGACAACCACCGTCGAGGTGGTTCAGCAGGTGATGCAGATGACGTTGGTACAGGCCACGGTGAAGGTTGGCAGCGAGACAATAGCCACCGGTGAGATGAAGATAGCGCTGAAGGTTGAAAATTGAAGATTGAAAATTGAGAATTGCAGACAGATGAACGAAGATAAGACAGTATTGAAGGCTTCAAAGGTGCTCGACATCCGTTTCAGCGAGGTCGACTCCATGAACGTGGTGTGGCACGGCTCCTACATGCTTTATTTCGAGGATGCCCGCGAGGAGTTCGGACGTAAGTATCAGCTGGAGTACATGCGCATGTCGGATGAGGGCTATTACGCCCCTTTGGTCGACATACAGTTCCACTACCGCCGGCCTATCACTTACGGCATGCGGCCCCGTATCGACATCATCTACCGCCCTACGGAGGCAGCCAAGATAGTGTTCGACTACGAGATTCACGACCCCGACACCGACGAGCTGATGGCCTCAGGCCATTCCGTTCAGGTGTTTATGGACAAGAACTACCAGCTGGTATGGGCCAACCCGGACTTCTATGTGGCGTGGAAAAAGCTGTGGAACGTCTGACTCTGAACATTGATGGTTAGCATTTTGGCCGATAACATATACTCGCCATTGGGCATGACGACAGCCGACAACTACGCTGCCGTCAAGCAGGGGCGTAGCATGCTTCGCAGCTATCAGGCGGGCACGATGGGGATAAACGAAGCGTTCACCCTTTCGCTGTTCGATGAGGAGTCTGTACCCCTGATGGAGGGCTTTACCCGGTTTGAGCGCCTTGTCATAGCTTCTGTGAGCCGTGCTTTGGCGTCAGCTGACGTCGATGCCCATTCCGACCGGCTGCTGTTTGTGTTGTCTACCACCAAGGGCAATGTGGAGCTGCTCGACGCAGCCCAGCCGTCAGTTCCTGCCGACCGTGTGCTGCCCGGCGTTGCGGCTCAGGCAGTAGCCAGCCATTTCGGCTTCCGCCGCAGTCCGTTGGTGGTCAGCAATGCCTGCATCAGCGGACTGTCGGCACAAATCACCGCCCTGAGACTGCTGGACAGCGGCGTTTGCGACGTCGCTGTTGTCTGCGGCGCCGATGTTGTTTCACGCTTCGTCGTCAGTGGCTTCTGCTCGCTGAAGGCGTTGTCGCCCTTCGAGTGCCGCCCGTTCGACATGGAGCGCATGGGCATCAACCTTGGCGAGGCCGCTGCCACCGTTGTCTATGGCCGTGGCGGCGATGTCAGCTGGCGTGGGGCTGTCCGCAACGATGCCTACCACATTTCCACCCCGTCGCCCCAGGGTGAAGGCTGTTGGCAAGCCATCAGGGCCGCTATGGGCGACGACCGGGCCGACGCGCTGGCTTTTGTCAACGCCCATGGCACGTCAACACTCTACAACGACGAGATGGAGTCGGCCGCTATCTGGCGGGCCGGGCTTAGTGATGTGCCTGTCAACTCGCTGAAGGGGTACTATGGTCACACCATGGGGGCGGCCGGCGTTTTGGAAACCATCCTGTCGATGCACGCCTTAGACGACGGCTGTGTACTCGCCACCCGTGGCTACGCGGAGACGGGCGTGTCGCATGCCCTCAGACTGTCATCTGTCAACAGCTCTACGACGAAGCATGCGTTTCTGAAGCTGCTGTCGGGTTTTGGCGGCTGCAATGCGGCCCTGCTCATGAAGAAAGGAGGTGAGGCATGACGGCTGTCAGCCCCTGGGTGAGCATCAGCCCTGAGCGTGTGACGGTCAACGGCCATCCGCTGACGGTCGAAGGTGAGGGTAGGGGACTCCTCAGCGGCGTCTATCGGAAGTTTGTAGGCGACTATCCTAAGTTCTACAAGATGGACACGCTGTCAAAGGTGGGCTTTCTGGCCGCCGAGCTGTTGCTGCAAGCTGTGGGCCACTGTAGCGACGAGGACAGCCACCGGGCCGTGATACTCTTTGGCCGCAGCGGTTCAGTGTGTAGCGACCGCCTGTTTCAGCAGACCATCGCCGCCCCAGACGGCTTTTTCCCCAGCCCCTCCCTCTTCGTGTACACCCTGCCCAACATTGTTACGGGCGAGATAGCCATCAGGCACCACTACCACGGCGAAACGGCCTTCTACCTGCTCAGCCGGCGCGACGAGCAGCTGATGCGCCAGACTGTTGAGGCCTCACTCCTCGACCCAGATACCCGGAGTGTGCTCAGCGGGTGGGTTGACTGTCAGGATGAAGACCATTTTGAAGCCTACCTCACATTGACAAGTAAACAACAGAACTTTCAAATCATGGAAGAAATAAAGTTAGAACTGAAGAAACAGATTATCGAAGTGTTGAACCTGGAAGACCTGAAGCCCGAGGACATCGGTGACGATGAGCCTCTGTTTGGCGAAGGTCTCGGACTGGACTCCATCGATGCCCTCGAACTCATCGTCATGATAGAGAAGAACTACGGCATCAAGCTGAAGAACCCTGCCGACGGCAAGGAGGTCTTCAGGTCGGTGTCTACCATGGCCGCCTTTGTCAGTGGGCGAGGAGCGAGGAACGAGGAACGAGGAGCGAGGAACGAGGAATAGTGCTGTCATGAAAGACCCCATCGTCATTACCGGTGCCGGCATCGTCTCGGCTGTGGGCGTAGGCAAGGCTGCTACCTTGGACGCCCTGCGCTCAGCGCGTACGGGCATTGGGCCCGTTCGCTATCTGCAGACGGCCCACACCGAACTGCCTGTTGGCGAAGTGCCGCTGAGCGACGACCAACTCAAGCAGCGGCTGGCCGTCACGGCCGAGCCTACCACCCGCTCCGCCCTTCTCGGCATGACGGCTTTGGACGAAGCCCTTGCCGAAGCCTCGCTCGGCCCCTCGCCGTCGCAGACGGTTGCCTTTGTCAACGGCACTACCGTTGGCGGCATGGACAAGAGCGAGGAGTACTACCTGGACTTCCTCGAAAACGATACCCGCAACGCCTATATCCGTACGCACGACTGCGGTGCCAACACCGAGCTGATAGCCGACCGCTACGGTCTCTTCGGCCAGTGCTTCACCGTGTCTACAGCCTGCTCGTCGGCTGCCAACGCCATCATCCTCGGTGCCAACCTCCTGCGCAGTGGCCAGACGCAGGTAGCGGTGGCGGGCGGCACCGAGTGTCTCACGCGCTTTCACCTCAACGGCTTCAACTCGCTCATGATTGTCGATCATGGCCAGTGCCGGCCCTTCGATGAGCAGCGCGCCGGACTGAATCTCGGCGAGGGAGCGGCATACGTTGTCATGGAGCACCTTTCCTCGGCCCACCGCCGCGGTGCCCAGGTGCTGGCCTGTCTCGCCGGCTACGGCAATGCCTGCGACGCCTTCCACCAGACGGCGTCTTCCGACAATGGCGAGGGAGCCTTTCTGGCCATGCGGAAAGCACTGGCGATGGCCCGGCTGCAGCCCGCCGACATCAGCTACGTCAACGCTCACGGCACCGGAACGCCCAACAACGACCTCAGCGAGAGCCACGCCCTGCAGCGCCTTTTCGGCCAGTCGCTGCCGCCCGTATCGTCGACCAAGGGCATGACCGGCCACACCACCAGTGCCTCGGGGGCCGTAGAGGCCGTCATCTGTCTGCTGGCTCTGCTCCACCAGGTAGTGCCCGTGAACGTCGGGTGGCAGCACCCAATGGCCGGCGGCATCGTGCCGGTGATGGACACCGTGCCCCGCCATGCTCTGCTTCACGCTATGTGCAACTCCTTCGGATTCGGCGGCAATGACTCCAGCCTGATACTCTCGTCGGCCGTCACTGCTGCGTCGTCACAGTCTTTAAAAACACTTCTGCATAATGACTCCACGCCACATCTATATTAAGTCGGCCACCCAGATATCCATGCAGCAGCCACTGTCAGAAGCCTGGCTGTCGTCGCCCGAAATGCCGGCCGGCTCATACGTGCGCAGCATAGACCCTGATTTCCGCCAGTGGTTCACCCCCCTGCAGTCGCGACGCATGGGCAAGCTCCTGAAGCGCGCTCTGGCAACAGCCCTGACGGCTATTGAAAGGTCGGCCATCTCGCAGCCCGACGCCATCATCACCGGAACGGGGATAGGCTGCATAGAGAGTACCGAGCAGTTTCTCAACCAGCTCTGCCGCGACGGCGAAACCCTGCTGCAGCCTACCAGCTTCATGCAGTCAACCCACAACACCGTCTCGTCGCTCATAGCCATCCACACCCGTCAGCACGGCTACAACACCACCTACAGCCACAAGGCCGTCAGTTTCGACATGGCCCTGCTCGACGCTTTCACCCAGTTGCGGCTGGGCGATTTCAGTAGTGCGCTCGTCACCGGCAACGACGAGCTCTCGCCCTCCTACTTCCGCATACTTCAGCGGGCGGGCTTTGTAGGCCAGCCCGGCCAGGTGGCGGCGGGCGAGGTCTCTATGGCCATGATGCTCACTACCGACCCCGCCGACACGCTCTGCGAGGTGGAGTCGGTGTCTATGTCCTGTCGGCAGTTACAGTCGCTGTCCCTTCCTCCTGTTGCCGGCGTCGACATGCTGGTGGTTGGCACCAACGGCCTGCCCGCCAACGACGCGCCTTACCGCCATGTAGCGAGCCTCTATCCCGGCGTAGCCCGTCTGGCCTACAAGCAGCTCTTCGGCGAGAGTTATTCAGCCTCGGCCGTCGGTGTCTATGCCGCTGCCCATCTGCTTCACAGCCGACGGGCCCGGCGGGTGCTCTTTGTCAATCACAGCGACGACCGCAACGCCAGTCTGGTGGTCTTGAAGTCTGTCCAACAGCCATAGCCTCATGCGTCTGCTGCTGATATCCATCCTCCAGTCATTGCTGCTGTGCGGCGGCCAGGTGCTGCTGAAGTTCGCCCTTCAGCACATGGGCACCTTTACCTGGACGTGCGACTTCGTGACGCGCAACCTCACTAACTGGTGGCTCCTGGCCTGTGGCCTCTGCTATGCCTGCTCCACCGCCCTGTGGCTGTACATCGTCAGGACCTTCCCCTTCAGCATGGCATACCCCATGATTTCGCTCAGCTACGTCTTCGGCATGTTTGCCGCCATGGTGTTCTTTCACGAAGAGGTGCCGCTGGTGCGCTGGGTGGGCGTGTTGTTCATCTTGGCCGGCTGCGTGCTGATAGCCCGATAACAATTTGGTGAAGGGTGAAGGGAGAATTTGGTGAAGGGTGAAGGGAGAATAGTAAATAAATAGTAAATTGTAAATAGTCAAATAGTAAATTGTAATATGATGAGAGCTCACTCACTCCTGTTGCTCACAGCGGTTCTGCTGGCAGTGGCATGCCGCAGGGGCAGCGTCCAGACCGGCGACCCTCAGGGCGGCGATACCCTCAGGCTGAAGTACTCCACGCTGCTCACCATTGTCCGCTACCAGGGCTATACCGACGTCGCCGTGGCCAATCCGTGGAAGACGGGCCGCGTGCTCCATCGTTACCGCCTGGTGCCGGCAGGCAGGCCGCTGCCAGCTGGTGACGACCCCGCCGTCACCGTGGTGTCCACCCCGATAGAGCGGGTGTCGGTGTTCACCACCGTCCACTGCGCACTGCTCACCCAGCTGGGTGTGGGCGAGCGCATCGTGGGCGTGGCCGATCTGAAGTATATCAAGATTCCCTATATCCATGAGCGCGTGCGGCAGGGGCATATTATTGACTGTGGCAACGGCTTGTCGCCAGTGGTCGAGAAAATCATTGACCAGCGGCCCGATGCCATCATGCTGTCACCTTTCGAGAACAGTGGCGGCTACGGCAGGGTTGAGCAGCTTGGCATACCGCTTATAGAGTGTGCCGAGTATATGGAGTCGTCGCCGCTGGCTCGTGCCGAGTGGATGCGTTTCTACGGTATGCTCTTCGGCCGTGAGCGCCAGGCCGACAGCCTGTTTGCCGTGGTCGACAGCAGCTATCAGGCCCTGACGGCGCTGGCTGCCCGGGCCGGTACGGGGCGCTCGGTGGTCATCGACAAGATGGCCGGCTCCGTGTGGTACGTGCCCGGCGGCCGCAGCACCCTGGGCTGCATGGTGGCCGATGCCGGCGGTGCCTACCCCTGGGCCTCCGATGGTCACAGCGGCAGCCTGGCGTTGCCCTTTGAGACGGTGCTGGAGCGGGGCGGCGACAGCGATGTGTGGCTGCTGCGCTACAGTGCCCCTCACGCCCTCACCCTCAACGGGCTGCTGGCCGACCATCAGGGCTACAGCCAGATGAAGGCTTTCAGGCGCGGCGAAGTCTACGGCTGCAACGTCGACCGCTCGCCCTTCTACGAGGAGTCGCCCTTCCGCCCAGACTGGCTGCTGGCCGATTTTATCAGTATTGTCCATCCCGAGCTGTCGCAGCTGCCACCGCTGCGCTATTTCCATAAACTGAAATGAAACACGCCTCCCTCTGCCTCCTGCTGCTGACGGGCCTGCTGGCCGTTGTGCTTTTCGTGCTGAACCTGTTCATGGGCTCTGTCAGCATACCTGCAGCCGACACTTTGGCCATCCTCTTTGGCGACGAGGCCGGACGGCCATCGTGGCGCTACATTGTCGTTGAGTCGCGATTGCCCCAGGCTGTCACCGCCCTTCTCTGCGGCAGTAGCCTGGCGGTCAGCGGACTGCTGCTGCAGACGGCTTTCCGCAACCCCCTCGCCGGTCCCGGCATCTTCGGCATCAACAGCGGAGCAGGCTTGGGAGTGGCCTTGGTCATGCTGATGCTCGGCGGCAGCCTCTCGGTAGGCAGCGTGTCGGCCACGGGGTTCGCGGCCGTGCTGCTGGCCGCCTTTGCAGGGGCTATGGCCGTCATGGCGCTTATCTTCCTGTTTTCCACCTTCGTCCGTAGCAGCGTCATGCTGCTCATAGTGGGCATCATGATAGGCTACATAGCCAACTCGGTGGTGGCACTGCTCAATTTCTTTGCCACCGATGAGGGCGTCAAGTCCTATATGGTGTGGGGCATGGGCAGCTTTGGCGGCGTGTCGATGGCTCATCTGCCTGTGTTTGCAGCCATCACCGTGGCGGGGCTGTCAGGGGCGGTACTGCTCGTCAAGCCGCTCAACGCCCTGACCTTAGGCGACCACTATGCCGAGAATTTAGGATTCAGCACCGTCCGCGTGCGCAACTGGCTGCTCGTCGTTACCGGCCTGCTGACGGCTGTCGCCACCGCCTTCTGCGGGCCGGTGGCTTTCATCGGGCTGGCTGTGCCGCATATCGTCCGGCTCATTTTCAAGACCGACAACCACCGGGTGCTCATGCCCGCCACCATCCTCGTTGGCGGCGTGGTGGCCCTGTTGTGCAACTTGGTGTGCTACCTGCCTGGTGAGTGGGGCGTCATACCGCTCAATGCCGTCACCCCCCTCATCGGAGCACCCGTCGTCATCTACGTCATCACCAGGTCACACCGCTTTGGTGAAGGGTGAAGGGGATTTTTTATAAGATGCAGGAGCAGCAGCGGACATATATAGCCATCGATCTGAAGTCGATGTATGCCTCAGTGGAGTGCGTGGCCAGGGGACTTGACCCGCTGGATACCAACCTCGTGGTGGCCGACGTGTCGCGCACGGAGAAGACCATCTGCCTGGCCGTGACGCCCTCGCTGAAGGCTTACGGCATCGGCGGACGGGCACGGCTCTTTGAGGTCGTGCAGCGCTTGCGCGAGGTGAACTACGAGCGGCAGATGAAGACTCCCGGTCGGCGGCTGACGGGAAAATCGGCATCGGACGCAGCACTGAAGGCGCATCCTGACTGGGCCGTGGACTACATCGCAGCAACGCCCCGCATGGCGCACTACATCGAGGTGAGCAGCCGGATATACGGCATCTACCTGAAATACATTGCGCCCGAGGACATCCACGTGTATAGCATCGACGAGGTGTTCATGGACGTGACGGCCTATCTGGAGTCGTACAAGCTGACGGCGCACGAGCTGGCAATGAAGATGATTCGCGACGTGCTCTCGCAGACGGGCATCACGGCCACGGCCGGCATCGGCACTAACCTGTATCTCTGCAAGGTGGCCATGGACATCGTGGCCAAGAAGGCGCCTGCCGACAAGGACGGCGTGCGCATAGCCGAGCTGAACGAACAGACCTATCGTGAGCAACTGTGGGACTACCGCCCGCTGACCAAGTTCTGGCGTGTGGGCAGGGGCATTGCCGAGAGGCTGGCGCCGTATGGTATCGACACCATGGGCAAGCTGGCGCGGCTCTCCCTGCAGAACGAGGATTTGCTCTACCGGCTCTTCGGCGTGAATGCCGAACTGCTGATTGACCATGCCTGGGGCTGGGAGCCCTGCACGATGGACCTGGTGAAGGCTTACCGGCCGGAGACCAATTCTTTCAGCAACGGGCAGGTGCTGCAGGAGGCTTACACCGCCCAGAAAGCCCGCGTGGTAGCGAAGGAGATGGCCGAGAACATGGCCTTGGAGCTGGTTTCGAAGCGGTTGGTGACAGACCAGCTGGTGCTGACCGTCGGCTATGATCGCGAGAGCCTGACAACCCCTGACAGCAGCGCCAAATACCACGGCGAGGTGACCACCGACTACTACGGCCGACTGGTGCCCAAGCACGCCCACGGCACGGCCAACCTGCATAGACAGACTTCTTCGACACGGCTCATCACCGATGCCGTCACCGAGCTGTTCGACAGCATCGTGAACCGTGACCTGCTGGTGCGAAGGCTCAACCTGACGGTCAATCATGTGGTGAGCGAGTCGACAGTCAGTCAGCATCAGCAGCCCCAGCAGCTCGACCTCTTCACCGACTACGAGGCTTTATCCCGTCAGCAAGAGGCGGAAAAGGCTGCCCTCGACAAGGAGCGCCGGATGCAGGAGGCGCAACTGGCCATCAAGCAGCGTTTCGGCAAGAACGCCATCCTCCGCGGCCTGAACTTCGAGGAGGGCGCAACGGCCAGGGAACGCAACAACCAGATAGGAGGACACCGGGCATAATTTACGACTTGACGATTTACTATTTATTCGCGATTTATGGGAGACTATGACGACATCATCCACCTGCCTCATTACGAGCCGAAGCGTCATCCGCGGATGCCGATTGCTTCACGTGCCGCTCAGTTTGCGCCCTTCGCTGCCGTTGCAGGCCACGATGCTGCCATCAGGGAGGAGGGCTGGAAGCACATCGAGGCGTATGAACACGCTGAGGACTAACCCCCGTACATCGGAGTTGCAGTCCCGCCGAGTGAATAAGTGAGGAATATTTGGCAAAAATCTTGTTCCTTTTTGTTGGCGATTCAGATTGTTTTCGTATCTTTGAAGCCTACACTGGGATTATGGGGTTAATTTCTAACCCGCTGCAAAGGTACGCAAAATTCCGCGATAACATTGCAAATGCCTCAGAAAAAATACTTATGAATGATTGCCAACGACCTTGTAGTTTTTCATTAACAGGTTGGACGGTTATGCAAGAAGATAATATCGGCTTTCAATTATACAGCTCATATTGGGCTACAACGCTGAAACGACCTTAATGTCACTCTGTCATTGTCAGGAAGTCATTTAGAAAACCCTGCTATGTATGCTATAGTTGGGTGTATCTCGCTGTCAGCCAGTCGTTTATCCTATAGCATGGTTCCGGAAACTATGCTATAACCGTGCTATAACTATGCTATAGCTTTGACTGTTATCAACGTCTTCATGAGCGTCTTGTGTCTCAAGTTGAGGAGTAGGAAGAACACCTTCTAACTCCGGACGTTGAGCGAATGCGAAAAACACCGACTATAGCATAGTTTATAGCACGGTTATAGCATAGTTTCCGGAAACCATGCTATAGGATAACACAATGTATATCAGCTCGTTACACCCAACCATAGCACACATAGCATAGTTTTCCGAAACTTTAATCACAGTACTTTTCCACTTTTGAAAAAATCCAGGCCTTGGATTTACCAAAAGGGAGCTGCTTTCGCACAAAAGGGACTCCCTTTTGTAGCAAACTGTAAATCACATTATTAATTTAGGGAATGATATACTACTTGTCCCCGAAAAATCTCTTTAGCGAACTTTAGCATTTGTCTAGCTTTAGTTAGCTAAAATTATTCCCGTATGTCTGGACTTTTTTGTACCTTTGTACTACATTTAAGACATATAACATAAGGTACAAAAACATGATAGATTTCAGTAAGTTCAACTCGATTATTGCAGTGATTAACCACTTCAACAGTGAGAAGGTCTGCAAAGAAGCACTTGCAGAGGCAAGATGGGGCGAGGACGTTGTATGCCCCATATGCGGAAAACACCACTGCGCAAGACGTGCAGACGGACGTTTCCGCTGCAATCAGTGCAAGCATAACTTCTCTTGCACCGTAGGAACTATCTTTGAGAATACAAACCTCTCCCTTCAGAAGTGGTTCGTTGCCATGTACCTCATTAGCAGTCATAAGAAGGGTGTATCATCCCATCAGATTGCAAGGGACTGTGAGGTTACTCAGAAAACCGCTTGGTTTATGTTGCAGAAAATACGCACACTATTCGCACAAGACGATACAGTAGCACTTGAGGGTGAGGTTGAGGCTGATGAAATGTATCTTGGCGGTAGGGAAACCAACAAGCACGAAAGTAAGAAGGTAGAGGGTACGCAAGGTCGTTCTACTAAGACCAAGACCCCTATTTTCGGAATGGTTGAGCGTGAGAACGGCAATGCCGTTGTGATTAAGGTTGAGGACACAAGGGCAAAGACCTTGATGCCGATTATCAAGCAATTCGTGAGGGACAATGCCCATATCTTCACTGATGAGCTGTCAGCCTATAATGGACTATCAAAGGAGGGTTATCTGCATGACGTTATTCAGCATGGCTTGAAGATGTTCAGTGACGGCAACGGTATTACCACCAATTCCATTGAGGGATTTTGGGGACATTTCAAGCGTATGGTGTTCGGTATTTACCACTTTGTGAGCAAGTCATACCTTCAGAGATACATTGACGAGGCTGTGTACCGTTGGAATACAAGAAAAGCGGACGAAAGTGTCCGCTTCGCTGACATGTTCCATCGTTCATTAGGAACTGTTTCATACAGTGACGTGAGAATGGCGGCTTAACTAATTATCTTAATATGGTATTACATACCTTCGTTTTGATACTTCTCTTTAACTTTTCCGTATAGTTCTTTCAAGTATTGTGAATATTTTGGTAAACCATATTTTTCTGCCATTTTAATATCCTTTGGTACAAAACCCATTAATATATTGTCAAATTCAGATGTGCCATTTAAATATGTTTTCATGTTTTCGATATCACGTTGGATACGCCCCATTACCCAACCATCATCTGCGTTATACATTTTGTCAAATTCATTAGTCCCATACTCGGGTGAATTATCATGAAAATTTCTTTTGTTATACGTATATGGATTATGTGGTAAAGCATTTTGTCGTTTAACATAATCATCTTGGGGGGCTACGTTTATGGTTTTCCATAAGGCTGATTTTATATTATCACCAAAACCTTCTTTCAGTACTTTCTTCACTGATTCTGCAATTATTTCACGTAGTTGTGATTCTTTTATAGTATACTTCATTTTCTTATTTGATTTATATTGCTTATTTTCGGTTATAGTTTGTATTGGTTGATTTGGGGAAAGTTTATAGACTTTTGCATGTTTAGGAGTATTGACCAATGGGTCTTTAAAACCTTTGTTCTGCCACATGATTTGAATGGATTGGTTTATCAATGCTATGTCATTTTCTTCAAGTAACCGACAATTGTACACAAACTGAATCACGTCAAATGCTTTTCTTGTGCCGATTATCTTATTACCATTCTCCTTATCCTTTATATCCATATCAACAGTAACATTAGAACTATGACTACCGTCAGCAGAAAACACAACACTATAGTTTATTGCATATGAAGGGTCGTAATTCTTGTCATACCAAGTCCATAGGTGTGTACCATGACCGGACACTCTTATTTGTATGGGCTTGCTATTTTGAACGGTGTATGTTCTATAAAACGAATCTTCATTTTTATTTGGTTTAAATCCGTTATTATCCTTCACAACCCTAATTGCAGATTCAAAATCAACCATATGCTATTTTTTTTATATAAATATTTGTTATTTGGGAAAAAAGCTGTAACTTTGCACCATGAAGTACGTTTTTAATAACTATTTAGATTTCACGGATAGTGTGATTATTGGCTCGAATGGTTTTAATGATTCCGATTTATGTTTGTCATTCTCTTTGAGGGACGAAAACAATAAAGTAGTTGCCTATATAACATTAAAACATGAAAAATGTCATCTTTACAATGAAACGAATGGGTGTAGGATTACCGACTTGTATGTAGAGAGGATAATGTCAAAAGAGAAGTTTTCAGTTATTAATACTTCACTATTAGATAGGTTATACCAAGAAGCACATATGAGAATTGTGGCTTGGAGTTCTAACGGCGTTCCAAATTTCAGTTATATATGGTTCAAGTTGTGTGATTTTGACACATCATTTGATTTAATTGATTACCTTAATAATGATTTTTTTAACAAGGACGACACAGTAATCATACCCATAGAAAGGTAAAGTTGTCTACTTTTTTTCAAATTAATGATTTTTATGTTATAAAATTATCGGGGACAAGTAGTATATCATTCCCTTAATTTATGTTGCAAAATTACTCAAATCTTCGCAATTCTGAGGAATATTCCGTAATTTTGTGCCAAGATTTTATGTTTATTAGGAATCAGACGGTCGATATATGAACGAAGAAGACAAGACGGAACCGACGACGACTTCGATATTCCAGCGTCCTGCATGGGTAGTGGTGTTTGCCCTGACGGCGGCTATAGCGTGGGGGTGGGCCTTCCCGCTCATCAAGATAGGCTTCAGCGCGTTTGGCATCACGGCCGACATGACGGGCAGCAAGATGCTCTTTGCCGGCATCCGCTTTGCGGCGGCAGGGCTGATAGTGCTGGCCGTAGCACGCAGCAGCGGACGGTCTTTCGGAACCGGTGTTAAGCGTGCCTGGTGGTTCATTCTTGCCTTTGCGCTGATGAACACCACGCTCCACTATTTCTTCTTCTACATCGGCATGTCGCACAGCGAGGGCTCGCGGGCAGCTATCCTCAACTCGCTGAGCACGTTCCTCGTGGTGCTGCTGGCGTGTGCCTGCTTCAAGAGCGACCGTCTGACACCTCGAAAGATGCTGGGCTGCGCCATCGGGTTCAGCGGCGTGCTGGCCCTGAATCTGGGCGGAGCCGAGAGCGGACACTTCACCTGGCTGGGCGACGGCATGATTATCCTCAACGCCCTCTGCGGGGCATGCGCCAACCTGATGACCCGAGGCCTGAGCCGGCGGGTGGACGTGTTCGTGGGTACAGGCTACGGCCTCACCATCGGAGGCCTGCTGCTCATCATCCCCGGCCTTGCCCTCGGCGGTTCGCTGCCTACGGTCAACACGCTCGGCATCGTCTGCCTCGTGCTGCTCATCGCCATCTCGGCCCTCGGCTTCGCGCTCTACAACAAGCTGCTCAGCCTTAACCCTGTGGGCAAGGTGGCCATCTACAATTCGCTCATTCCCATCGTGGGAGCCGTCACGTCGTGCCTCTGTCTCGGCGAGACGTTCCATGCGAAGTATGCCCTTGCCGGAGGGCTCGCCGCCCTTGGCATCTACATCATCAACAGGGGCAGGAGCTAAGTCTGCACATTGTATCGAGAATCAGAAACATTAATCATAAAAGGATATGGAATTCAGAGAGATGAGACGCCACCGCCAGCAGCTTTCAGACGAGGAGAGCATTGGCATATTGCAGAAGGCCACCTCGGGCACGCTGGCACTCCTCGGCGACGGGGGCTATCCCTACGCCGTGCCCATCAGCTATGTCTATGACGACGGCAAGCTATACTTCCACAGCGCCATGAGCGGCCACAAGGTGGATGCCATCCGTGGCTGTGACAAGGCCTCGTTCTGCGTCATTGACCAGGACAGCGTAAGGCCAGCCGAGTACACCACCTACTACCGCAGCGTGATAGCCTTTGGCCGCATCAGCATCGTGGAGGATGAATCGGAAAAACTGGCCATTGCCCGCATCCTCGGCAACCGTTACAACCCGAACCAGGAGGAAGCTTTGCAGAAGGAACTGGAGCACGGCCTTGCCCGCATGGTGGCCATCCGCCTGGACATTGAGCACCTGACGGGCAAGGAGGCCATAGAACTGGTAAGACAAAGAGCATGATGAAGCCACTATTAGACGTACACACCCACACCGTGGCCTCCGGTCACGGCTATAGCACGATACAGGAGATGGCACAGGCTGCTGCCGACAAAGGACTGCAGGTGCTTGGTATCACAGAGCATGGCCCCAGCATACCAGGCACCTGCAGCCTGCTCTATTTCAAGAACATGTTTGTAGTGCCCCGTCGGATGTATGGTATCCGGCTGCTGATGGGCTGCGAGGTGAACATCCTCGACACCGATGGCCATCTTGACCTCAATGAAGACTACCTCGACCGTCTTGACATCGGCATCGCAGGCATTCACATCGTCTGCTGGCAGGGAGGCTCCCGTGAGGAGAACACGCGGGGGATGATTAATGTCATCCGCCATCCGAAGATTCACATCGTCAGCCACCCCGGCGACGGCACGGCAGAGCTCGATTTCGAGCCGTTGGTGCTGGCTGCCAGGGAGTCGCACACGCTATTGGAGGTGAACAACCACTCCCTGGCCCCCCAGCGTCATAAAACCGTGGCCCGTGACAACAACCTTGAGATTTTGCGTCTCTGCAAGAAGCACGGTGTCCCCACGATTCTCGGCAGCGATGCCCACATCTCGTTCCAGATAGCCGACTATGAGCGCCTCCGTCCGCTGCTGGCCGAGACCGAATTCCCTGACGAGTTGATCATGAACTACTGGCCGGAGCGCTTCTTCGAGTATCTGGGGATAGAGCCTTGAAGCGCCTTTACTCCGTGGTGAGGCTGACCACGCTGACGGCGCGGCCTGAGCGGACGGTGAGCGTCGCGGGGCCGCGCTGGCGGGTGGTTTGCAGCAGCACCTGGGCCAGTCCGTTGAAGGTGCTGACGCTGAACCGGCGTGTACCGGCGTCGGCGGGTTGCTCCTGGGCCTGCCAGGCGGGGTCGCCGTTGCCCACGCCCAGGATGCGGACGGGGCCGCTGACCTCGATGGAGAGAGGCTCGCAGGCCGTAGGCACGAAACGGCCGCGGCGGTCGAGCAGCGCGACGCTGCAGACGGCCACGTCGCGGCCGTCGGCCCTGAGGGTGGTGCGGTCGGCCTTGAGGCTGATGCGCTGGGGAGCGCCGGCGGTCTCTACGCGGCGGGTCATGACGCGGCGGCCACGCTGGTCGTAGCCTCTGGCCTCGATGTAACCTGGCTGGTAGACGGCCTGCCAGCTGAGGTGGCCGTCGCGGGGCATGGCCTTGCGCCCTAAGCGGCGGCCGTTGACGATGAGTTCCACCTCGGCACAGTTGCTGTAGGCCCAGAGGCTGACCTCCTGACCCTCGTGGCCGCTGAGGTTCCAGTGGGGCAGCAGGTGGAGCACCGGCTCGTCAGTCCACCACGAGCGCAGGTAGTAAGCCTCGTCCTTGGGGAAGCCGCAGTAGTCGAGCACGCCAAACTCGGAGCCGGTGGCCGGGAAGCTCAGGGGGTTGGGCTCGCCCCGGTAGTCGAAGCCCGTCCAGTAGAAGAGTCCGCAGAGCCAGGGGCGCTGATGGTAGAACTGCCATCCGCGCTCTATGCAGTTGAGCAGGCTGTCGGGGCCCTGGGGGCTGCGGTTGATGGCGGCCATGCGCCCGGCGGGCCGGTCGTCGTAATAGACGCCGCGTGTGCCGCAGCCGGTGGTCTCTTCAGAGCCGAGGGCTATGCGCCGGGGATAGTTGCGGCGATGCTCCTCAACGGGGTTTTGGAGTATGTAGTTGTAGCCTGCCACGTCCATGGGCTCGTTGATGGCAGGTCCGCTGCTGCTGGCGGCGCAGGCGGGGCGGGTAGGGTCGAGCCGGTGGCAGAACTCACGCATGGCGGCCGCTATGCGCCGCCCGTAGTCGTTCCACTCTATGCCCCACTCCTCGTTGCCAACGCTCCAGAGGATGACCGACGGATGGTTGCGGTCGCGGCGTATCATGGCCGCCAGCTGGTGACGCTGGTAGTGGTTGACGCCCGTCAGCCGGTTCTCCTCGATGACGAGCAGCCCCAGGCTGTCGCAGGCATCGAGCAGCGCGGGCGTGGCGGGGTTGTGGCTGGTGCGCAGGGCGTTGGCTCCGAGCGCCTGCAGCTGGCTCACGGTCCAGGCCTGCAGGGCGTCGGGCACGGCCACCCCTACGCCGGCATGGTCCTGGTGCATGTTGAAGCCGCGCAGCTTGACGCTCTGGCCGTTGAGCAGGAATCCGCGGTCGGGGTCGAACTCTGTGTGGCGCAGGCCGATGGTGGTCAGGTAGGTGTCTACGGTGCGGCCATCGGCGTCAGTCACTTCTGTCTTCACCTTATAGAGATAGGGGTCTGTCAGGCTCCACAAGTGGGGCTGGCTGAGCTGCATGGCGGCGGTGGTGACAGCCTCGTCTTTTCCCGGCAGCGTGGCGGCGGGCGTGAGGGGCGCCAGGGCTACGGCCCGCCCGCCGGCATCGAGCAGGGTGTGGCGCAGACGGTAGCTCAGCGGGCGCGTGTCGTCGTTGCCCACGGTGGTCTCTATGGTGAGGCGTGCGTCGCTGTAGGGCGGCTGCAGGGCGGTGCTGACGAAGGTGCCGTAGGTGCGCACATGGAGCGGCGCGGTGACGTTGAGCCACACGTGGCGATAGATGCCGGCACCCTCATAGTACCAGCCTTCCTCCAGCGAGGCGTCGGCACGGACGCAGATGAGGTTCTCTCCGGGCTGCAGGCCCTCGGACGGGGCATCGCCGTAGTTCAGGTATTCGGTGATGTCGTACACCTGGGGTATGTAGCCGCTCTGCTCTCCGCCGATGTAGAAGCCGTTGACCCAGATGCGGGCGTTGCGGAAGATGCCGTCGAACTGCAGCTCATAGTGGCGTCCGCGGTCGGCGGCAGTCAGGTGGAACAGCTTGCGATACCATCCCACGGAGCACTCCGGATACTGCCAGCCTACGGTCTTGTAGCCGTGGCTGTGGCTCGCCTTGGAGGCGAAGGGCAGGCTTACCACCCAGTCATGAGGCAGCTGCACCTGCTGCCACGTGCTGTCGGCCCTGAACTTGGGGGAGTAGGGGCCGGCGTTGTGAATGGAGTTGGCCTTGGTGAGATAGTTGAAGTACTCCGTTCCGCATCCGAAGTCGCGTTGCGGGTCGGCGGCATGACCTAAGTGGAACTGCCAGTCGTCGTCCATCAGCAGGTGCTGCCGTCCGCTGTCGGCCATGGCCGTCAGGCTCAGCAGGAGTGCTAACGCTAATGATAAAATTTTCATGTTCATGAGTTTGATGAGGGCCCACCCCTGCCCCTCCCCAAGGGAGGGGAGCTGTTACTACTCCCCTCCCTTGGGGAGGGGTTGGGGGTGGGCTGCTGGGGGTGGGCTGTACATCCCGTTAAGGTCTTTCAGGAAGAGCGTGGCGGGGTCGTTGTAGAAGCCGACAAAGTCGGAACTGGAGAGCTGACCGGGGTAGGGGGCGAAGAAGTGTCCGGGCTTGTCGTGGGCATTGCGCCACACGAGGACGTAGCTGACGGGGTGACGGCCCAGGACGGCGGCGAGAGCCTGCGTCCACCAGTCAGGCCGGCGTAGCCCCTCGTAGCCTGTCTCGGTGAGTGCGGCCACCTTGCTGTGGGCCTTGGCCAGACGGCACACCGTGGCGAGGTTGCGGTCCAGCCGGTCTTTGTAGGCGGCTATCTTTACGGTGTCGCCGTCGGGAGCCGAGCAGTAGCAGTCGAGGCCCAGCAGGTCGATGATGTCGTCGCCGGGGTAACGCTCCATGTATCTGGTGGAGTCGGCGTCGGCCTCGGTGCCGGGCGAGTAGGCGTAGAGGGCGTTGACGACGCCCTGCTGGCGCAGGCGGTCGGCGGTGAGACGCCAGAGGGCCTTGTACTCGTCGGCGGTGCAGTGCTGCTGTCCCCACCAGAACCAGGAGCCGGTGTGCTCGTGCCAGGGTCGGAAGATGACGGGTACGCGTACGCCGTAAGGAGTTTCCAGAGAGTTGAGGAATGCTGCCACGCGGTCGAGCCAGCTGACGAACTTGTCGTGCTGGCTGCCGCCGTCGAGGACGGCGGCGACGGTCTGTCCTTCGGTCTGGCGCAGCGAGTCGGCCACCCATGAGGTGCCGCCCGAGAGCGGGTTGTTGAGGTGCCAGGAGAGGGTGACGACGCCGCCACGGTCGAAGTGGGCGATGATTTCCCGGCGCATGCGGCTGAAGGGCACGCCGTCAAGGTTGGCGGAGTCGCCGAGCTCGAGGTGGCCCAGGTCGAAGCTGAGCAGGGCGGGGAAGTCGCCGCAGACGCTGCGTACGTCGGAGCGCTGGTGGACGGCGGAGTCGTTGGTGTAGTCGCTCACCCATCCCGTACCGTAGACGGTGTCGTCGTGGTGGCCGAAGAGGTAGTGGCCGCCGTCGGCTGTGCGGCCGAGTGCTGACAGCAGGTTCTCGGTGCGCTGCGTGCGCCCCGTGTCGGCCATGGGTTCGGCGGGTTTCTGATGATTGCTGCAGGCTGCTGTGAGCAGCGCTGCAGCAAAAAGAGTTGTGATGTGTTTCATTTATCGTAGGCGGCAGGAGCCTTGTCCCATATAGTCTGGAAGTCGTAGGAGGCATCGGTGCTGGTGCTGGCCTTGACCATGAGGGGTATGAGGGTCTCGCTGTCGTTGAGCCATTCGCCGGTTTCGTGGTCGATGTAGCCGAAGCCCTCGCCGTTAAAGTCCTTGGCATTGTTGTCCCAGATGAACATAGGTATGCAGGCCAGGTTGGCGGCGCGGCAGAAGAACTCGAGGTAGTACCTGCGGAAGGCGTTCTCGGCATCGGTCTTGCGGTTGACGCAGCCATACTCGCCTAAGTAGCAGGGAATGTCGTTCTCGATGTAAGCCTTGCGCAGCTTGTAGAGCTGGTTGATGACGGTCAGCTCGTCGGCGCCAGAGGCCGTAGCCGTGTGTCCCCACATAGGGGCCTTCTCGTTGCCGTTGGCGTAGGGCTGCGTGCAGAAGTTGTAGGGGTCGTAGCAGTGGACGCTGACCATGAGGTGGTTGGCCGGGTCGGTGGGCAGCACGAAGTGGTCGATGGTCATGTCGATGTTGGCGGCATAGCCCGACACACCAATCCAGCGGGTAGCGTTGTTGCCGCCCGTGTTGCGGATGGCATCCACGGCATACTGGTTCCATTTGTTCAGCAGCTCGTACTCAGCGGCGCTGCCGCCGCCCCAGTTGTCGCCGGCATGCACCTCGTTGAAGGTCTCGAAGATGAGCTGGTCGCCGTAGCTGGCAAAGCGGGTGGCCACCTGTTGCCACAGACGGGCAATGATGGTAGAGTCTTTCAGGGCTACAGCCTCGTCCTTGGCAGCCTCGCCGAGGTCGGTCTCGAAGGAGTCGTGGTGGGTGTTCAGGATGACGTTCATGCCGGCGCCGATGGCCTTGTCAACCACAGCGGCCACCTCGTCGAGATAGGCGGTGCTGATGGCGTAGCTGTCGTCCATGTGGTCGGTCCATGTGGTGGGAATGCGCACCGTCTTGGCCCCGGCATTGGCCAGCCGCTGGAAGGGGGCTGCGGTCAGTGTGGCCACGCCGTCCCAGTAGCCCCAGCCCTGGCTGATGGCGTCGCCGCTGGTGTCGAAGTGGTTGCCCAGGTTCCAGCCCCAGCCCAGCCGCTGGGTCATGGCGGTGGCGTTGTTGCTGGGCTTCTCCTTCACGCTGAGGGTGACGTCGATGTCCTGGCTGTAGGGTTGCTGCTGCGGGCCTGTTATCAGGCCGGCGGGGATGTGGAGCGTCAGCGAGTTGCAGAAGCCTACGCTCTTGGTGACGGTGAGCACCTTTGAGGCGCCGAGCACCAGGGCCTTGTCGGCGGATGCGCCGTTGACGGTAATCTGGCTGGTGTTAGCGGTGATGAAGTTAATGTTTTTGTCGAAGGCCACCTCGATGGTCGTCTCGCCGAAGAAGACGGGCTTCTCTTCCGTCAGTGAAGCACCGACAAAGGTCGGGGCATCCACCTGGGGAATGTCGTATTGTGCGTCGGTGTCGGCGCAGGCTGTGGCCAGGAGGGCCACAGCTGCTGCTGACAGGATATTGAATGCTTGATATAATTTCATAGTCATGATGGTGCTTTATTATTCAATGGTAACTTTGGTGCAGACGACGTTGTCGCCGTTGAGCAGGAACGAGCCGCCCCAGCCGCCAGTCGTCGTGATGTGCTCGAAGATAAAGTCGGTGACGGTGAACTCAAGGGCACCCTTGTGCTCAGAGAGGTCCCAGTTGCCGTTGTTGAAGTCGCAGCCGTCAAAAGCCGTGTTGGGGCTCCAGTGGCCGTCAACGATCTGGCAATTCCAGGCGGCATCGGTGGCGGTGATGTAGACGCGGATGGTGCTACCCACCTTCATGCCGGCAGCCAGCAGCTCGGTGCCGCCGTCGCTGAGAATCATGGGCTGCCCGCCCCAGTTGTCGGCCACGGCCTCGCCCGTCCAGACGACGGTCTCGAGACTGACGTAGTGGGTGACGGCAATCTTGGTGACGACGACGCCTTCGCCCTGCAAAATCCAGCACGTGCCCCAGTCGGTGATTGTGGTGAGCTGCTCCTTGAGCGTGGCCGTGACGGGAATCTCGATACAGCCGTTGTGCTCGGCCAGGTTCCAGATGTTCGAATTGATGTTGTTGCCGTTGTTGAGGCCGGTGGCGGTGCCGATTTCAGCCTGTTTGCCCCAGTGCCCGTCGAAGAACTGCACCTGCCACAAGTCGTTGTAGTTGGTGAGGTAGACGCGGATGATGTCGCCCTCCTGGAGGTCCATGTCGGCAAACATGGTCGGGTTGTTGTCGCCTTTAGCTCCCTTGCCAATCTCCCAGTTCCACGACCATCCGTCGAGGTCGGCGGCACCCGTCCATAGCACGGTGGTCACCTCGGTGTTGGGTATGAAGTCGATGGTGTAGGTGATTTCGCCGTTCGACGAAATGAGCCGTACCTTAGAGCCTTTCTTGGCCTTGTCGCTGATGGCGATGATGAGCTGGGTGCCACCCTTCACCATGACGAACTGGCAGTCATTACCGTCAATCTGTACACCCGTCAGCTTGTCGCCGTTGGCCACGGTGAGTGTCAGGCTTTCGCCGGCCTTCAGCTCGGCATCCTCGCCCGGCAGTTCGGTGGCATAGCAGAACAGCGCCTCTGTGATGTTCAGCTCAGGACCCTCAACGCTGGTGCCGTTAGCCAGCGTCAGGGTGGGCTTGCCGTTCTTGGCGTTCATAGGCACGCTGAGGCTGATGGCTTCGGCGGTGGCGTTCTCAACGTTGACGAGGTCAGAGCCGTCGCCGAACTGCACGGTCTTCACCAGGTCGAGGTCGGTACCCCGGATGGTCAGTGCACCGCCGGCGCTGACGCTGGCGTGGTCGTAACCCGTCACCGTGGGCTTCACCAGCGTGAAGGGCACAGCCACTGTAGCGCCGTTGGCCATGACCAGCAGCAGGGCTTCCTCATTAGCCGGCTCGGGCACTGTCACGGTCACCTTGTCGGCTGCAGCCTCTACGGCTACAGCGTCAGCCACGTTGCCGAACCTGATGGCGGTAACGAGGTCCATGTCGCTGCCGCTGACGGTCAGCACCTGACCGGCCTTGACGGGACTGGGCGTAGCCACGCAGTTGGATGGCTTCACGGTGACGAGTGTGCCGATGGGCATCTCGACCCCCGACTTGCAGACGAGCATAAGCTCGCCGTCGGGAGCCTCAGCGGGCAGGGTGACGCTGAGGGTCTTGCCGTCGCTGCCGACGGTAATGTCCTTAGTAGTGCAGGCCTCTGTGAACGATACGGCCTGAACCATGTTGAGGTAGGCACCGCTGACGGTGATGGTCTCGCCGGCCTTGGCCGTTACCTCGCCCTGTGCGTCGACAGTGCGGCGCGGAGAGGCAATCTTGCTGATGGTGGGCAGGCCGACCTCCAGGGCCTTCTCGGTCTGGATAATCTGGTAGTCAAGGGCATCGCCAGCCTCGGTGTCGAGTGCGGTCAGGTCGGCGGTATAGAGCGCCAGCTTGCCGGTCTGAGCCGTCTCGGGCACCTTGACGGTGATGGCATAGCGGTCGTGGCTCGCGAAGCCCTTCTCGCCCACCACCACGTCGTCGGCGAAGGCCAGCGAGTGGATGAGGTTCAGGTAGTCGCCCTCAATCTTGATGGTCTCGCCGGGCATGGCCGAGGCGGGGCTGAAGCCCGTCACCTCGATAGGCTCCTCGAAGGCCAGCTGGCTCTTGGTGGTCAGCGTGTTGCCCTGCTTGTCGGTCAGGGTGATGAAGCCCTCGGTGGGGCCGTCCTTGGGAACGGTGACGCGAATCTCAGAGGGAATGCCCGCCTTCACGATGTCGATGGCCGTAATGGTGCTGACGCCGGGAATGTCGACACTGGCAATCTGGTCGAGGTTGCTGCCCACGAAGCGCAGCATGCCGCCACGCATCACGGGGTTGGGGCCGTAGGCGTTGAGCGTGACGCCGCCCTGATACTGGTTGGTGTCCAGGTCGTCCTCGCCGCAGCCCGTCAGCGACAGCCCTACGAGGGCTGTCACCAACAGTGCGAATATATTCTTTAGGTTTTTCATATCTGTTCTGTTTTCTTTTTTACTTGTTTACCTTTACTTGTTTGGCACGGCACGTATGTTGTCAATCTTGATCCACGGTGTGCAGGCCTCGCCATCGATGCCGCCACCCATGACGAAGAAGGTGAGGCTGGCAAAGTCGGCAGCCGACTTCGGGGGCACCACGCCGGTGGTGCCGCCGTCCTTGTCGTAGATGAATGCGGTCAGAGGTATGGTGACGGTTATCCACTCGTCGTTGGTGTCGAAGCTGCCCGTCTCGGTCCAGGGACGGTAGAGGGCGCGGCCATAGTTGCCCTGGCCGTTTTCGCCGTTGAACACCCAGGCGTTGGCTCCCACCACGCTGCCGCTCCAGCCGTCGATGGCGTTGCCCGAGATGGTGACGCGGTCGTAGCCCTCGAAGGCTATCTGCAGGGCACCGGACTTCCAGGGTGAAGCCTTGGGAATATACATCTCGAACTTGAGCGACATCGTCTCCCAGTTCGTGAAGTCTACGAGCTTGTTCAGGGCGATGCCGTCGCCGGAGGTGACGTTCTGCGGGGTGTCCCACGAGCCGCACCAGTACTCGAACGAGAAGTTGCCGTCGTCCCAGCCGGCTTTCTCGTCCAGACCGGCAGTGCCGTCACCAAGCTGTACGAAGTTGCCGGTGAGCGAGGTGGCGTCGCTGGTGATGACACGGTCGTGCCAGCCGTGGTTGCCCAGGCCGGTGGCCCCGTCGAAGTCGAACATCAGGCCGCGGGTATCGCAGTACTGGAAGGGGGCCTTCGTCGTGCCGTACACCGAGGTGACGTTGATGGGGCCTTCGACGGCGCCCTCAGGCACGGTGAACGATACCGACGAGTAGTCGGCGGCCACAGCCACGTCGGTAGCGGGCAGGTCTTCGCCGGCGGCATTCTTGAAGTTCACGGTCAGCGGTGTGTTCGGGTCGTCAATGATGTAGCTGCCATAGATGGTAGCCGTGCTGCCGACGGGGGCGTACTCGCACGACATGGAGACGATGGTCGGTGCGGAGATGATGACCTTGAAGTCGACGGCCACGGTGTCCTTGTCGTTGGTGATGAGGTACATCTTGTCGCTCACCTCGCTGGGCACTGAGCCCGGCACGTTGACGATGAGCGAGTTGTCGCTGATGTAGCTTGTGTTGAGATTGGCCTTCAGGTCGTTGAAGTAAATCTCGACGATGCTGCGCAGGTTGTCGCCTACGAGGCAGAGCGTGCTCGACGGGTAGGCACTTTCCACCAGCTCGCCGTTGGTGTACTTCGTGTCTTCGTCGTCCTGCTGTCCCACGACCTCGCTGCTTAGGCAGCGTATGTAGTTCACCGTCGGCCGCCCGTCGGCAATCTCGTATTTGTCAGGCTCGTCCTTGCAGGCGGTGAACCCTATGGTGCAGGCGGCCATCGACAGGATAAGTATGCTGTTGAAATGCTTTTTCATAATCTTGCAATGTTTTAGGAGTTAGTAGCTGTAGGTAGAACGTACGTCGACGTGGATACCGTCCACATTGGAGCCTAAGTTGGCGTTGAACACCACGTCCTCGCTGGGGAACGGCATGAAGAAGTACTTCTTGCCGGTGTCGGGGTCGGTCTTCATCAGTGAGTTCACCGTGGGCTTGGCCGTCTGGTCGTCATAGACGATGCCGCCGGGCCATGCACCCGTCTGGTAGTAGGTGCGGTAGGCGTCGCTGACGTTCCACAGGGCGTTGCGCTTCTGGTTCATCAGTTCGTTGACGCAGAAGTCGGGGTCGTAGTAGCTCACGCGGACGAAGTCGTACCAGCGGTCGCCCTCCATGGCCAGTTCCAGGCGGCGCTCCTTCCAGACGTCGCTCCACGACAGCGAAGTGGGATACTCATAGTTGGGCACGGCGCGGTGGCGCACGGCGTAGAAGGCGTCGAGGGCGTCCTTGTTGGTGGTGGTGGCGCGGTTGGCACCCAGCATGGCCTCGGCGTAAACCAGATAGACGTCAGACAGGCGCAGGATGTGGGTGGCCAGGCTGTAGGACATGCGCGAGGCGTTGTGGCCGGTGCCCGTCACGTGGTCGTAGTCGTCGCCGTAGAGGTGCTTCACGGTGTTGGAACCGGTGGCCGACTGGCAGACTATCTGTCCGTCGGTGACCTGGACGGAGGGGTTGTACACGTCGTCGAAGATAAACTTCAGGTAGTCGAAACCACGCTGGCCGCCCCCCATGTCGTGATCCTGCCAGAAGTATTCGTACTTGAAGCCCGGCAGCATCATTGTGGCCTTCAGACGGGTGTCGACGTTGTTGATCCACGTGTCGGGCGACTGTGTGGTCAGGTCAACGCCGAAAGCGTTCTGCAGGTCGACGGAGATGCCGTTCCAGCCCCCCCAGAGGTCGCCGAACTCGTCGAAGCCGTTGGCCATAAGGTCGCTCTGCAGGGTGTTCTGTGCCGTCCACTCGCCGTTGATGCAGCTCCAGCGGAAGGCGATGAGGCTCTCCTCGCTCTTGTTGTTCTGCAGGCGGAAGACGTCGCTGTAGTTAGGCAGCAGGCTGCGTCCGGAGTTGTCGATGACGTCCTTGGCATACTTGGCAGCGTTCTGCAGGTCTTCGCTGCTGAGCTGTCCCGTCACGCCGGCCTTGGTCAGGTAGACCTTGGCCAGCAGGCCCTCGGCCGAGTAGTAGTCTATGCGGCCCTTCTCCAACGGGGTCTTGGGCAGTATGCGCATGGCCTCCTCCAGGGTCATGACGATGTACTCGTAGACATCGGCACGCTTCACCTTCTGAGCCGTGCTGTAGGTGCCGGCAGCCAGTTCCTCGGAGGTGTTGTGTACAATGGGTATGTCGCCGAACGAGCGTACCAGGAAGAAGTAGGCCATGGCCTTCCACGTCAGGCACTCGCCCATGCACTGGTTCTTGACAGCCTCGCTGGCCGAGCTGGCCTTCAGGTAGTCATAGACGGTGTTGCAGTGGGCGATGACGGCCCAGAGCGAGTACGACATGTTGATGAGGTCCTGGTCGGAGCCGTTCAGCGTGAACGACATGTAGGGTGAGCTGCCCCAGTAGTAGTTGCCCGAGAACACCTCGCCCACCTTGATGAAGCCGCGCTGGAAGTCGTACCAGGGCGAGTTGTACAGGTAGGCTGTTCCGGCCAGGCACTGGGCGTCGGTCTTGTAGTATCCGTCGGCCACGTAGTTGTCCTCGGTCGGCTTGTCCAGGTATTTCTCGCATGAGGTCATACCCAGTGTCAGCAGCGAGGCAACGGCCATATATTTGATGCTTGATAGTTTCATAACCTTATATATATTTATATTAGTGTGCTTCATTTTGATTATCACTTAGAACGAGACATTCAGGCCGAACGAGTAGGTTGTGGGCGAGGGGTAGCGTCCGTTGTCGAGTCCGAAGACGTTGGCCGACTGTGTGCTGGCGCCGATTTCGGGGTCATAGCCGTCGTAGCCGGTGATGGTGACCAGGTTCTGGATGTTGGTGTACACGCGCAGGCTCTCCAGTCCCAGGCTCTTGATCATCTTCTTTGGGAAGGTGTAGCCCAGCGAGATGTTCTTCAGGCGGATGTATGAGCCGTCCTCTATGTAGCGGTCGCTCCAGCGGTCGTTGTCGTTGGGGTCGCCTAAGCTCAGACGCGGCATGCTGGTGCCGGCGTTCTGCACCCTGATGTTGGTGATGTCGTCGTACCAGTGCCAGATGAGCTGACCGTCGCCGCGGTCGACACCGGCCGAGTAGTCCTTGTTGGCATCGATGGGAACGAGGAGGGCGCGGTCGTTGACGTCCTTCAGCTGGTTGGTCCACGAGGAGTTCATGTGTGTCAGCTTCATCTTGGTGTAGTTACCCACCTTGTTGCCGTAAGAGCCGTTGATGAAGATTGACAGGTCGAAATTCTTGTAGCGGAAGGTGTTGGTGAAGCCGAAGGTGTACTTGGGCAGCGGCGAACCGATATTGGTACGGTCGTTCTCGTCGATGATGCCGTCGCCGTTGAGGTCCTTGTACTTGATGTCGCCCACCCACACGTTGCTGTTGCGTGCCCACACGCCGTTCGACGAGTAGCTGCTGGGCTTCGGCGACGACTCGATGTCGGCCAGGTCCTGATAGATACCGTCGGTGACGTAGCCGTAGAACGAGTAGAGGCTCTCGCCCACGCGGGTCAGGCTCACCAGGTCCGACCACTGGCCGTAGCCCGGCAGTGGCACGTCGCTGGCTGAGTTGCCGGTAAGTTTCACCAGCTTGTTCTTGTTGAACGAGATCTGGAACTCGGCGTCCCATTCAAACTTGCCTATCAGCGGGTGGGTGTTCAGCGTGATTTCTACACCCGTGTTGCGGATGGTGCCATAGTTGCCCCAGGGTGCTTCCAGCTTCGACGAGGCGTTGCCCTGTGTACCCATGGTGGAGGGTAGCTTCAGCTCCATCAGCATGTCCTTCGACTCCTTGCGATACCAGTCGATGACCAGGTTGATACGGTCTTTGAAGAAGCCTAAGTCGAGACCAACGTTCCACTGCTCCTGGCTCTCCCACTGCACGCTGGTGTTGGCAATGTTGGCCGGGCGGTAGCCCTTGCCCAGGTCGCTGGTCATGGTCGAGAGCGACACGCCCCACTTGTAGCCGCCGATGCTGGCGTTACCGGTCTGTCCCCAGCCCACACGCAGCTTACCGTTGCTGATGACGTTCTCCAGGGGCTTGAAGAACTGCTCGTTGTTGAAGCGCCATGAGGCAGCTACCGAGTGGAAGCCGGCCCATCGGTTCTCGGGGCCGAAGTTCGACGAGCCGTCGTATCGGTAGGTGTAGGTGGCGTTGTAGCGGTTGTCGTAGCTATAGGTCCATCGGGTGAAGAACGAGGCCATCGACGACGAGCCGAAGCCTGCATTGATGGTGGGCACGTCGGCACCCAGCTTGGGGTTCTTCACGTCGTTGGAGGGCAGGCCCGTGTTGGCAGACGACACGAAGTCGTATTTCGACTCCCAGCACTCCTGTCCCAGCATGGCCGTCACCGAGTGCTTCTCGGCGAAGGTGTTGCTGTAGGTCAGGTAGTTCTTGAACTGCAGGAACGTGCTTGAGTTCTTCTGCAGCGAGCTGCTGTTCTTCTGGACGTAGTAGTTGGGCAGGTTCACCGTGGGCTCCCAGCGGTCGCCCTTGCTCCAGTTCAGGTCGAAGCCCACCTCGGTGTGCCACACCAGGTGTTTGACGGGTGTAACCTCGAAGAACACGTTGCCGTTCATCTTCTGTCGGTTCAGCAGGATGTCCTTCATCTTGGCCATGGCAATGGGGTTGGGGTTGGTGGACCCTTCCGACGATACAGAGGTGTACTCGCCGTTGACGTCGTAGATAGGTATGTTGGGCGTGGTGGTCAGCGAGTAGCCTATGAGGCCCTCGTCGCCGTCGGCCAGCTTCAGGTCGTCGTTGGTCTCTGAGTAGCTGATGCTGGCACCCATCTTCAGCCACGACTTGAGCTGGGCGTCGAGGTTGGCGCGGAAGTTCAGACGGTCGAACTTAGAGCCGATGATGGTACCCTCCTGGTTCATGTAGCCGGCCGAGGCGTAGTACTGCACCTTCTCGGTACCGCCCTGCACGTTCACCTGGTGAGAGTGCTGGATGGCCGTCTGGAAGATGGCGTCCTGCCAGTTGGTACCCTTGCCTAACAGCGAGGGGTCGCTCATCGAGGCACTGGGGTTCTGCACCTCGCCCTGGGCCACGAAGCCGTTATAGTAGTCGGCATACTCGCGCAGGTTCATCATGTCGAGACGCTTGGTCTGGCGGTTGACGGCCACCATGCCGTTGTATGAGAATTTGGCATCGCCGGCCTTGCCGTGCTTGGTGGTGATGAGCACCACGCCGTTAGCACCCTGAGCGCCGTAGATGGCCGTTGCGGAGGCGTCTTTCAGGATTTCCATCGACACGATGTCGGCAGGGTCGATGGTCGACAGGGGCGAGATGGTCGACACCGTGCCGTTGCCCAGTGCGTCGCCCAGGCCGTAGTCGTAAGCCGTGGCGCCGCCGCTCTGCACAATGACACCGTCGATGACGTAGAGCGGCTCGGCGTTGGCATTGATGGTAGCCGTACCGCGAACGCGGATGGACGACGACGAGCCGGGGGCACCGGAGGTCTGCACAGCGGTCACACCGGCGGCGCGGCCCTGCAGCGACTGGTCGAGCGAGGTGATGATGGAGCCTTTCATGGCATTTTCGCCCAAGGAGACAGAGGCGCCCGAGATGTCGCTCTTCTTCATCGTACCGTAACCGACGACCACCACCTCGTCGAGCACCTTCTTGTCCTCTTCGAGGGTGATGTCATACGCGTTGCGTGCGTCGGTCTTCACCTCCTTGGTCACGTAGCCGATGTAGGAGATGACGAGGGTGGCTCCGGGCTTGACGTTCAGCGTGAACTTGCCGTCGAAGTCGGTGGCGGCTCCGGTGGATGTGCCTTTCACTAACACGCTGGCACCAATGATGGGACCCATGGCGTCCGATACAGTACCCGTGATTTTCTTTGTTGCCTGCTGCTGCTCCAATGGCAGTGGGGAGTGTCCTCCGCCAGCAAGCGCCTGCGGTGATATGCCCAACAAGGTTATTGAGCACACTCCAGCAAGAATCTTTTCTTTACTGCAATTTAGATTCATACATTTTTAAAATTTGTTATTATAGTTATAAATTAGTACTTTAAAGTTATAGGTTTTTAAAAACTGCTGCAAAGTTATGAAAAAATATTGAAACAATACGGTATTTTTTTGCCAGAAACTGATACTTTGTTGCCAAAAGCCCTCTTTTGCTGGTTAGAAAGCGTCAAAGTGTATAAGATAGGCAAAAAAGTATCATTGTTTTCGTGAAAAAATGTCTAACTTTGCAACGTCAAAACCAAAATTAAAACTCTGAAACGATGAAAAAACTTCTTTTTCTGCTGTTTGGCTTGCTGACACTTCTGCCCGTGTCAGCCCAGATAAATGGTAAGAACATTGTCGTCATGGTGCAGCCCGACCATAAGGACTGGAACTACCGTGTGGGCGAGAAGGCCCGCTTCACGGTCAGCGTGCTGAAGTCATCCACTTTATTAAATAATGTGGAGGTGACATACGAGGCCGGGCCTGAGATGTATCCCGATGTGAAGAAGACCACCGTGCTGAAGGACGGTACGATGACCTGGACGGGCACCATGCGTCAGCCCGGCTTCTACCGGCTGAAGGTGGTGGCCAAGGTCGGCGGCAAGGAGTATGACGGTGCCTGTACGGCGGCCTTCTCGCCTGAGCAGCTGAAACCTACCACGACAGAGCCTCAGGACTTTGACGCCTTCTGGACAAAGACGCTGGAGGAAGCCCGCTGGACCTCGCTCAGCCCGCAGCGCACGTTGCTGCCCGAGCGTTCCAGTGAGGACGTGAACGTCTACCAGGTCAGTTTCCAGAACCTGCGCTGGGGCTCGCGCACCTACGGCATCCTGTCGGTGCCTGCCAGGCCCGGACGCTATCCTGCCCTGCTGCGCGTGCCGGGAGCCGGTGTGCGTCCCTACAGCGGCGACACCTATACCGCGCCCACCAAGGCCATCGTCCTCGAAATAGGCATCCATGGCGTGGACGTCACCCAGCCGCAGGCTTTCTACGACAATCTGATGAACGGTGCTCTCAACAATTACTGGAACTTCGGCATGGACGACCGCAACCAGTGCTACTACAAGCGCGTCATCGTGGGCTGTGTACGGGCGGTCGACTACATCGCCTCGCTGCCTGAGTGGGATGGCAAGACCATCGGCGTGACAGGCAGCAGCCAGGGGGGCTTCCTGTCGTACGTTACCGCCGCGCTCGACCAGCGCGTCACCTTCGTGGCGGCTGTCCATCCGGCCCTCTGCGACCATACGGCCTCGCTGCAGGGCGTGGCCTGCGGCTGGCCCCACTACTTCTACTTGAACAAGGGCAAGGGCGCTGAGCGGCAGATAGAAACCTCGCGCTACTATGACGGCGTCAACTTCGCGCGCCGCATCAAGTGTCCCACCTGGGTGTCGTTCGGCTATAACGACGACGTGGTGCCGCCGACAACGGCCTACGCCACCTATAACACGCTGACCTGCCCCAAGACCCTCAGCGTCTATCAGCAGACGGCCCACTTCTGGTATCAGGAGCAGTGGGACGAGTGGCTCAGCTGGATGAGAAAACAAATGAATGTGGAGTAGAACGATGAAACGCAGTATATTTATAGTAGGTATTGCCGCCATGATGATGACGGCATGCGGCCGGAGGCAGGCAGAGCCGGCACCGACCCCGAGTGAACAGTTGGCAGCACGGCTGCAGCGTCTGCAACCCCAGGGCTACATGATGGGCCATCAGGACGCGCCGTTCTATGGCGTGGCGTGGGACGGCACCTACACCGGCACCGCCCCCTCTGACTCGTGCGATGTGCTGAGGACCGTGGGCGACTATCCTGCCGTCATGGGCTTCGACCTGGGCGGCGTGGAACTGGGCGACGCCAAGAACCTGGACAGCGTGCCCTTCACCCGTATTCACGACGAGCTGATAGCCCACCACGAGCGGGGCGGCATTGTCACCCTGTCGTGGCATCCGCACAACCCGCTGACCGGCGGCACGGCCTGGGATGTCAACGACACCACGGTGGTGCGGAGCATCCTGCCCGGCGGCTCACGCCATGAGAAGTTCCAGACGTGGATGAAGCGCGTGGGCGACTTCATTGCCACCCTGACCACCAGCGACGGCCAGCCCGTGCCCGTCGTCTTCCGACCCTGGCACGAGAACAACGGCTCGTGGTTCTGGTGGGGGCACCAGCTTTGCACCGACGAGCAGTTTCACGCTCTGTGGAACATGCTGCAGGACTACCTGCGCGACGAGCGCGGCTTCAGCAACCTGCTTTGGAGCTACTCGCCCAACCTCGACGGACAGTGGACGCAGCAGCGGTTCCTGCGGCGCTATCCCGGCAACGACCGCGTGACGCTTATCGGCGAGGATGCCTACCAGTGGGGCACCGAGGATGACTTCAAGACGGCCCTCACCGCCGACCTTACCTTCCTCAGCCAGTTTGCCAGGGACAACGGCAAGCTGCTGGCCTTGACGGAGTGCGGACTGCAGAACATGACCGACGCTACGTGGTGGACGCGGGTGCTGAAACCCGTCATGGACCAGTACCCCATCAGCTACTTCCTCCTGTGGCGCAACTTCAGGAAAGAGTATTTCGGCCCGGCTCCCGAGCTGCCCTGTGCCGCTGACTTCAGAAAACTCTACGAAGCTCCCAACACGCTGTTCCTGAAAGAAATCACGAATCCTTAACCTTAACCTTAACCTTAACCTTAACTTTAACGCGCTTGCCTGCCGGCCCGAAGTCGGGGGTGTAGAGCAGCAGGGCGAAGATGAGGCCAAAGGGTATGGCCCCATAGATGAGCCAGGTTAAGGTTAAGGTTAAGGTTAAAGTTAAGGTTAAGGTTAAGGTTAAAGTTAAGGTTAAAATAAACATTAAAACCCAAAAAAGAATATGACCGATTTCAAAGAGAGAGTAAAAGCCCTGTATGCCCACCACGAAGCGCTGCTCACCCGCAAGAACGAGCCGATAGAGTGGGGGAACGGTATTTACACCAAGTTCAAGTACCCCATACTGACCGCCGACCACACCCCCCTGGAGTGGCGCTACGACCTGAACGAAAAGGACAACCCCTACCTCATGCAGCGCATCATGATGAACGCCACGCTCAACTCGGGCGCCTTGAAGTGGCAGGGCAAGTATGTGCTGGTAGTTCGCGTGGAGGGTGCCGACCGCAAGTCGTTCTTCGCCGTGGCCGAGTCGCCCAACGGCATCGACAATTTCCGCTTCTGGCCGGAACCCGTCACCATGCCCGAAGCCCCCTCCGACAGCCATCAAGGGGGCACCAATCCGGCTACCAACGTCTACGACATGCGCATCACCCGCCATGAGGACGGCTGGATTTACGGCGTGTTCTGTGCCGAGCGCCACGACGACTCGCAGCCTGGCAACCTCAGTGCCGCCACGGCCACGGCCGGCATTGCCCGTACCCGCGACCTGGTCAACTGGGAGCGGCTGCCCGACCTGAAGTCGCGGAGCCAGCAGCGCAACGTGGTGCTCCACCCCGAGTTTGTCAGCGGCAAGTACGCCTTCTACACCCGCCCGCAGGACGGATTTATCGATACCGGCAGCGGCGGCGGCATAGGCTGGGCGCTGGTCGACGACATCACCCACGCCGAGGTCAAGGACGAGCAGATCATCTATGCCCGCCACTATCACACCATCACCGAGGTGAAGAACGGCGAAGGGCCGCACCCCATCAAGACGCCCCAGGGGTGGCTCCACCTGGCCCACGGCGTCAGGGCCACGGCCGACGGTCTGCGCTACGTGCTCTATCTGTATATGACGGCCCTTGACGACCCCACCCGGGTCATTGCCCGTCCCGGCGGCTTCTTCCTCGTGCCCGAAGGCGGCGAGTATGTGGGCGACGTGATGAACGTAGCCTTTGCCAACGGCTGGATAGCCGACGACGACGGCCGCGTGTTCATCTATTATGCCTCGGCCGACACCCGCATGCACGTGGCTACCTCTACCGTCGCCCGGCTGACAGACTACTGCCTGCACACCCCCGCCGACGGCTATACCACCGCCAAGAGCGTGGAAACAATCAAAGCTCTCATTCGGAAGAATGCCCACCCTAACCCCATTCCCGAGCAGAGCTCGCCTACCCGTTGCCTTTCCCCAAGGGAGGGGAGTCTGAATAGATAACGTTTTAAAAACAATCATCAACAAATTAAATAATGAATTATAAAGAAACTAATCCCCCCTCCCCTGGGGAGGGGAAGGGGGTAGGCCTTAAAGAAAAAATCGGCTACGCACTCGGTGATGCCGCCGCCGGAGGTATTACCTGGAAAATCATGTCTATTGCTTTTCCGCTGTTCTTCACCAATGTCTTCGGGCTTACCTTCGCCGACGCTGCCACGCTGATGCTCATAGCCCGCATGTTCGACGTCGTCACCGACCCGCTCATGGGCTCGCTGGCCGACCGCACGCAGTCGCGCTTCGGCACCTACCGCCCCTGGCTCATCTATGGGGCCATACCCTTCGGCCTCGTCTTCGCCCTGCTGCTCTACACCCCCGACTTCGGGCCGGTAGGCAAGCGCGTCTGGGCCTACTCGCTCTATCTGCTCATGATGGCCATGTACACCGCCGTCAACGTGCCCTACGGCTCGCTGCTCGGCGTGATGACCGACGACGACAACGAGAAAAACCAGTTCTCAGCGTTCCGCATGGTGGGAGCCTACGCCATGGGCTTCGTCACGCTGCTGTCGTTCCCCTACCTGCAGCGCCTGGTGGGCGGCACCGCGCAGCATCAGTATGCCGTGCTGGGGGCCTTCTTCGGCCTTCTGGCAGCCGCGGGCACGCTGGCTTGCGGCCTGCTCACCCGGGAGCGGCTCAAGCCCGCCCGTGCCGAGAAGTTCTCCCTCAAGCCCTTTGCCGACCTGTTCAGAAACAAGCCGTGGATCTACCTCACGCTCATCGGCATCTGCACCAACTTCTTCAACGGGTTCCGCTATGCCGTGGCCGGCTATCTGTTTGAGTACTGCCTGAAGGGCGATGTCACTGTCAGCGGACTCATCATCAACTACACCGTCTTCATGACCTTCGGCGAGCTCACCTGCATGGTCTTTGGCGGCGTGTCGCCCAAGTTCACCCAGTGGGTAGGCTCCAAGCGCAAGGCCTTCCAGTGGGCCGCCGTCATTTGCCTGGTGTTCTCCGTGGGCTTCTTCTTCGTGCCCATGGACCCCGCCTACATCTGGGTGATGGTGCTGCTGGTCGTCCTCACCTCCGTCGGCATCGGCCTCTATTCGCCCCTGCTGTGGTCGATGTATGCCGACGTGGCCGACTATGCCACCCGGCAGAACGGCACCTCCTCTACCGGCCTTATCTTCTCCAGCGGCACCATGGCCCAGAAGTTCGGCACCGCCATCAGCGGCTCCCTGGTAGCCCTGCTCCTCGGACTGGCCGGCGCCAGCATGGTGACCGACGCCATGGGCAACACCAGCGTCGACCCCGCCTCCATCACCGGCTCGGTGCTCGCCATGGTGTGGAGCCTCTTCTCGCTCTTCCCAGCCGTCATCGCCGCCCTCATTATCCTGCTCACCTGGCTCTATCCTATCAAGAAGTAATAAGCCCACCCCCGGCCCCTCCCTTGGGGAGGGGTAGGGGGTGGGCCAGAAAGGTTAAAGTTAAGGTTAAAATTGAAGAATTGTATATGGACCGTATCAGCAAAATGAAGCACGACATGCAGGACGTGCTCACGCACAACATCCTGCCCTTCTGGACCGACCGCATGGAGGACCACCGCCACGGCGGCTTCTACGGGCGCATGGACGGCCACGGCCGGCTCTACCCCGAGGCCGCGAAGGGAGCCATACTCAACGCCCGCATCCTCTGGGCCTTCGCCGCCGCCTACCGCGTGCTGCGCCGGCAGGAGTACCTCCTTGCCGCCACCCGCGCCAAGGACTATTTCCTGGACCATTTCGTCGACCCCGAGTTTGGCGGCGTCTACTGGAGCCTCGACTATATGGGCCGCCCCTTAGACACCAAGAAGCAGTTCTACGCCATAGGCTTCGCCATCTACGGCCTGTCAGAGTATGCCCGCGCCACCGGCGACCGCCAGGCCCTCGACTACGCCCTGCAGCTCTTCGACTGCATAGAGCAGCACGCCCTCGACCCCCTGCGGGGCGGCTATATAGAGGCCACCACCCGCGACTGGCAGCCCGTCAGCGACATGCGCCTGTCGGCGCTTGACGCCAATTACCCCAAGTCGCAGAACACCCACCTCCACATCATCGAGCCTTACACCAACCTGCTGCGCTGCCTCAGAGAGCTGCCGTCGCCGGGCAGCGGCCGCGTAGAGGCAGCCCTGAGGGGGCTCATCACCATCTTCACCACCCGCATACTGAACCCCGAGACCCATCACCTCGACCTCTTCTTTGAGAACGACTGGACGCGCGCCCCCCTTCGCCTTGAGAGCTACGGCCACGACATAGAGTGCTCATGGCTGCTCCACGAGGCCGCCCTCGAGCTGGGCGACGCCACCCTCCTCAAGCGCGTGGAGCCCGTAGTCCGCGAGGTGGCCCGCGCCAGCGAGAAGGGACTGCGCCCCGACGGCTCCATGATTCACGAGGCCAACCTCGACACCGGCCACACAGACGACGACCGCCACTGGTGGGTACAGGCCGAGAACATCGTGGGCTGGGTGAACATCTACCAGTATTTCCACGACGAGGCCGCCCTCGACCGCGCCCAGCGCTGCTGGCAGTACGTCAACGACAACCTGATAGACCGCCAGAACGGCGAGTGGTACTGGAGCCGGCGTGCCGACGGCACCCTCAACCTCGACGACGACCACGCCGGCTTCTGGAAGTGCCCCTACCACAACAGCCGTATGTGCCTCGAAATTATGCAGCGGCAGTTGTAACGCGTGGAGCGCGCGGGGCTCACTGTAGGAATGATGACTATACGCTGACGACCGCCCTGGAGCACGACACCAATATTTAGAGGATGTGTCAAAAATAGGCACATCCTCTCTTTTTCATAGTTAAATGTTTAGGAAAATTCCGCTCTGCACCCCAGTATTACGGAAGGGCTTTGTTAGCAAAGTTGTCTCACTTGCGGCCACTCGCAAGTGAGATGCTTGCGTACCCGAGCGGAACGGGTCATTACAGGCCCCGTAACGATGTGTCCGGCTCTCTCCGCTTGTTTTTATGCACAAATACGGTTGTTTCCTGTTTTGTACAACTTTCTGAAAGCGGAAAATGGAGAAGTTAGCTAAAAAGATAACTTTTCAGAACAAATATTTGGCACTGTGGACAAAAAGTCGTAAATTTGTGGGCGATAACGGCATTATAAACACTGATGCCAATTTTTAAATATAATAATACGAAGAAATGGCATACAATCGCCATATTGACAAGACAGAAGAAGAGCTTCGTAAACTGCGTGAAGTTTACGCTCAGGATGATATTGACCGTTTTCTTGATGGGCTGGAAGCGGGGCGGATTAACACAGAGGCACAGGTTATAGAAATTACGAATAAGATAAATGAGAACGATGGCCTGGCACGTCTGGAGTATAAGAGGCTTGAAGCTTTCAAGGTTGGTTTTATTGAGGCCTATGCTACAAACTATAACAAACGGTTTACTACTGCCCATCTCTTGATGAACCGCATGCGTAGCGGCATAAGCCGTGGATTGAAGATGCTGGAGTACTTCAGTGAGAAGCAGCGCCGTAAAGGTTGTTCAAAGAAAAATCGGAAAGTTATAGATAACTCAAAAATGGGCAAGTGTGCATACAGGCGCTCGTTCTATGGTTTGGAGCAATACAAAGAGTCGGTCAATGCTCTACACAAGGCTATTGCCAACTACATGAATGACTTGACAAAGTGTATAAACTTGTGTCTTTACATGATAGACCAGGTGAAAGCTGTAAGAGCCGACCCTGACTGGGCCAGCGAGATCTACGACAACTGTCATAAAGAAACCGTCATGAATCAACGTACAACCATCAAGCGTTTCATAAAGCTAAACGTAGACATGGAAAATGATATATTGGAGAGAATGGAGTCATGCCAACGCCAGAAAGAGAAGGTGAAGAAATTGAAGGCTGTACTGTATCATACGTTGGATGTTAACGAGTGGAACGACCTTTGCATCTGCGAGGAGGTAATGGTGGCTCGTAGCCAGGGCGTCACTAATGAGGAGCGTGCCTTGTGGGGCGACGACAAGTTACAAGTTATGCGCGTCAGAACCGTTATAGAACATCTCGATGAGCTGTTTCCTGAAGGAAAAAAGAACATCAGTGGGGAGTTTCTTGCCCGTTTGTTCTCCTGGTGCAATATTCTCCCAAATCGGGGGTTGCATTATTTGTATTCGTATTTCTACACTAATTATATGATGCACGGACGTTTGAAGCCGCGAGGTGAGCAGGCCGTTAAAATGGCAAAGGCTAAAATTGCCAAGCTTGACTTTGATGAAGATAAAAAACTTAGGGAGGAGTTCAACCAAAAGCTTGAATGTCTGGTAAAAAAATATATGGTTTACCCTTCAAAGAGCACTGACAAAGAAGATGCAGCAGTGAATTTTTGACTTTTTATCTGTGATGTTTTCATAAGAATGGTTAGCCAGTAACAAGGCTGACCATTTCTTTTTGACCTTTATAAATGCCAAGACGGTCAAAATATACATAAAAATTTGACTTTGTGGGAGAGTTTTAGGTCAAACTTAGTCAAACCGATGGTCAAAACGCGTCTGCCAGCGGTTATTTTTGTCTTTTCTATTGGTCAAAAGTTCTGTGTGCACAGTCAATCGTGGCGTTTACTCAAAGACAAAAAGAATCGGGGCTAATACAAGAAAAACCACTAACTTCGCATCGTAATTACATACTCGCGGCACTCCAAACCTGCACGGGCCGCGGGACTGTCGGAACGCTTAACCTAAGTGCCCTTTCACGGTGTATCCGGCAGGTGCAGTGAACAGGGACCCTAATACTTTCTAAAATATGGAGAAAAGTATTAACCCCAAGAAAGTCCTGGGCGACGACATCGTTGAACAGGCACTGCTGCAGCCTACGGACGTGGAGCGGCAGCGAGAGGAGAGGCTCGCCGAGTTGCGCAGCCTGCGTATCATGACCGGCACCGAGGTGGCCCCCGCACAGTATGCACTGTCGGTGGACGGCACGGGCATACTGGCCCTGAGCGACATTCACGGCCTGAAGGGTAAGCAGAAGTCGGGCAAGTCGGCGGTGCTGAAGGTGCTGACAGCAGCCTTGCTCAGTGGCGAGACGTTCCGCGTGAAGTCAGAGCTTGAGGCGCCCGTGGTGCTGTTCATCGACACCGAGCAGCAGGCGGCCGACGTGAAGCTCATTATCGACGAGGTGCGCCAGATGACGGGCCTCAGCGCTGACGACATCGACCGTAGGCTGTGGCTTTTCACAGCCCGCCGGCTGAGCTACGACACCCTTATCGGCGACACGCGCCTGCTGGTAGAGGCGGTGAGGCCCCATGTGGTGTTCATCGACGGCGTGGTGGACTACGTGTCAAGCTTCAACGACGAGGTGATGTCGCGCCAGCTCATCCACGACCTGCTGCTCATAGCCGAGGAGCACCGTTGCGCCATCGTCAACGTGCTGCACGAGAACAAGGCGCTGGACGACCTGAACATGCGCGGACACCTGGGCACCGTGCTGGCCCAGAAGGCCGGCAACGTGCTGCAGTGCCGCAAGCAGGGCGACATCATCAGCGTCAGCTGCCCCGATGCCCGTCACGGCACTATGCCCCAGTGGAGCATCGCCTTCGACGCCGACGGCCACCTGCAGACGGCCGACGAGCAGCTGGCCCTGCGCCAGCAGCAGCTGCAGACCACCGCCCGTGAGCGCCAGCGCGAGGCTTTCGTCCGGCGCACTCAGGAGCGCGAGGTGGCGGTACTGACCATCGTGCGCGACTATGGCGGCAGAATCAGCCGCAAGGAGCTGACCGAGGAACTGATGAAACGCGCAGCCATTGGCCACAGCACGGCGTCGGGGGTTGTCAAGAGCCTGTGCGGCAAGAAACTGAACGAGGTGAACGGGCTCATTCAGGCCGTTCCCGGCGAGGAGATGGCTTTCTGAGAACTAAGGCCTCCGTAACCCTTATCCAGTCCAATCCATCCAAAACCCCATATATATATGGGTTTGGATGGATGGACGGGAAGGGTGATTGGAAACTTTCATCGTATTACATCCAACCACTAAACATGTGCATTATTATGACCAACAATACCGACTACCGATACTGTCTGGACTCGCCCCGGGTGACCGGGCGACGCCAGCAGAAGACCACCTGCCCGCAGTGCGGCAGGAAAAGCCTGGTGCGCTACGTTGACACGCACAACCTCTGCCAGTACGTCAGCAATCTGGTGGGACGCTGCGACCACGAACACTCGTGCGGCTATCACTACCGCCCGTCAGAATACTTCAGCGACCACCCCTGGCTCGGCGACCGTCAGCCCACGGCTAAGAGGCCGTGGCTGCCGCCGCCGCCTGCGCCCCTGCAGCCGCTACCGATGAGGCTGGTCACTGAAAGTCACTCGCCGCATAGCACCCTGTGGCAATGGCTCAGCGGCGACTGCGCCCGCCGCCTGGGACTCGCCCCCGAGATGGTGCGGCGCGCCTACGAGAACTACTACGTGGGAGCCACCCGCGAGAGTGACGTCATCTACTGGCAGATAGACTGCCGACAGCGCGTGCGCACGGGTCACATCATGCAGTACGGCCCCGACGGCCACCGGCTGGGCTACCAGAACTGGGTACACAACAAGCTGAAGGAGCAAGGCCTGCTGCCCCGCGACTGGCCCCTCTACCAGTGCCTCTTCGGCGAGCATCTGTTGCCCTTCCGCAAGCAGGCCCACGTCTGCCTGGTAGAGAGCGAGAAGACGGCACTCGTCATGGCCGCCCGCCATCCCGACCAGCTGTGGATAGCCACTGGCGGCTGTGGCGGCCTGTCTGCGGCCAGGTTGGAGTGTCTCCGCGGCCGGCGGGTGACCCTCTTTCCCGACAGCGGATGTCTGGAGAAGTGGCGCCAGCTGATGGGCATGACCACCGGCATCAGCTACAACTTCTGTGAGCAAATAGAAAGTTACGCCGAAAACACCGACCTGGTCGACGTGCTGCTGGGCGAGGCACCCCCGCGATGATGGGCCACTGTTACACTACCCCCTTCATAGCCTTGCTAACCATGCCGGTTAGCAAGGCTAACCGATAGGGTTGGCAGGACTAAACGGCAGGGTTGACAAATGGGTGTAAGTAGTACTTTAATTTTATGAGTATATTTAACTCATTTTAAGGAAATTATAGTGCTGAAAATTTGCGTATCTCAGATAAATTCCGTACCTTTGTAACTGTAATTCAAGGCCGAAGAATTTACACAGAGAGTAAGGTAAAAAGATTGTTTCATTTAAAAAATTCAAAGAAAGGATTAACGATTATGGCAAGTGGAAAAGAAATCCCCATGTTGATTGACCTGTACAAGAACACGCGCACGTCGAGCCGCACCTATGGCCAGTACTATGGCTACGTGTTTCCCCGCAAGGGGCTTAACCTGAAGGGCTTCGCCCGCCACATGACCGAGCACGGCAAGCGGGTGACCTACGAGGAGATGGTGCTCATCATCCTGCAGATGGTAGACTGCCTGAAGGAACTTATCTGCCAGGGCGTGCCTGTGAAGCTCGACGGCCTTGGCACATTCTCGCCCGCCGTCGAGGGTACGGGTGCCGACAGCATCGAGGCGTACAACGTGACTGAGAACCTGAAGGGAGTACACATCAACTTCCGCCCAGAGGGTGCGGGCACCGACGACGAGAAGCTCACCAAGAAGGCGCTCATGGCCCGCTGCACGTTCCAGATGAACGACTACGTGGAGCTCATCGACAGCGGCAAGCGCGACA
>CAMNJY010000004.1 GCA_946541745.1 uncultured Prevotellaceae bacterium
CTACGGCCTGCTCGGTGGGTATGCCGCGCTGGTTGCAGTAGAACAGCTGGTCTTCAGATATTTTCGACGTCGTAGCCTCGTGCTCGAAGATGGCCGTGTCGTTGTGGACGTCCATGTAGGGAAAGGTGTGGGCACCACACTGGCTGCCCAGCAGCAGCGAGTCGCACGAGGAATAGTTGCGGGCACCCTCGGCGGTAGAGGCGGCACGCACCAGCCCCCGGTAGGAGTTCTGCGAGTGGCCGGCCGAGATGCCCTTCGAGATGATGGTCGAGCGGGTGTTGCGGCCTATGTGTATCATCTTGGTGCCCGTGTCGGCCTCCTGATAGTTGTTGGTGACGGCCACCGAATAAAACTCGGCGGCACTGTTGTCGCCGCGGAGGATGCACGAGGGGTACTTCCACGTGATGGCCGACCCCGTCTCCACCTGTGTCCACGACAGTTTCGAGTCCACACCGCGCAGGTCGCCGCGCTTGGTGACGAGGTTCAGCACGCCGCCGCGGCCCTGCTCGTCGCCGGGATACCAGTTCTGTACGGTCGAGTACTTCACCTCGGCACGGTTCATGACAACAATCTCCACGATGGCGGCGTGCAGCTGGTTCTCGTCGCGCATCGGGGCCGTACAGCCTTCGAGATAGCTGACGTAGGCGTCGTCGTCGGCCACGATGAGCGTACGCTCAAACTGTCCGGTGTTGCGGGCGTTGATGCGGAAATAGCTGCTCAGCTCCATGGGGCAGCGCACACCCTTGGGGATGTAGACGAAGCTTCCGTCGCTGAAGACGGCCGAGTTGAGGGCGGCATAGAAGTTGTCGCGGTAGGGCACCACGGTGCCTAAGTACTGGCGCACCAGGTCGCCGTGCTCCCTGATGGCCTCGCCAATGGAGCAGAAGATAACGCCCTTTTCGCGCAGTTTCTCCTTGAAGGTGGTCTTCACTGATACGCTGTCCATGATGGCATCGACGGCGGTGTTGCCGCTCAGGGCCAGGCGCTCCTCGAGCGGTATGCCGAGCTTGTCGAACGTTTTCTCCAGCTCGGGGTCTATACCGGCGGCCGAACCGCCGGGCGCACTTTTCTTGGCGGTGGGGTCGGCGTAGTAGCTGATGGCCTGATAGTCGATGGGGGGCACGTGGACGTGGCCCCACTTCGGCTCCTGCTGCTCTTGCCAGTAGCGGAAGGCGCGAAGCCTGAAGTCGAGCATCCAGTCGGGTTCGTTTTTCTTCTGCGAAATAAGCCTGACCACTTCCTCGTTCAGGCCAACGGGGATAATCTCGGTATGCACGTCAGTGGTAAAGCCGAACTCATATTTCTGTTCGGCAATGCGGCGCACCAGTTCGTTGTCGTTTTCCTGCTCTTCAGGTTTTATCGTGTTTTCGTTAGTTTCCATTCTCTTTTTGTAGATATTTTATGGCGAGCATGGTGAGGTCGTCGCTCTGTTCCGCGCCGTTGACAAAACGGCTGACAGCCTCCAGCATGCGGTTGACAAGCACATTGGGACTGGCACCGCCCTCGTCCAACAGCGTAGCGGCCACTTTCTCCATGCGGTCATCGCCAAACTGCGCGTTGGCGGCATCCTCGGCCTCGTTGAGTCCGTCGGTATAGAGGAAGATGGTGTCGCCGGGGTGAAGCACGGCATCCTGAACCGTAAAATCCACACCGCTCATCAGTCCTACAGGCAGATTGGCATCGCAGGGCAGGTAGCTCACCTCGCGGCCTATCAGCAAGGGCGGGTTATGACCGGCGTTGCAATAGTGCAGGCGGCCGTCGGCCAGGTCGATTATGCCCACGAAGAGGGTTACGAACATGGAGGTGTCGTTGCCTTCTACCAGTGCCTCGTTGATAGCCTTGACGATGCTGCCCGGATTGTCAACATGGGCCGACACATTGCGGAAAAGCGAGCGGGCCACGGCCATCACCAACGAGGCCGGCACTCCCTTGCCCGACACGTCGCCGATGCAGAAACAGAGCCTGTCGCCGCCTTCACGAGCCGGGGCGATATAGAAGTCGAACAGGTCGCCGCCGACGTCCTTGGCCGGTGTCAGCATGCCGAAGATATCCACATCGCTACGTTCAGGATAAGGCGGGAAGCTCTTGGGCACCATCGACATCTGTATGTCGTGGGCTATCTTCAGTTCGTTCTCAATAGACGCCTTTGAGGCGGTCGTCTGCTTGAGTTCATCCACATACTTGGTCAGCGAGAGCTGCATGTTCTCAAATGCGTCGCGCAGCTGGCGTATCTCGTCGTTGTGCTTGATGTGTGGCAGCGACGCGTCGAAATTGCCTTTTGCCACTTCGCCTGCCGACGCTGCCAGCTGCGTCAGCGGCTTGGTGGCGCGCTTGATGATGATGCTTCCCACGATGCGGGTGACCAGCAGTGCCAGGGCTATGAAGAAGAGCATGACGATGCCCGTAACCATGCCAAGGCCGTCAATGAACAGCCGTGGCACGGCCATGGCTATTGTCCAGTTGATGCCCTCGATGGGCTGGTAGAACATGTAGGCATTGTATTTGTCGTAGCCGAAGTAGTCGAAGTGGATGGGGTCGCCATCCTCGTCGCGGTAAGCTCCTTCCTGCCTTGCCACCATGCACCTGCCCACAGCGTCGTCAATAGTGTCGGCTGTGGTCTTGGCCAGTTCAAAGTAGTTGCCCTTGATGATGAGTGAAGAGTCAGGATAGGCTATGAAGCTGCCGTCGCTGTCGATGATGAAGTTATAGAAGGCAACATGGTCGATGTGGCCGTCCTTCATCCTTAACGCATGCTTATCACTGAACCCGTCGAGGGCCAGGTCGGCACCGACGACGGCCACCGTCCTGCCCTGCTTGTCGTGGACGGGCACGAGCCATGCCACGAGTGCCGTAGAGTCGGTGGAGTCGTAGAACGGCTTCGACCAGTAGCAGCTGTCGGCCTGCAGGGCCTGGTTGAACCACTCCGCCTTCAGATAGTCGTTGGCGGCGTCGCCGATGAGGCGGTGCTTCACAACCTGTCCGCTGTCGCCCTTGACGGCCATGGGACAGAACCAGCGCCCCTTCTGGGGGTAGTAGTCTGCCACGAAGCTAATGCCGCAGCTGCGTATGTGGGGGTTGACGGTAACGATGTGCTCAACGATGGTGCCCATCTTGTCGGGCCGGTCAAGGTTCTCCTCTATCTCCGCACGGTGGTTGGCCACCGCCAGCGATACCTCGGAAAGCGTGCTCTGGACGGTCGTCCGGTTGAGGCTGAGGTCTCTCTGGCAGAGTTGGAACTCCTCTTCCTGTACCAGGCTTTTGGCAAGCATGTAGATGAGGTAAGAGGCCAGGGCCATCACAACGAACTGCGTGAGGGCGATGCCCCACGTCAGCCGTTTGGCGAATGGCCGTATCTTTTTCTTCTTCTCTTTCGTCTTCACCTTTCGCAAATCACCTTTCACCCTTCACCTTTCACCAAGTCAGAGTTTCTGCTCCACCTCAATCTCGGTGAACGTCTCAATGAGGTCGCCCACCTCGATGTCGCCCCAGTTCACGAGCGAGATACCGCACTCCAGGCCGGTGGCCACCTCCTTGGCGTCGTCCTTGTAACGCTTCAGGGCGTCGATGTTGGCCGTGTGGATAACGATACCGTTGCGTATGAGGCGGGCCTTGTCCTTGTTGTGAACCTTGCCCTCGGTGACCAGTCCGCCAGCCACGGTGCCGACTTTCGAAATCTTGAACACCTGCTTGACCTCTATCTCGCCGGTGACAATTTCCTTCTTCACCTTGTCGAGCATGCCCTGCATGGTGGACTTCACCTCGTCGATGGCATCATATATAATAGAATAGGTGTTGATTTCCACGCCTTCGCGCTCGGCCAGCTTGCGGGCGTCGGCCGAGGGGCGCACCTGGAAGCCTACGATGATAGCATCGGAGGCTGAGGCCAGCATGACGTCGTTCTCGCTGATCTGGCCTACGGCCTTGGCGATGACGTTGACCTGCACCTTCTCGGTAGAGAGCTTGATGAACGAGTCTGACAGGGCCTCTATCGAACCGTCCGTGTCGCCCTTGACGATGATGTTGAGCTCGTGGAACTCGCCCAGTGCGATGCGGTGCGAGATGTCGTCCAGACCCAAGGTCTTCGTGGTGCGCAGACTCTGCTCGCGCTGCAGCTGTGTGCGTTTGTTGGTGATTTCGCGGGCTTCCTGCTCGGTCTCCATGATGTGGAAGGTGTCGCCGGCCGTGGGCGCGCCGTTCAGTCCGAGGATGATGGCGGGCTCGGCGGGTCCGGCCTTCTCTATGCGCTGGTTGCGCTCGTTGAACATGGCCTTGATGCGTCCGTAGCTCGTACCGGCCACGACGATGTCGCCCACCTTCAGCGTACCGTTGGAGACGAGTACCGTCGAGACGTAGCCGCGGCCCTTGTCTAACGACGACTCGATGATAGAGCCTGTGGCCTTGCGGTTGGGGTTGGCCTTCAGGTCGAGCATCTCGGCCTCTAAAAGCACCTTCTCCAACAGCTCGTCGACGCCTATGCCTTTCTTGGCCGAGATTTCCTGACACTGGTACTTGCCGCCCCACTCCTCAACGAGCAGGTTCATGTTGGCCAGGTCTTCGCGTATCTTGTCGGGGTTGGCACCGGGCTTGTCTATCTTGTTGATGGCAAACACCATGGGCACGTTGGCAGCCTGTGCGTGGGCGATGGCCTCCTTGGTGGTGGGCATCACCGAGTCGTCGGCAGCGATGATGATAATGGCGATATCCGTCACCTGGGCACCGCGGGCACGCATGGCCGTGAAGGCCTCGTGGCCCGGCGTGTCGAGGAACGTTATCTGGCGGCCGTCCTTCAGCTTCACGTTGTAGGCACCGATGTGCTGGGTGATGCCGCCGGCCTCGCCGGCGATGACGTTGGTGTTGCGTATGAAGTCGAGCAGCGACGTCTTTCCATGGTCCACATGGCCCATGACGGTGACGATGGGCGCGCGGCTGACGAGGTCGTTCTCGTCGTCGTCCTCCTCGGTGATGGCGTTCTGCACCTCAGCCGACACGTACTCGGTGGAGAATCCGAACTCGTCGGCCACAATATTGATGGTCTCAGCGTCCAGGCGCTGGTTGATACTCACCATGATGCCTATCGACATGCAGGTGCCGATAACCTGGTTGACGCCGACGTTCATCATCGTGGCCAGCTCGCTGACGGTGACAAACTCCGTCAGCTTGAGCACCTTCGACTGTGCGGCCTCCTGGGCCATCTCTTCGGAGAGACGCTCCTGGACGGCATCGCGCTTCTCGCGGCGATACTTGGCGCCCTTCTTGTTCTGGTTCTTCGTGGTCAGACGGGCCAGTGTCTCCTTCACCTGGCGTGCCACGTCCTCCTCGTTCACCTCCAGTTGCTTCTGCGGGCGGTTCTTCTTCTTGTTCTTGCCGCCGCCCTGCTGCTGTTGCTGCTGCTGGTTGGCGCCGTCGTTCTTGGCCTTGTTCTTCTTGGCGTTCTTGTTCTGATTGTCACCCTTTGCCTCGGCCTCTATGTCGACGCGCTCCTTGCCTATGCGCACGCGCTTCTTCTTCTCGTTGCGCTGCTGGGCCAGTTTTTCCTCGCGCTCTTTTTTCTTCTCCTCCTTCGACTTTTTCTTCGGGCGGGTACTCTGGTTCAGGGCGTCCAGGTCAATCTTGCCGAGCACGTTGACCTTCGGGGCCAGCTTGGCCTCGCTCTTCAGGGTGTACACCTTGGGGCCGGCGGGCTGTGCGGGCGGCTCTGGCTTCGCGGCCTCGGGTTTCGGCGCCTCGGATTTCGGTGCCTCAGGTTTCGTAGCCTCGGGTTTCGGGACTTCCACAGCCTTCGGCTTGACCTCTACGGCGGGCTGCTGCTTAACCTCGGCCACCTTCTGAACGGGCACTCTGGGAGCCTCTGCCTTCGTGGGCGCTGCCACGGGGGCGGGCTTGGGTGCCGGGGCCGGTTGCGGCTCTGCTGCCTGCGGAGCCGGCTGGGATGCCGGTGGCGTTGCCGGGGCCGGTGTTGAGGCCGGTGCCGGGGCCGATGTTGATGCTGGTGTGGGCGCGGGTGTGGGCACCGGTGTTGGTGTCGGTGCCGGCTCGGGCTGCTGTCTGACCTCCTCCTTTGCCGGGCTCACGGCAGCAGCCGCGGGCTTGGGAGTTTCCTTCTGAGCGGCAGCGGGGGGAGCCTGACGCTTATTGAGGCTGTCCAGGTCTATCTTGCCAAGCGGTTTATACTGCTGGCGCACCTCAACCCTCGGGGCCTCCTCCTTCTTCTTCTCCTTGTCCTTCTTCTTGGGGAAAATCATCTCGGCCTGCTTCTTGATGGCCTTGTCGCCCTTGAACTCGCTGACCAGCGCCTCATACTGCTCGTCGCTGATTTTCGTGTTCGGTGTGGCGTCGTCCTTCACGTCGCCGAGTCTGTTCTTCTTTTTTAGGAAATCAACTGCCGTCTGAAGTCCTATGTTCAGTTCCGATAATACTTTATTTAATCTTATTCCCATATTCAAGCTCTATCATTCAAATTCTGCTCTCAGTATATTCAGCACATCGTCGACGGTTTCCTCCTCCAGGTCGGCCTTCTCAATCAGCATCTCGCGAGGGGCGTTGAGCACAGCCTTTGCCGTGTCCAGGCCGATGGCCTTGATGGAGTCGATTATCCACTGGTCTATTTCGTCAGAGAACTCGTCCAGGTAGATGTCCTCATCCTCGGTGCCCTCGCTGACCACGCGGAACACGTCGATGGTATGCTCTGTCAGCATGGAGGCCAGCTTGATGTTCATACCGCCCTTACCTATAGCCTGGCTGACTTCCTCAGGCTGCAGGTAGACCTCGGCCTTGTGGTTCTCCTCGTCGAGGGTGATGCTGCTCACCTTGGCGGGCGACAGTGCGCGCTGTATGAACAGCTGCGTGTTGCTGGTGTAGTTGATGACGTCGATGTTCTCGCCACCCAGCTCACGTACAATGCCGTGTACGCGGCTGCCCTTCACGCCGACGCAGGCGCCCACGGGGTCAATGCGCTCGTCGTAGCTCTCGACGGCTATCTTGGCACGCTCGCCGGGCATGCGGGCCACGCGCTTGATGGTGATGAGACCGTCGTTGATTTCAGGCACCTCAGCCTCCAGCAGACGCTCCAGGAACATGGGGCTGGTACGCGAGAGGATGATGCGGGGGTTGTTGTTCTCGTTCTGCACCTCCTTGACAATAGCGCGGACGGTCTCGCCCTTGTGGTAGCTGTCAGAGGGTATCTGTTCCGACTTCGGCAGGTGCAGCTCGTTGCCCTCGTCGTCCATGAGCAGCACCTCGCGCTTCCACATCTGGTAGACTTCGCCGCTGACAACGGTGTTCACCTTGTCCTTATACTTCTGGTAGAGCGAGTCGTGCTCCAGCTCCAGAATCTTCGAGGCCAGTGTCTGGCGGAGGTTCAGGATGGCGCGACGGCCAAACTTCTTGAAGTCCACCTCCTCGCTGACCTCCTCGCCCACCTCATAGTCGGGCTCTATCTTCTGGGCCTCGCTCAGTGCTATTTCCTTGTTCTCGTCCTTCAGCTCGTCATCTGCTACGACGATACGGTTGCGATGAATCTCAAAGTCGCCCTTGTCAGGGTTCACAATCACGTCAAAGTTCTCGTCCGAGCCAAACATCTTGGCCAACACGTTGCGGAAACTCTCCTCGAGCACGCTCACAAGTGTCGTACGGTCTATGTTCTTCGTCTCTTTAAACTCCTGAAAGGTCTCTATCATCGTGGGGCCTTTCGAATCTTTTCTTGTTGCCATCTATATTTTCAATTTTGTTATTTTCTATGTTCGATTGATTACCCTTACGGATATGGATTCTCTTTAAGGTCACTTGAAGGCCAGCAGGTATTTCACCGATTTGACGCCGTCCATAGAGAATTGCTTGTCAACGTCAACAATGACGGGGCGCTTTTTACCCTCTACGGTCTGCTTTTCCTGAACGGTGATCGTAAAGTTACGGCCGTCGACGGCCTTCATGATGCCCTTCTGCTTCTGTCCGTCAGCCTGCAGCACCTCCACCTCGTCGCCGATATGGTTTATGTACTGCTGTTCCACCTTGAACGGCTGGCCAAGACCGGCACTGCCTACCTCCAGCTCGTAGTCACCAAGCTCGTCGCCAAGTTTTTCCTGAAGGAACCGGCTCAACTCGGCACAGTCTTCTATCCACACGCCGTCGGCATGGTCAATCTCGATGACAATGCGGTCGTCGCTACCAAAAATGATGTCTACCAGGAAGTAGTCGCCGTTCTGCAGCCACTCTTCCACAAATGTCTTTACAACGTCTTTGTTAATCATCTAATTTGTCTATTTATAATGCAAATGAGAGACCCGGCCGGGCCTCTCATTCCACTGAACGGCTGCAAAGTTACGATTTTTTTTGGAAACCGCCAAACTTTTCCACCGATATTTATCTATTTCGGTAATATTTATTCAAGTTTCGCGTGGATGAAAAAGTCCTTGAACTCTATGAAGACCTTGAACTCCATAAACTACATAAACCTGCAGAAAACCCTGCTATGTATGCTATAGTTGGGCGTATTTCGCTGACAGCCAGTGGTTTACCATATAGCATAGTTTCCGGAAACCATGCTATAACTGTGCTATAACTATGCTATAGCTAACGATTGACTGACAACAACTTCTTCATGACTTTTGGCCAAAACCACCAACTATAGCATAGTTTATAGCATGGTTATAGCATAGTTTCAGAAACCATGCTATAGGATAACTCAATGTATGTCAGCTTATTACAGCCAACTATAGCACACATAGCATAGTTCAACATTCGCGTTCGCTCAACTATGGGAGTTTACAGGAGTAGGAAAGGGTTGGAAGTCCCTACGCCTCCTTTCACTCAAAAGGGAGTCCCTTTCGTCCAAAAGGGACTCCCTTTTTGAGCAAACGGACTCCCTTTTGCCAACCATGTACGGCTGGGCTATGGCTGACAGCCATCAGTCACTTTGGTCACACTACTGCCACTCAACGGCGAGACGGTGGAGCATAGTGGTTGATTCTCCGCAGGAGCCGGTATGCTGGATGTGTACACCGCCAAAAACAGACGGTTTCATCGGACTATTCAGCTCTACCTCGTGGGGCAGTGTACTGTCGCCCGGTGACGGGGTCGTCGTGGTGACCTGGGCTGAAAGCCGGTTGCCACGGGCCGTCAGGCGGATGGTGCATCCCGTGCGGTAGCAGGTGGCACTGACGGGGGCCGTCAGGGGCGTCACCCGCCCATGGTCGTACTCCACCAAGAGGAAGTCAACGGCCTTGGCGTGCTTGGTAGTCCGTATGATGCGCAGGCCGTAGCCGGTGAGCGTGCCGGTGTCGAACTTGAGGCAGACGTCCATATACTGCCCCGTGGCCGAGCCGAAGCCCTGCCCAGCGGTCTTCGTAGGGTCTACCTGCAAGGTCAGCGCCATGTCGCCGTATGCTTGCGCCGAGGGTGTGTACATGAGCCTGGCGCCACGCTGAGTCTGCAGCAGGCCGTAGCCGACGGCTCCGTTATAGCCCAGGCCATATTCCCACATGGGCTGCCCAGCATTGAATTTCCAGTCGTAGTCGGCCGTATCAGAAGGCTTATAGCCGTCTGAGGTCCAGAGTCCCTCAGCGACAACGGGCTGCCAGCCGCAGTAGAAACGGCTAAAATCGGTGTCAAGGTTTCGGCGGCGGGGTGCCTTCTTCACGACGGCCTGGACAGTGACCGGCTGCCCGGCCTCACCGTTACGCTGTCGAGGCAGCAGGACTGCCTTGACGACATGGTCCTTGTAGGTATCATCGAACACGAAACTGTGGTCTGGGCGACCGTGGGTGGTAGCCTGTGGGATGTCGTCGCGATACCAGGTGATGGTACTCTCGTCAAGCGCCTCCCTACACTGCAACTTATAGTCGAGCATGGCAACCCCGTCGGCCGTCAACTTCAGCCGCGGACGACTGTCAAACGCAGGGGGCGGCAGCAAGGCTGGCCTCACCTCGGCATAGCAGGCTGCCTCGCGCCCGTCTGTCGTAGCGGCTATAATGCAGAAACGGGCGGTTTCATCTGAATTATTGGTAGGGACAACGGTGACACTTCTCCATCGTTCAGGCTGAGTGCAACGAAGTGCTCATAGCCCGGCTCTACCCGCCACTGTGCGGGTTCAGAGGTAGTCAGCACCAAAGTGTCAGTACCCGTCAGGAGGGAAGCGTCGTGGCGGTTGATACTCAAGAAGGGCGGCGCAGCGAGTCGGTCTGTCAGCCCGTCGGGCTGCAGGGTGTTCTGCGGCTGCCGGTGGCCTATCAGGTAAGGCTTGCCGTTGAGGGTAAAGTTTTTCTGGTAACAGCGCAGCCACGGCTGCGGGTAGGCCGTCCAGCCGATGTAGATGCTGTCAGAGGGGGCATGGTAACGGCAGTCAATGAGCGTCAAGGGTCCGCCCTGCTTCATGAAGTACATCTCGCGGTTGTGCCCTTTGACGGTGAAATCGCAGTTTATGAACAAGGCTCCCTGCCCATAAGTACTCCAGAAAGGCTTCTGGCCGTAAAGGTCGATGGTGCAGTGGCGGTAAGTGGCGTTGCCGTTGAGGGCATCGTCGGTACACTCAAAGTGGCAGTCTTCATAATAGGAGTGGATGGCCCCGTTCAGCGGGTTCAGGTTCAGGCGGCTCAGGAAGCGCACTCGCCGGGCCGTCATCAACCTGCCCTCAACATAGCCGACGTGGGCCTGGGTGATGGCATCGCTACGCCGGCGGCGCGACAGTTCGGGGCGGCGCGGGTAGTCGAGGTCAACGTTGCAGTAGTTGCCCATGGTCAGGTTTTCCACCGTGAGCGTGTCCACATGGAAGTCAAACATGGTGAAATTGCCCACGGCTCCTTGCATCTGGCCGCGCTGTGAAGCCAGCACAACGTCGTCGGGACGCTCGGAAAGTCCGATGAAATGGAGGTTTTTTGCCTTGATGGTCATTCCGAAAGGCTCGCGCCCGTTGCGGCCTGTCACCACCTCGGGCGTGTCAGGATTGTCAATCCAGTAGACCCACGGGGCAATGTAGAGCGTGGCCGAGTCGCCGAATTGGCTGGCCGCCTTGCGGAAATCATTATAGGTATAGGGTCTGGCAGCGGCCTCCTCGTCGGTCAGTGAACCGTCGAGCAACAGGTGGTGAGCATCAAGGACGGGCGTCTGGGCCGAAGATGCAAGACTATTCACTACCAAAAACAGACACAGAAGCCGGGCGCTGTGTTGGCGGCGACCGGCAGTGGTGGCGGGTGTCATAATGCGGTGACTATCGGGCTTTATAGATGACTTTGTTGGCGCCGCTGGTTATCTGCAGTGCCTCCGGATGGTCCTTGATAAACGAGTCGATATGGCGCACCCGCTTCTGCTCCAGTATCTCGTCGACGGCAATGAGGATGCCTGTCTCCTCGACATCGCCAAAGCCGTAGTTGATGGCCGTGCCAAAGAGCTTCATCGTGGGCGACAGGCTCATATAGGCATTGACCAAGGGCGGTATGTTGTAGCCCAGCTTGCGGATCTCGCGGTTCAGTATGCGGTAGTCGGCATTGAAGTCGTCCTCGCAGAAGAGGGCTTTCAGCTCAGTCTCGTCAGTTTCAATTTCGAGCGGTTTCATCGGTACTATGAGGGCCTCCTGGTCGGCAAAATGCTTGCGCAGGAAGTAGAGTATCATGTCGCGCCCGCGGCGTATATAGCTGGGGTACATGGTAAACTTGCCGAAGAAATAGCGCACGTTGGGCTTGATGACCGTCAGGGCACCCAGGCCGTCCCACAGATTGTCGAGCGCAAAGAGGCTCTTGGCACCCATGCGCGAACTCTGATAGGGCAGTGCCACAAAGGAGCGGCCCAGCTCAATGGTGTAGGGCCGGTAGTCGCGGATGAACTTCTCGCTGAAGTGGAACATGTGGCTGGTGGCCAGAATGGGCTGTCCCTGCTCGTCAATCTCCCAGTCGGAGCCTAAGATGTAGCGGTAGCCGCCGATAATCTCTTGCTCTTCCGGATTCCATACGATGAGCTGCTTGTAGCAGTTGTCACTGGTGTCAAACTCGTCGATGTCGCACGCTTTGCCGGTGCCGCCTCCAGCCTCGCGAAAGGCTATCTCACGTAGCCGGCCTATCTCGCGCATCACGTTGGGTGCGTCATGCGCGGTAATGACATAGATCTCGTTGTGGCTCTTGTTGGTCATACGGAGCTGGCGCTCAGGCGTCAGTTCGCTAAGGAGCACCTCCTTGGGGATGGGGGCAATGATAGGCTGTTCCATATATTTATAATTCGTAAACTCGGTCTTTTACCCACTGGGCCCACTCTACGGGCTTGCGGCTCTTGTCGAACGTCTGCCAGGGTATCGGCTTGCCGATGGCCACCCGGAAGGTCTTGTGTACATTTTTGTACATTTCATCGACTAAAAACAGCATGGCCAGATTGAAGGGCAGGAAGCGGTCAGAAAAGTTGGCCAGCCGATAGAAGAAGTCGGAGTTCTGCCCGCTGAAGTGGATAGGCACAATGTCGCGATGATACTGCACACTCTTGGAGACGAAGGTCTTGGTCCAGGGAATATCGCGGACAACGCCGTTCTTACGCCGCGAGCAGAGGCCGGCGGGAAACATCAGCATGTGGTTGTCGCTCTGGAATCCCGCCTCGACCATCTTGGGGAAATCACGCCCCTGCTTGCCTGTCTTATTGATAGGTATGCAGAGAGGTGCCAGTCCGGGAAGGTTCATCAGCAGGTCGTTGACCAGGTAGCGGAACCGCCCGTCGTAGTGGCGTCCGATGAGAGCGCCGAGGGCCACGCCGTCCTCACCGCCAAGGGGATGATTGCTGACAAAGGTATAGAACCGCCCGTCATCCTTGGCGGGCAGGTTCTCAGCACCTACAATGTCGAGCGTAGCATCGAGATACCTGACGCACTCCTCAAGCCACTCCGTGCCCGACAGATGACGGCTCTCCCAAAGGAAAGCGTTGACCTGGTCCTGATGGGCGATGCGTTTGAGCCATGCAACGGCGAAACCGGGCACGTACTTTGCCTTCGGCCCCAACTTGCTTTTCAAAATGTTGTCTATGTCGACTGTCTTCTCTGTAAGGTTTACCATATTTTACTGCTATTGGTATCAATTAAGGTGCAAAAGTAGCATAAATCTTTGAGAAACGACACTTTTTTGGCGAAAAAGTGACAGAGCAAATGATTTTTGTTCACCTGCGAACAAAGAAACCCAACAAAATCAATAAATAAATGTTAAATCAGAAAAAAAGTGGGGCAAAGTGGTGGAATGTGGGGGAAAATATGTAACTTTGTAGGCAGATTTTAATATAAAAGGTAAAACATGCGCTTTTTAGGTAACATAGAAGCCAAGACAGATGCGAAGGGCCGTGTCTTTCTGCCATCAACTTTCCGCAAGGTGCTACAGGCATCGGGCAGCGAGTCGCTGGTGCTGAGGAAGGACATCTTCCAGGACTGTCTGGTCATCTACCCCGAAAGCGTGTGGAACGACCAAATGGACACCCTGCGGAGCAAACTCAACAGATATAACGCCCAGCACCAGCGCATTTTCAGGCAGTTCGTCTCAGAGGTGGAACTGCTGACGCTCGACGGCAACGGGCGCTTCCTCATTCCCAAGCGCTACCTACAGATGGCCGGCATCAGTCAGAACATCAAGTTCATAGGCATGGGAGACACCATAGAAATCTGGGCTGGCGAAAAGGTCAACGAATCGCAGATGGACAGCGAGGAGTTTGGACTGGCACTTGAAAACATCATGACGCAGGATCAACCTCCCGTCTCAACAATTTGACAGATGACAGTCACGGCTGACACATACCACGTACCAGTGCTTCTGGAAGAGAGCATTGACGGGTTGGCTATCCAACCCGACGGTCTCTATGCCGACATGACCTTCGGCGGAGGGGGGCACAGCAGCGAGATACTGCGCCGGCTGGGCCGCAAGGGACACCTCTATGGTTTCGACCAGGATGCCGACGCCGAGAGAAACATTCCCGCCGACGAAAGGTTTACCTTCGTGCGGAGCAACTTCAGATACGTCAAGCAGTGGATGCGCTACTACGGCGTGGAGCAGCTGGACGGCATACTGGCCGACCTGGGCGTGTCGAGCCACCACTTAGACGATGCCGGGCGAGGGTTCTCCTTCCGCTTCGACGCACCCCTGGACATGAGGATGAACAAGCGGGCCGGCACGACGGCCGCCGACGTAGTCAACGACTACAGCGAACAGCAGCTGGCCGACGTGTTCTACCTGTACGGCGAGCTGAAGCAGGCCCGCCGCCTGGCCGCAACCATCGTCAAGGCCCGCTCCCCGCAGCCCATAGCCACCACCGGCGACCTGCTGCAGGCCTTAGGCATAGACACCAACGGCACCCAGTGGAAAAAGGACATGGCCCGCCTGTTCCAGGCCCTACGCATAGAGGTGAACCACGAAATGGAGGCACTGAAGGAGATGCTGGCCGGCGCCACGACGCTGCTCAAGCCCGGGGGCCGGCTGGCCGTCATCACCTACCACTCGCTGGAAGACCGCCTGGTGAAGAACATGATGAAGGCGGGCAACACCGAGGGGCGCGTCAACCGGGATTTCTTCGGCAGAAGCGACGCCCCGTTCCGCGCTGTCAACAGCAGGGTCATCGTCCCCTCCGACGAGGAGCAGCAACGCAACCCACGCAGCAGGAGCGCCAAACTGAGAATAGCAGAACGAATATAAGCAACCAACATGGCTGAAGAGGCAGAGGACAAGAAAAAGAACATCCAGGAAGAGTTCAAGGAGAAAGAGCAGAAAGCACTGGAGAAACTGAAGGAAATCAAGCAGAACGTGCGCGAAGAGGACAGCTTGCCCGTAGGTACGCTGACCTTGCGCAAGATTCTCGGCGGCGACTTCCTTACAGCCGAGACGGTGCGCAGCAACATCTGGCCCCTTGTGTTCATCGGCCTGTTTACGGTGGCCTACGTCGCCGTACGCTACCAGTGCCAGCAGGACATGATACTCATTGACCGCATGGAGAGCGAGCTGAAGGATGCCAAATACAAGGCCCTGTCGAGTTCGAGCACGCTGACCGAGCGATGCCGTGAGAGCCAGGTGCTGAAGGTGCTCAAGAAGAACAACGACTCGCTGCTACACGTCAGTTCGCAGCCACCTTACAAAATAAACATACCCGAGCAGGGCTTTTTTAGCGCAGCAGAAGAATGAGCAAGTTTAACAGCAACAAAGTGATGCCCCGCTACTTCGCCATCGCAGTAGCGCTGACACTGACAAGCATTGCCATCATAGGCAAGGCGCTCTACATCATGACGGTCGAGAAAGACTACTGGATGACCGTGCAGGCGCAGATGAAGCACGACTCCATACCCGTGAAGCCCACCCGCGGCAACATTCTGAGCTGTGACGGACAGCTCATGGCCAGCAGCATACCGGAGTACAAGATATACATGGACTTCCAGACGGGTGGCGCCGAGCGCGACTCGCTGTGGCAGCTGAAGCTCGACAGCATCTGCCAGGGGCTGCACGAGATATTCCCCGAGGAAACGGCCGAGGGGTTCCGTCAGCACTTGGAGAAGGGACGGCTGAAAGTGACAAAGAGCGGTGCCGTGGGGGCGCGCCACTGGCCCATCTGGAAGCGCCGCATCAGCTACAACACCTTCACGGAGGTGCGCAAGCTGCCGGTGTTCAGCATGAGCAAGTACAAGAGCGGATTCCACTGGGAGGAGTTCAACGCCCGCAACCGACCCTTCGGCTCGCTGGCCCAGCGCACGGTAGGCATCATGTTCGGCGAGATAGACTCCGCCCGCTGCGGCCTGGAGCTGTCGTTCGACTCGCTGCTGCGCGGACACAACGGGCTGGTTCACCAGCAGAAGGTGCTCAACAAGGTGATGAACATCACCGAGGTGCCGCCCATTAACGGTGCCGACATCGTGACCACCATCGACGTGAACATGCAGGACCTGGCCGAGCGCGCGCTCATCGACGAGCTGAAGGCGATTAACGGCGAGATGGGCGTGGCCATACTCATGGAGGTAGAAACGGGCGACGTGAAGGCCATCGTCAACATGCTGCGCATGCCCAACGGCGAATATGCCGAGGCCATCAACTCGGCCATCAGCTACCGCTGCGAGCCGGGGTCGGTGTTCAAGGTGGCCTCGCTGCTCGTTGCACTCGACGACGGTGTCATCCCCCGCGACACGAGCTACATCATCCATACCGGCAGCGGCGTGATGGAGATGCACGGCCGGTGGATGAAAGACCACAACTGGCGGCGAGGCGGCTATCAGGACATCAACGTGGCCCGCACACTGGAGGTCAGCTCGAACATCGGCACGAGCTACGTCATCGACAAGTTCTACGGCGGCCACCCCGAGAAATACGTCGAGGGCCTGCGCCGGGTAGGCATTGCCGAGGACCTCAAACTGCCGCTGGTAGGCTACCGCAAACCCAACATCCGCGACGTAGACACCAAGACCAAAGACCGCTCGAAGTACTGGAGCAAGACCACGCTGCCCTGGATGTCGATAGGCTACGAGACGCAGATAGCACCCATCAACACGCTGGCCTTCTACAATGCCATCGCCAACAACGGACGGATGATGCAGCCGCGCTTCATCACCAAGATGGTGAAAGACGGCGAGACCGTGCGCGAGTTTCCGCCCGTAGTGCTCAAGGAGCGCATTGCCAAGCCAGAGACCATCACCATGATGCAAACCATACTGGAGCATGTGGTCAGCCAGGGCCTTGGCAGGAAAGCCGGGCCGCCCTCGCGGGCGTTCAAGGTAGCCGGCAAGACGGGCACGGCACAGATTGCCGACGAGCACGGCGGCTACCACTCGGGTACCACCCGCTACTGGCTCTCGTTTGCCGGCTTCTTCCCGGCCGACGCGCCGCGATACTCGTGCATCGTCTGCCTGCGCAAGACAGGACTGCCCGCCTCGGGCGGCGGCATGAGCGGCGTGGTGTTCCGCCACATTGCCGAGGGCGTGATGGCGCAGAACCTGAAGCGGCTGGTAGAGGACGCCCGCGACTCGACGTCGAACTTCGTGCCCGATGTCAAGAGCGGCAACAAAGCTGCTTCCACATACGTGCTCAACCGACTGGGCATCAAGGGCAACGAGAAGATCACTGAAACGGTGAACCGCCACACCATGCCCGACGTGACAGGCATGGGGGCCCGCGATGCCGTCTACGAACTGGAAAGCCGCGGCCTGCGCGTCAGCCTCAGCGGTCGCGGCAAGGTGAAGTCGCAGAGCATCGCCGCCGGCAAGAGCATCATGCCGGGCGTCGTCTGCAAACTGGTACTGGAAATTTAAAGCAATAAAGAAGATATGAAACTGAGCGAGCTACTCAACAACGTTAAGACCCTGAGCATCGCAGGCGATGAAGGGGTAGAGATTGCCGGCGTGGAGATTGACTCCCGCCAGGTCAAGCCCGGCTACCTGTTCGTGGCCATGAGGGGTACACAGGTGGACGGCCACCGCTTCATACCCAAGGCCGTGGAGCAGGGGGCTGCAGCCATCGTGTGCGAAGACCTGCCCGAGGAGAAGGCTCAGGGCGTGACCTATGTCCAGGTGGAATCGGCCGAGGAGGCCGTAGGCCCAGTAGCCACCCGCTTCCACGGCGACCCTACGGCACGGCTGAAATTAGTCGGGGTGACGGGCACCAACGGCAAGACCACCATCGCCACCTTATTATATAATATGTTCCGCCAGTTCGGCCACAAGTGCGGTCTGCTGTCAACAGTGTGCAACTACATCGACGGCGAGGCCATAGCCGCCACCCATACCACGCCCGACGCCATAGAGCTGAACAAACTGCTGGGACGCATGGCCGACGAGGGCTGCGAGTATGTCTTCATGGAGTGTTCCAGCCACGCCATAGCCCAGCGCCGCATCGGCGGTCTTCGCTTCGCCGGCGGACTGTTTACCAACCTCACCCGCGACCACCTGGACTACCACAAGACGTTCGAGAACTATCGCGACGCCAAAAAGCTGTTCTTCGACACACTGCCCAAGGATGCTTTCGCCATCACCAACCTGGACGACAAGAACGGCCTGTTCATGGTGCAGAACACCAAAGCCACCGTCAAGACTTACAGCACGCGCCAGATGGCCGACTTCCGTGCCCGCATCATCGAGTGCCACTTCGAGGGCATGTATCTCGACATCGACGGGCACGAGGTGGGCGTGCAGTTCATTGGCAAGTTCAACGTGTCGAACCTGCTCTGCGTCTACGCTGCCGCCATCATGCTGGGCAAGCAGCCCGAGGACATCCTCGTCATCATGAGCACGCTGAAGAGTGTCAACGGCCGACTCGACCCCATCCGCTCGCCGGAGGGCTACACGGCCATCATCGACTATGCCCACACGCCCGATGCCCTGGAAAACGTGTTAGGAGCCATCCACGAGGTGCTCGACGGCAAGGGCCGCGTCATCACCGTCTGCGGCGCCGGCGGCAACCGCGACAAGGGCAAGCGGCCGCTCATGGCCCAGGAAGCCGTTCGGCAGAGCGACCGCGTCATCATCACCAGCGACAACCCCCGTTTCGAAGAGCCTCAGGACATCATCAACGACATGCTGGCCGGCCTGGACCAGAAGCAGATGAAGAAGGTTGTCAGCATAGCCGACCGCCGCGAGGCCATCCGCACGGCCTGCATGATGGCAGAGAAAGGCGACGTCATCCTGATTGCCGGCAAAGGCCACGAGGACTATCAGGAGGTGAAAGGCGTGAAGCACCACTTCGACGACCATGAGGTGGTACGTGAGTGCTTCGCCAATCAATAAGGGGCGATAAGTCGCCAGTCTGTAAATTGTAAATCGAAAACAAGTAAATCGTAAATCAACAAGATGCTATACTATCTCTTTAGATTTCTTGAGCAGTACGACATTCCCGGGGCGCACCTCTGGGCCTACATCTCGTTCCGCTCGCTGCTGGCTCTCATCCTGTCGCTGATTATCTCGGCGTGGTTTGGTGAGTACTTCATCAAATACATGCGCCGCAAGAAAATCTATGAGACAGAGCGCGACCCCATGATCGACCCCTTCGGCGTCGAGAAGAAAGGCGTGCCCACCATGGGAGGCATCATCATCATCGTCTCGCTGCTGGTACCGGTGCTGCTCTTTGCACGCATCCGCAACATCTACATCATCCTGATGGTGGTCACCACCGTCTGGTTGGGCTTTCTGGGATTCCTCGATGACTATATCAAGATTTTCCGGCGCAACAAGGAGGGACTGAAGGGCAAGTGGAAGATTGTGGGACAGGTCAGCATTGGCTTCATCGTCGGCCTTACGCTGTGGCTCAGCCCCGACGCCGTCGTGCGCGAGAATGTCAGCGTGCGCCAGCAGAACCAGGAGGTGGTCGTCAAGCACAAGACCGAGGCCGTGAAGTCGCTCAAGACCACCATCCCCTTCGTCAAGAACCACAATCTGAACTACTCTGAAGTGCTGGGATTCCTGGGCGACTACAAGGTGGCTGCCGGATGGGTGCTCTTCGTCATACTGACCATCCTCGTGGTGACGGCCGTCTCCAACGGCGCCAACCTCAACGACGGCATGGACGGTATGTGCGCCGGCAACTCAGCCATCATCGGCGTAGCGCTGCTGGTGCTGGCCTATGTATCGGGACACATCGTCTACGCCGCCTACTTCGACCTGATGTACATTCCTCACGCCGAGGAGCTGGTGGTGTTTCTCTCCGCCTTCACCGGCGCCATGATTGGCTTCCTGTGGTACAATGCCTATCCTGCCCAGATTTTCATGGGCGACACGGGGTCGCTGACCATCGGCGGCATCATCGGCGTCTGCGCCGTCATCATCCACAAGGAGCTGCTGCTGCCCATCCTCTGCGGCATATTCTTCATCGAGAGCCTCAGCGTCATCATACAGACGCAATGGTTCAAGCTGATGAAGAAGAAGGGCAAGCGCGTGCGCGTGTTCAGGGCCACACCCATCCATGACAACTTCCGCCGTCTGGACTCGCAGCTCGACCCCACGTCGACCTACATCCTGCGCGGCTGGCCCCACCGTCAGTTCCATGAGTCAAAGATTACATTCCGCTTCTGGATTATCACCATCATCCTGGCGGCCATGACCATCATAACATTGAAGATAAGATAGACCCACCCCCAGCCCCTCCCCAAGGGAGGGGAGAAGAGAATAACAGAGCAAAGAATATATAATTACAGAAAAGGAAATATGACAGACAAAGTATCTGAAAATATGGCAGACAAGAAGATTCCCTCGGGAGAAGTCGGGGGTAGGCTGGTCGTTTTAGGAGCCGGCGAGAGCGGCGCAGGAGCTGCCGTGCTGGCAAAGAAGCAGGGCTTCGACGTGTTCGTCAGCGACATGTCAAAGATAGCCGACAAGTACAAGAAACTGCTGGACGACCACCACATAGCATGGGAGGAGTGTCAGCACACGGAGGAAAAGATACTGGCGGCCGACGAAATCATCAAGTCGCCGGGCATACCCGACACGGCACCGATGGTAAGCAAGGCCATCGCCAAGGGCATCCATATCATCAGCGAGATAGAGTTTGCCGGCCGGTACACACAGTCGAAGATGATCTGCATCACCGGCTCCAACGGCAAGACCACCACCACGTCGCTCATCTACCACATCTTCCGACAAGCCGGCTACGACGCCGGACTGGCCGGCAACATAGGCCGGTCGCTGGCTCTGCAGGTGGCCGAAGACCCGCACGAGTACTACATCATAGAGTTGTCGTCGTTCCAGCTTGACAACATGTACCAGTTCCGTGCCAACATAGCCATCCTGCTCAACATCACGCCCGACCACCTGGACCGCTACGACAACAACATGCAGAACTATACCGACGCCAAGATGCGCATACTACAGAACCAGACGCCCCAGGACGCTTTCATCTACTGGGCCGACGACCCCGTCATAGCGAAAGAACTCAAGAAATACGACATCAAGGCCGTACAGTGTCCCTTCTCTGACGTCAAGAAGAGCGGTGTCATAGGCTATATAGAGGAGGGACAATACAAGCTGGAATACCCCACCCCGTTCAACATGGAGCAGGAGTCGCTGAGCCTGACGGGACGCCACAACATCTACAACTCGCTGGCCGCCGGACTGGCCGCCAACATTGCCGGCATCAAGAAGGAGTCCATCCGCAAGAGTCTGAGCGACTTCCCCGGCGTGGAGCACCGGCTGGAGAAAGTGTGCGACGTGCGCGGCGTACACTATGTCAACGACTCGAAAGCTACCAACGTCGATGCCTGCTGGTATGCCCTGGAGTCGATGAAGACCAAGGTCGTCCTCATTGTCGGCGGCAAGGACAAGGGTAACGACTACTCCCCCCTGCTGCCGCTCATCAGCGAGAAGTGCTCGGCACTGGTCTACCTCGGCGCCGACAACCGGAAACTGCACGACACCTTCGACCAGCTGGGCCTGCCCGTGCGCGACACCCACTCCATGCGCGAGTGCGTCGACGCCTGCTACGAGCTGGCGCAGCCAGGCGAGACGGTACTGCTGAGTCCCTGCTGTGCATCCTTTGACCTGTTCAAAAACATGGAGGACCGCGGCGACCAGTTCAAGGCGCTGGCCAGAAGCCTGTAAACCGCAAATAGAAAATACAGTAAATCGCAAATGAGAAAGGTGAACAAGAAAATAGGCAATATCTTCAAAGGCGACAAGGTCATTTGGATGGTGTTCTTCTTCCTCTGTATGATCAGTATCATCGAAGTGTTCTCGGCTTCGAGCAACCTGACCTATAAGAGCCAGAACTACATGGCACCCATCATCTACCACACCGCCATGATTCTCGCCGGCGTGATAGTGGCCGTGGTGACGCTCAACGTCCCCTGCCGCTACTTCAAGCTGACGACACCTTTCCTGCTGGCCATCTCGGTACTGACGCTCCTCTGGGTGCTCATAGGCGGCGAGAGCATCAACGGTGCCAACCGCGTCATCTCCATCATGGGCTTCACGTTCCAGCCGTCAGAGATAGCCAAAGGCACCATGGTGCTGGTGACGGCACAGATTCTCAGTGCCATGCAGCGCGAGAACGGCGCCGACCGCAAAGCCTTCAAGTACATCCTTGTCATCCTCTTGCCCTTCGTCTTCATCATAGGCATCGAAAACCTGTCAACGGCAGCCCTCCTCTTCCTCGTCATCCTGCTAATGATGTTCATTGGGCGGGTGCCCATGCGACAGATGGCACAGCTCATGGGCGGAATCGTCGTGGCGGGAGCGGTGATACTCACCTTGGTGCTTACGCTGGGCAGTATGGAGAACAACCCCGACGACGAGAACCACATGACAGAGACCGTGGCTGCAGCCGATGCCAAGACTGCCGACAAGGATGCCATCAAGGGCGGCGGCCTCTTCCACCGCTTTGCCACATGGCGCAACCGCCTTACCAAGCACTTCGGCAACAAGGAGGTGCCGCCCGAAGAGTACGACATCGAAGAGAATTTCCAGGTGGGCCACGCCAATATCGCCATCGCCTCGTCAAACATCATTGGCAAAGGCCCCGGCAACTCCACTGAGCGCGACTACCTGCCACAGGCGTTCTCTGACTTCATCTATGCCATCATCATCGAGGACATGGGCATCTTAGGGGCCATCGTCGTGGCGTTCCTCTACATCGTACTGCTCTACCGCTCGGCACGCATCGCCACGCGCTGCGAAAACAATTTCCCGGCGTTTCTCATCATGGGCCTGACGCTACTGCTGGTCATCCAGGCTACGTTCAACATGATGGTGGCCGTAGGGTTGGCACCCGTCACGGGCCAGCCGCTGCCGCTCATCTCCAAGGGCGGCACATCGACCATCATCAACTGTGCCTACATCGGTGCCATACTGAGCGTCAGCCGGTCGGCAAAGATGAAGAAAGAGGATAAGGATATAAGGAGTATAGAAATCTAAGCGTTCTGAAAACCTACAGATATGGATAAAGAGTTAAGAGTAATCGTCAGTGGCGGCGGCACCGGGGGCCACATCTTCCCGGCTGTATCCATAGCCAACGCCATACGCAAGTTGAGGCCTGACGCCAAGATACTGTTTGTCGGCGCCCAGGGCCGCATGGAGATGCAGCGTGTGCCGGCGGCCGGCTACGACATCAAGGGCCTGCCCATACGCGGCTTCTACCGCCCCCTGTGGAAACCTTCCAACATCGGTGTAGCCATCGACTACCTGCGCAGCAAGTGGATGGCCAAGAAGCTATTGAGGGAGTTCCGTCCCGACGTGGCCGTCGGCGTGGGCGGCTATGCCAGCAGTGCCGCCCTGGGGGCTGCCAACAGCCTTGGCATACCGACACTCATTCAGGAGCAGAACAGCTACGCCGGACTGGCCAACAAGCAGCTGGCAGGCAAGGCCGCCAAGATCTGCGTGGCCTATGAGGGCATGGAGCGGTTCTTCCCCAAGGACAAGATTATGATGACGGGGAACCCCGTGCGCCAGTCGCTGCTGGAGACCACCCTCACACGCGAGGATGCCGTCCGCAGTTTCGGACTCGACCCTGACCGTAAGACCATCCTCATTGTCGGCGGTTCGCTGGGCGCACGCACCGTCAATGAAAGCGTCCTGCAACATCTTGACCTGATCGGGCAGTCGGGCGTGCAGTTTGTCTGGCAGACAGGCAAGTACTACTATGCCGACATCAAGGAGCGACTCTCAAAGCTCACGGCTCAACTATCAAACCTCATAGTCACAGACTTCATCACCGACATGGGCGCCGCCTACCGGGCCGCCGATCTCGTCATCAGCCGAGCCGGCGCGAGCAGCATCTCAGAGTTCTGTCTCATCGGCAAGCCCGTCATCCTTGTGCCCAGCCCCAATGTGGCTGAAGACCACCAGACGAAGAACGCCCTGGCACTGGCCAACCGCGACGCAGCCCTCTATGTAAAGGATGCCGACGCGCCGGCCTCACTGCTACCCCTGGCCATCAACACCGTGAACGACAGCGCCAAGCTGCAATCGCTCAGCGACAACGTCAGGAAACTGGCTCTGCCCGACTCGGCCGACATCATAGCTCGCGAAGTCATCAAGCTCTCAACCCGTCAATCCCATTAGCACCATAACGAAAACATTATGCAACCAAAAGATATAAAAGCCGTCTACTTTGTCGGTGCCGGAGGCATCGGCATGAGCGCCATCGCCCGCTACTTCCTCAAGCGCGGCCTGGTGGTGGCCGGTTACGACAAAACGCCCAGCGCACTGACGCGCCAACTGGAGAGCGAGGGCATGCTCATACACTATGAGGAGAGCGTCAGCGCGATACCGGAAGCCTGCCGCCAACCGCAGTCGTGCCTCGTCGTCTACACGCCGGCTATCCCCGCCGACCACCAGGAGCTGGTTTATTTCCGCCAACAAGGTTTCGAAATCCAGAAGCGTGCCCAGGTGCTCGGCACGCTCACCCGCGAGCATCGGGGACTCTGCGTGGCCGGCACCCATGGCAAGACGACCACCTCGACCATGTGTGCCCACATCATGCACCAGTCAAGCCTGGACTGCAACGCCTTCCTCGGCGGCATCTCCAAGAACTACGGCACAAACTACATCCTGTCTGACTCCGACTTCGTGGTCATCGAGGCCGACGAGTTCGACCGGTCCTTCCACTGGTTGCGCCCCTGGATGACGGTCATCACCTCTACCGACGCCGACCACCTCGACATCTATGGCACCAAGGAGGCCTATCTTGAAAGCTTCCGCCACTACACCACGCTGATTCAGCCCGGCGGTGCCCTTATCATCCACCGTGGACTGGAGATGCAGGAGGCACTACCCGACAGTGTGCGCCGCTACGACTACGCGCTCAACGAGGGTGACTTCCATGCCGACAATATACGCATCGAAAACGGCGGCATCACCTTCGACTTCGTGTCGCCACTCGAGACGGTCACCAACGTAGAACTCGGCCAGCCTATACCCATCAACATTGAGAACGCCGTCGCCGCCATGGCCATGGCGCAGCTTAACGGCTGCACAGCCGAGGAGCTGCGCAACGGCATTCAGACCTACGGCGGCGTCGACCGTCGCTTCGACTTCAAGATCAAGAGCGACCGTCTGGTGTTTCTCAGCGACTACGCCCACCACCCGAAGGAAATCTACCAGAGTGCCCGCAGCATGCGACAGCTATACAGCGACCGCCGCATCACAGCCATCTTCCAGCCTCACCTCTATACCCGTACACGCGACTTCTACCGCGAGTTCGCCGAGGCGCTCAGCCAGCTGGACGAGGTAGTGCTGACCGACATCTATCCCGCTCGTGAGGCGCCTATAGAGGGGGTCACCTCCAAGCTCATCTACGACAATCTGGCTCCGGGTGTCGACCGTCACCTCATACGGAAGGACGAAGTGCTCGACTACGTCCGTACCCATACCTTCGACGTGCTCATCGTCCTCGGTGCCGGCGATCTCGACAACCTGGTGCCCCAGATGACGGAACTGCTCAACAACAAATCGTAAATAGATAATCGTATGATAAGGGTTAACTGGAAACAAACCATCGTCATCATCCTGGACGTCGTCATAGCCATCTACCTCGTACTGGCCATCACTGTGTTCAACGAACCAGAGGATAAAGCCACCGTATGTACCGAGGTCAATATCCACATCGACGACGACCAGCCCAACGGCTTTCTCACGCCGGCTGAGGTAAAGGTGCTGCTGCAGCGTGAGCGGGCCTACCCTCTGGCCCAGCCCATGCAGTTTGTCAGCACCCGACAGATGGAGGAAGCCCTTCTCAAGAGTCCCTTCGTGGCCGAGGCACAGTGCTACAAGACGCAGAACGGCCACGTGGCCATACACTTAGCGCAGCGCCAGCCTGTGATTCACATCATCAGCCAGGGCGGCGAGCAATACTACGTCGATGCCGACGGCAACATACTGCCCCACACCCGGCTGACCAAGAACCTGCTCGTGGCTACGGGCAACATCAGCCGCCGCTATGCCAAACAGAAGCTGGCTCCCATCGCCAGCCTCATCGCTGCCGACCACTTCTGGAAAGACCAGACGGTACAGCTCAACGTGCTCGACGACGGCGGCCTTGAACTGGTACCGCGCGTGGGCGACCACATCGTCTACTTAGGTCAGCCCACGGGCATCGACCGTAAGCTGTCGCGCCTGCGCAAGTTCTACAAGTACGGACTCAGCCACACTGGCTGGAACCGCTATGAGCGCATCAACCTTGAGTTCGACAACCAGATTATCTGCAAGAGGAGAAAAGCATAGGAAACAGCAACTATAGTAAATAAACAGTAAACAGTAAATAGTCAAATCGTAAATAGCCTCATGGTGTCAAAAGAATTTATCGTAGCAATTGAACTCGGATCATCAAAGGTGACGGGTATCGCAGGGCAGAAGAACCTCGACGGCAGCATTTCCGTGCTCGCCGTGGCCAAGGAAGAGTCTTCGTCATTTATTCGGAAAGGAGTGGTTTACAACATCGACAAGACGGCGCAGTGCCTGCAGAACATCATCAAGAAGCTGGAATCGCAGCTCAAGACACGCATCGTCAGAGTCTACCTCGGCGTAGGCGGTCAGTCTACACGAGGTGTCCGCAACATCATCGCCAAGGACCTGCCGGCGGGTACCATCGTCACCGACGCGCTCGTTGACCAGCTCGTCGATGCCAACCGCAGCATGGTCTATCCCGACCAAGAGAAGATAGACATTGCCATACAGGAGTACAAGGTCGACTCGCAGTACCAGCAGGACCCCGTCGGTATTCAGTGTACGCACCTTGAGGGCAACTACCTGAACATCCTTCAGCGCAAAGCCTTCTTCAAGAATTTCAATAAGTGCTTCGAGGCCGCCGGCATCTCCATTGCCGAAGTGCTCAATGCACCCTTGGCACTGGCCGACGCTGTGCTCACCGAGGCCGAGCGGCGCTCAGGCTGCGCCCTCATCGACATCGGTGCCGAGACGACCACCGTCTTTGTCTACACCAAGAACATCCTCCGCCATCTCTCGGTCATTCCGCTCGGCGGCGCCAATATCACCAAGGACATCGCCACGCTCCAGATGGAGGAGGCCGACGCCGAGAAGATGAAGCTGAAGTATGCTTCGGCCTACACCGACAACAGCGAGATTGACAACAACCTGAAATACTCCATCGACCCCGACCGCCAGGTGGAGAGCCGCCGCTTCATAGAGATTGTGGAGGGACGACTGGAGGAAATCGTAGAGAACGCCTGGTACCAGGTGCCTTCAGAATACTACGACAAACTCCTGGGAGGCATCATCCTCACCGGCGGCGGTGCCAATATGAAGAACATAGAGCGTGCGTTCCAGAACCACACGCGCGTCGACAAGATCCGCGTGGCCAAGTTCCCCATACACACCATCACCGGCGGCAACGACGACATCAAGGCGCGCAACGGCATGATGAACACCGTGCTGGGACTGCTGGCCAAAAGCGACATCAACTACATCAACTGCGCCGGCGGGCCCATCAGTGCCAACGGCGACCTCTTCGACAACGCACAGCCCCAACCCGGCACCGACCCGCGACCGGCCCGCAAGCCCGGCGAGGTGCCTGCTGGCGTAGTGCTCACCGAGGCCGAGAAGCAGAAGGCTGAGGAGGAGGCCCGCATCAAGCGTGAGGAGGATGAGCGCATAGCCCGCGAGAAAGCCGAGGCCGAAGCCGCCGAGGCCGCCCGCATCAGGCGCGAGAACTCTAAGTGGAACAAGTTCAAGAAGGGCATCGTCAACTTCGGGCGCACCATCATAGGCCCAGAGGAAGAATAATTAAGGTAAAAAGGTAAGAAAGTAAAAAAGTAAGAAAGTAAAAAAAGCACAACAGTTATGGCAGACAACACAATAGACATCCTCGACTTCGGGGAGCCGGAGAAGGAACACAGCATCATCAAGGTCATCGGCGTAGGCGGCGGCGGCGGTAACGCTGTCAACCACATGTACCGCGAGGGTATCCACGACGTCACATTCGTACTCTGTAACACCGACGCACAGGCGCTCAACGACTCTCCCGTGCCTGTCCACCTGCAGCTCGGCGCCGAGGGTCTCGGCGCGGGCAACAAACCCGAGCGCGCACGGATGGCCGCTGAGGAAAGCATCGACGACATCAAAAACATGCTCAACGACGGCACGCGCATGGCCTTCATCACCGCCGGCATGGGCGGCGGCACCGGCACCGGCGCCGCACCGGTCATAGCGCGCGTGTCAAAGGAGATGGGCATTCTCACCGTTGGCATTGTCACCATACCGTTCCGCTTCGAGGGGGCCAAGAAGATTGACCAGGCCCTCGACGGCGTGGAGCGCATGGCAGAGAACGTTGACGCCCTACTGGTCATCAACAACGAGCGGCTGCGCGAAATCTACCCCGACCTCTCGCTCATGGCGGCCTTCGGCAAGGCTGACGACACACTCTCCGTAGCAGCCAAGTCCATCGCCGAGATCATCACCGTTCACGGTGTCATCAACCTCGACTTCAACGACGTGAAGACCGTGCTGCAGGACGGCGGCGTGGCCATCATGTCTACCGGTTACGGCGAGGGCGAAGACCGTGTACAAAAGGCCATCGACGACGCTCTGAACTCGCCGCTGCTCAACGACAACGACATCTTCAACTCCAAGAAGATACTGCTCTCCATCGCCTTCAATGAGGAGAAAGAGGGCAAGGACAACTTTATGATGGAGGAGATGAACTACGTCCACGACTTCATGGACAAATTCGGCAGCGACTTCGAAATCAAGTGGGGTGTAGCCATCGACCCCGAACTGGGCAAGAAGGTGAAGGTCACCATCCTCGCCACGGGCTTCGGCATCAGCAACGTTGACGGCATGGAGGCCCGCCTCAAGAAGCACTCGCAGGAGGAGGCCAACCGCATAGCTGAGGAGCAGGAGAAGGCTGCCGCCCGCGAGGAGCGCCGTGGCCGCTACTACGGCACGGAGGCCGGCGCCAAGCGTTACAAGCGCCGTCCACACATCTACCTGTTCCGTCCCGAAGACCTCGACAACGACGACGTCATCTCAGCAGTAGAGTCAACGCCCACCTACAAGCGTACGCGCGAAATTCTCGACAGCATACACATGCAGGCCACCGGCGAGGACGCCATCGTCCAGAAGAGCGACCAGCAGGAAGCCGTCCAAGGTGTCATCAGCTTCGTCTGATGACACCCTTTACCGGGCGGCGGAAAGGTTGGCTATGCGCTGTAAGGCCTCTAACAGCCGGCTGCGAGGGCACGCGATGTTGAGACGTATATAGCCCTCGCCGCTCTGTGGGCCGTACATGGTGCCGGGGTTCACCCATACGTGCGTGCTGCTGAACACATGGTCGGCATACTGCTGGGCGGTCATGCCCGTGGCGGTGATGTCAACCCACGGCAGGTAGGTGCCCTCCAAAGGGCAGATGCGCCAGGAGGGGATATTCTTTGCGATGAAATCGCAAAGCACGAGGAAGTTTTCCCAGAGATAGGCGTTGAGCTGGTCGAGCCAGTCCTCGCTCTCGTTGTAGGCGGCCACAAGGGCCACAGGGCCGAAGGGGCCTACATCGCACACCTCATTGATGTTAATGGCCCGGTCCATCCGGCGGCGCCAGTCGGGGCGCGTACAGATGATGTTGGCTATCTGCAGACCTGCAATATTGAACGACTTTGACGGCGAGTTCAGCGTAACACTGTTCTGGCGGCAGGCCTCGCTGACGGCGGCAAAGGGCTGGAAGCGGTGGCCGGGCATGATCAGCTCGCAGTGTATCTCGTCGCTCACCACCTTGACGTTGTGGCGCAGACAGATGTCGTTCATGCGCTGCAGCTCGGCGGGAGTCCAGACGCGGCCGGTGGGGTTGTGGGGATTGCAGAGCAGGAAGAGGGTGGTCTTCTCGGCGGCGCATTTCTGTTCGAAGTCGTCGAAGTCTACCTCAAAGCGGTTGCTACTGCGGTTCCACCGCAACACGCTCTCGAGAACCTGACAGCCATTGTTGCGGATAGAGGAAAAAAAGCAGTTGTAGTCGGGCGAGAGAATGAGGACGTTCTCGCCGGGCATGGTTAACGCCTTGACGGCTACCGACATGGCGGGTACCACGCCGGTGGTATAGAGTATTTCCTCACGACGGATGGTCCACTGGTGGCGACGCTGAAACCACGAGATGACAGCATCGTAGTAGTCGTCGCCCACCAGGGTATAGCCGAAGACACCATGCTCGGCGCGTTTCCTCACGGCGTCGAGTATGGCCGGCGCTGCCTTGAAGTCCATATCGGCTACCCACAGGGGAATGACGTCATCGTACGGCGTATCGTCCCACTTCACGCACCCTGTTCCCCGCCTGTTTGTCAACTCATCAAAATGATAGTTCATAGCTTACTTCTCACCTCTTATTTCTATCACACAGTTGGCCGGCTGGCGCACATTCTCGTCGATGGTCACACTGCCAATTGAGTCGGCCACGATGTGCCCACTGGTCGGGTTCTTGATGTTCTCAATATGCCCGCGGATGTCAGCCTCGACGGTGGAGTACTCAAACATGCGGTCGCACATAGGGTCGATGGTACAGTTCTCCATCACAAGGTTCTCGGTGTAGCAGAGCAGTTGCTCGCCGGCCAGGTGGCAGTTCACCAGACGCACATTCCTGGAGTGCCAGGCCAGATACTCGCCGTCGAGCTCGGAGTCGTAGATGGTAACATTCTCGCACTCCCAGAAAGAGTCCTTGGTCAGAATCTTGGCGTTGTGTACCTCGACGTTCTTGCAGTACTGGAACACATACTTCGAGTCGCTCTCCAGACCGTCCACATAGATATTCTGGGAGAACATGAAGGGGTAGGTGCCGCCGTGCAGCTTGACGTTCTTCAGCCTGAGGCCGTCCACGCGCCAGAAGGTTTCGTCGGCATCGGTTATCTGTACGTTCTCCAGCTCCACGTTCTTCATCTCGCGGAAGAACTTGGGTGCGTCGATACGGGTGTTGCGCATCACCAGGTCGTTGGTGTACCAGATGGCAGAGCGCGAACCCAGGGCGAAGTAGCAGTCTTCGATGAGGGCGCCGTCGACGTGCCACCAGGGGTACTTGCCATAGAACTTGCAGCGGCGGGCCTCCATACGCTGGCACTGCTTGATGCCGCTCTCGCCGTCCTCGATGGTAATGTTCTCTAAACACAGGTCGTGGGTGGCAAACAACGGGCGTTCGCCACCGAATTTTTGATCTTTTATCAGTTCCATTTTTGATTAAACAGTAGTTTTTGCCTTCTTGGTGCGCACCTTGAAGTGGTCGAAGCCCTCGCCGTAGACACCGATGACGGCACTCTGCGAGACAAAGGCATGAGGGTCTACCTCGTTAATGATGCGGAATATCATGTCGCTCTGCCGGCGCTTGGCCAGCACGAAGAGCATCTTCACGTCCTTGCCCGAGTAGAAGCCCTGGGCATCGACGACCGTACAGCCCCGGTGGGGCTCGCGGTTGATGCGCTCGCCTATCTCGAGGTACTTGTCACTGATGATGAAGAACTGCACCGAGCGACGCGCCGACTCCACCACCTGGTCAATACAGAAGGCGGTGACATAGAGCACCACATAGCCGTAGATGACCTTCTCCCAGTCTTTCAGGACGAAGTAGGAGCTACTGATGATGATGACGTCGCAGATGAGTATGACACGTCCCAGCGACACGTCGCGATACTTGTTGATGATGGCGGCAATGATGTCGGTGCCGCCCGTCGAGCCGTTGTTGGCCAGCCCCAGGCCCACGCCGCACCCGCAGAACACGGAGCCTATGATGGCAGCCATGAAGGGCTGGTCGCTGAGCAGGTGGGCGTGATAGTTGTCGGTCACCAGGCCAATGGCCACGGTCAGCACCGTCACGGCGTAGATGGTCTTCACGCAGAAGCGCCAGCCCAGTATGCGGAGGGCCACCAACAGCAGCGCGCCGTTGATGACGAAATAGCTGAACTGCACGGGAATGCCCGTTGCCCAGTAGAGGATGGAAGTCACACCGGCCACGCCGCCCGTCGTTATGTTGTTCGACAGCAGGAACACGCCCCACCCTATGGCGTAGCTCAGCATAGCGATGGTAATCATGATGTAGTCACGCAACTCTTTTCCTACGGCTGAACGGGTTATTGTTTTAGTCATTTCATTGTAATTTGCCTGCAAAGGTACGAAATAATTCATAATTCATAATTCATAATTCATAATTATTTTCTACCTTTGCAGGCAAAAAGCGAAAAAAGGGATGAAAAAATTACTCATTGAAACCTACGGGTGCCAGATGAACGTGGCCGACTCCGAGGTCGTGGCCTCTGTCATGCAGATGGCAGGCTACGAAACCACCGACGACATCGACCTGGCTGATGCCATATTTCTGAACACCTGCTCCGTGCGCGACAATGCCGAGCAGAAAATCTACCACCGGCTGGAGTCGCTCTGCGCCCTGAGAAGGGCGAGGAGCGAGGAGCGGGGAGCGGGGAGACTGATTATCGGCGTTCTGGGCTGCATGGCCGAGCGGGTGAAGGACGACCTGCTCCACAAGTATGGGGCCGACCTCGTGGCAGGCCCCGACGCCTACCTGTCGCTGCCCGACCTCATAGCCCAGGCCGAGACAGGCCACAAGGCCATCAACATCGAGCTGTCGACCACCGAGACCTACCGCGACGTAGTGCCACAGCGCATCGCCATGGGCCACAAGATTGGCGGTTACGTCAGCATCATGCGCGGTTGCAACAATTTCTGCCACTACTGCATAGTGCCCTACACCCGGGGCCGGGAGCGCAGCCGCGACGTAGAGAGCATTCTCCGCGAAGTGCGCGACCTGCGCAGCCGTGGCTTCAAGGAGGTAACGCTCTTAGGACAGAACGTGAACAGCTATAGAAGCTCACTCCAACCTCCCTCCACGGGGGAGCCTGTTGCCGCGGCAGAGAGCCTCCCCCGCGGGGAGAGGTTGGAGGGGGCCTTCCCTGCCCTGTTGCGGGCTGTGGCCCTTGAGGTTCCCGACATGCGCATCCGCTTCACCACCTCCCACCCCAAGGACATGAGCGACGAAACGCTGCAGGTCATTGCCGACATGCCCAACGTCTGCCACCACATCCACCTGCCCGTGCAGAGCGGTTCCAACCGCATCCTGCAGCTCATGAACCGCAAGTACACCCGCGAATGGTATCTCGACCGCGTGGCGGCCATCCGCCGCATCGTGCCCGACTGTGCTCTGACAACCGACATCTTCGTGGGCTACTGCTCGGAGACCGAGGAGGACCACCAGCTCAGTCTGTCGCTGATGCGCGAGGTGCAGTACGACTCGGCCTTCATGTTCAAATATTCCGAGCGACCGGGCACCTACGCCTCCAAGCATCTGCCCGACGACGTTCCCGAGGAGGTGAAGCTGCGCCGCCTCAACGAGCTCATAGCCCTGCAAACCGCCATCTCGGCCCAGCAGAACCGCAAGGACGAAGGGCGGGTGTTCGACGTACTTGTCGAAGGCTTCTCCAAGCGCTCCCGCGACTATCTCTGCGGCCGCACCGGGCAAAACAAGATGGTGGTATTTCCCAAGGACGGCCATCACGTCGGCCAGACGGTCAGCGTCAGGATTACCGGGAGCACCAGTGCCACGCTCTTAGGAGAGCCTGTTGTCTAAGAAAAACGCCATAATCCTCAGAACAAAAGCCCCGAGCATGAAAGAATTCCTCAGAGTACTCCAAAGATTCATCCCCCCCTACAAACGATACCTCGTCTTGTCGGTAGTCTTCAATGTGCTGTCGGCAGTGCTCAACATCTTCTCGTTCGCAGCACTCATACCCATCCTCAGCATCATCTTCAAGACCGACGACACCGAGCGCGCCACCACCCTCATGCCCTGGGACTGGGCCAACGCCGAGGACGTGCTCATGAACAACATGAACTACTACGTCAACCAGCTCATCGCTGACGTAGGCCCCACCACCACGCTGCTCGTCATCGGCCTCTTCCTCGCCGTCACCACGGCCATGAAGACCGGTGCCTACTTCGCCGCTGCTGCCAGCATCATACCCATCCGCACCGGCGTGGTACGCGACATCCGCAACCAGCTCTACCGCAAAATCACCTCGCTGCCCCTGGGCTTCTTCACCGACGAGCGCAAGGGCGACATCATCGCCCGCATGAGCGGCGACGTGCAGGAGGTGGAAAACTCCATCATGGCCTCCTTGGAGATGCTCTTCAAGAACCCCATCCTCATCGTCGCCTATTTCTCCATGCTCATCTTCATCTCCTGGCAGCTCACGGCCTTCACGCTCGTCATCGTGCCCGTCATGGGATGGTTCATGGGATGGGTGGGCCGCAAGCTCAAGTCACAGTCCATCAAGGCGCAGGCCCTGTGGAGCGACACCATGAGCCAGGTGGAGGAAACCCTCGGCGGACTGCGCATCATCAAGGCCTTCAGCGCCGAGGAGAAGATGAACAGACGGTTCGACCGCACCAACACGGCCTATCGCAACGACATCATGCGCGTCAACATCCGCCAGTCGATGGCCCACCCCATGTCGGAGTTCCTCGGTACGGTCATGATTGTCATCGTGCTCTGGTTCGGCGGGGTGCTCGTGCTCAACTACGGCACTCTCTCAGGTCCCGTCTTTATTTACTATATGGTCATGCTTTACAGCATCATCAACCCCCTCAAGGACTTCTCCAAGGCGAGCTACAACATACCCAAAGGACTGGCGTCGATGGAGCGTATCGACAAGATTCTCATGGCCGAGAACACCATTCGTGAGGTGGACCATCCGCAGCACCTCCAGGCTTTCAACCACCAGATAGAGTTCCGCCACGTGTCGTTCAGATACGGCGAGCAGTGGGTGCTGCGCGACATCTGCCTCACCATTCCCAAGGGCAAGACCATCGCCATCGTCGGGCAGTCGGGCTCAGGCAAGTCCACGCTCGTTGACCTCATACCGCGTTACTATGACGTGCAGGAGGGACAGGTGCTCATCGACGGCATCGATGTCCGTCAGCTGGCCGTCAGCGACCTGCGCCAGCTCATAGGCAACGTCAACCAGGAGGCTATCCTCTTCAACGACTCCTTCCGCAACAACATCGCCTTCGGAAGCCTCACCTCCGGCCCCTCTCCAACTGGAGAGGGAAGCAGCGGCCCTGCCACCGGGACACCAGACTTGGAAACGGCCATCATCGAGGCCGCACGCATTGCCAACGCCTACGACTTCATCATGCAGTCGGAGCAGGGCTTCGACACCAACATCGGCGACCGTGGCTCGCGGCTCTCCGGCGGACAGCGCCAGCGTGTGTCCATAGCCCGCGCCATCCTGAAGAACCCGCCCATACTCATCCTCGACGAGGCTACCTCAGCCCTCGACACCGAGAGCGAGCGGCTGGTGCAGGATGCCCTGGAACGGCTCATGAAAACGCGCACCACGGTGGCTATCGCCCACCGCTTGTCAACCATCAAAAATGCCGATGAAATCGTGGTTTTGCACGAAGGGCGCATCGTCGAACGGGGCACTCACGACGCGCTCTTGCAACGCAACGGCTACTATCGTAAGCTACATGAAATGCAGAGTTAGCTACCTCCTGCGCTTCTACCTCACGACGGTGCTCCTCTTTGTCGCCGCCAAGGTGGTGTTCATGCTCGTCTACCGTGGCGGGCAGGCGTTCACCGCGGCCGATGTCCTTCAAGTCGTTGCCCACGGACTGTCGCTCGACCTCTCCACGGCGCTCTACCTCCTCATCCCGCCCTTCCTGCTCTCCGTCGCTGCTGTCTGGCTGAAAGTGCCCCGCTGGCTCTTCCGCGGTTATGCCGTGTTCGCGGCCGTCATCCTGGCGCTGGCCTTCGTGGCCGACACCAGCCTCTACGCCTTCTGGCGCTTCAAGCTCGACGCTTCCTGCCTGACCTATCTCCAGACGCCCACCGAGGCTCTGGCCAGTGTCACGCCGGCCTACATCGCCGCCCGCGTCGGCCTCACGGCCGTCACCGCCGTCCTGCTCTACCTTATCCTCCCCCATTGGCCCCATTCGTCTCATAAGCCTCGTAGGGTATATTTGCCACACGCTCTGCGCGAGTCATTGCTCTACCTCCTCCTCACGCCCGTCATCATCATCGGCATTCGCGGCGGCCTTGGCGAGTCTACCACCAATATCGGCCAGGTCTACTTCTCGCCCAACCAGTTTCTCAACCACGCGGCCGTCAACCCGCTCTTTTCCTTTCTGGCCTCTTTAGGCAAGTCGGGCGACTACATCGTCAGCTATGACTACTTCACCGACCAGGAGTGCGCCGACCTCACCGACCGTCTGTTTACCACCGAGAGCAGCCTTACCGACTCGCTGCTTACCACCACCCGCCCCAACATCGTCGTCATCATCATGGAGAGCTGCGGCGGACAGTTCACGCAGATTGGCGGCAACCCGGGCATCACGCCCCGGCTCAACCAGCTGGCCGGCGAGGGCATCTACTTCAGCCAGTGCTATGCCAACTCTTGGCGCACCGACAAGGGCGTCGTCAGCATCCTCAGCGGCTATCCCGCCTTCCCGGTCACCTCGGTCATGAAGGTGCCCGAGAAGAGCCGCAAGCTGCCCTCCATAGCGGCCTCGCTGGCCGACAACGGCTACCACAGCAGCTTCTTCTACGGGGGCGACATCAATTTCACCAACATGCGCAGCTACCTGATGGCCACTGGCTATAGCAGACTCACCTGGAAGAACGACTTCACCGCCGACGAGCAGCACTCTGCACAATGGGGCGTGCGCGACGACATCATGCTCGACGCGCTCCTCCGCGACATCACCGGCGAGCAACGCCCGCACTGGATGAAAGCCCTGCTCACGCTCTCCAGCCACGAGCCCTGGGACGTGCCCGACCCCGTGGAGGCTACCGACTGGAACCCCCAAGCCGACCCTGTGCTCACGGCCTTCCACTATCTTGACCGGTGTATCGGGCAGTTCATCGACAACCTCCGGAAAACGCCGCAGTGGGCACAGACGCTCGTCGTCATTCTGCCCGACCACGGCCTGCGCCACCAGGGCGTCGACGAGACCACCCGCCTCTACAACCACATCCCCATGCTGTGGGTGGGCGGTGCCGTCAGCAGCCCGCGTGTCGTCGACCGGCTCTGCTGCCAGAGCGACCTCGCCGCCACGCTCCTCGCCCAGCTTGGCATCGACCACAGCCGATACGTCTTCAGCCGCGACATCATGAGCAGCACCTACCGCTGCCCCACCGCCTATCACACCTACAACAACGGGGTCACCCTCTACGACTCTACCGGCTTCGTAGCCTACGACCTCGATGCCCGTCAGGTCATAGCCCGCGAGGGCGACTCCACCCCCACCCTCCTCCGCCAGGCCAAAGCCATCCTACAGCGCACCTCCCACGACCTCAGGCGCAAGTAGCCCCACCCACTCCCCCCACTTCCCCCACTCCCTGCGCGTCAGCGCGGGGCCCCCACTACCCCGACTACCGAGAGATAGCCGAGGCGGGGCGAAGGGCAGTAGGGACAGGCTGTTTTTACGTTTCCCTTCCTATAGTTCGATGAGACAAATAGAGAAGCCGTTACCGGCAAATCAGTTGAACTCCAAAAGGGAGTCCGTTTGCTCCAAAAGGGAGTCCCTTTCGCTCGAAAGGGACTCCCTTTTGGAAAATCCAGGCCCTGGATTTCCCGGAAGGGAGCTACCAGACTGCCTGTCGGGCATGTTTCAGTACAGTTGCTGATTGCGTATCAGGAAATACTCGTAATAGAAGGTGTGGCCGAAGCGGGGGTAGAACACCTGCCGCATCTGCTCCTCACTCATACCCTTGCACTGCTGGGCCAGGGCCATGAAGTCGTTGTAGGTCTGCACCACCTCCGGGTCAAAGGGCATGTGACTGACGTCTACCTGGTGCTCCAACTGGCCGTAGAGGTAGGCCGCCTCCTGGTAGTGGGTGGGCATGCGCTCGCCCTTGTGGCTCTCGGCATACTGGAAGAAGCGGGGCCAAAAGGTCTGTATGTCCTTAGACCACAGGGCCGACAGCAGGGCCTGCTCCTGGTAGAGCTTGTCGCCGCTGTTGAAGAACAGGAACTGGTTCATCAGGAAATACTCCACCAGACTGTTGTCGCTGGCCAGCATGTCGTCGCTCGGCATGAGGCTCACAATGGGCTTGAACTCAGGGTCGTTCAAGAGAGCCTCACGATGGCCCACAAAGCGGGCGTAGCGATCGGCCCACGGGCCGTGGTAGCGCGTGCGGCGCAGCTGGGCGATATACTTGCGGGCCACGCGGTCCTCACCGTTCACCAGCGAGCAGAGCAGCAAGTACTTCAGGTACTCCACGCGCCAGCCCATCTCTACGCCGTCCTCCAGACACCAGCGGTAGCAGTAGTTCAGCTGGCCGTAGTGGTAGTACAACGAGCGCCCCACCACCTGGGTCATGCGCAGGGTCAGCGGCGTGTCGCTGGCCTTGGCACCGGTCTTGTAGCGGTACATCTCGTCGCCCTGCCGTCCTAAGCGGAACAGGGCCAGGTTCTTCATCATCACTATGGCCCGCGTAGGCTCGTCGGCGGCCACGGCGGCCTCGGCCAGCATGCCCTCCCAGTCCTGGCGCTCCATGCACTGCTGCATGCGCAGCTCCTTGTGGAAGTTGTAGTCCTTGTACCAGAAGTGGTTCACCACCCCCACTGTCGCCGCTATCAGCACCGCGTTGAACGCCGCCCAGGCCCAGGTGCGCCTTACCGCCAACCGGCGGTAGCCTCCGTAGCTCGCGGCCAGCAGGCCCAGCGACAGGCTCAACATATAATAAGGTGTATAGTACCACGGCGTCTCTTCCGTCTGCACAAACAGGGGCAGTCCCGTCCACCAGATGTTGGTCATGCTGGTCTGGCAGAACACGTAGTTATAGTACAGCAGCGGCCAGCCTGCCACCGACAGCAGGCCCGCGGCGGTGGCCGTCACGCGCTGCGTCGTGGTCATGTCGCTCAGCCGCCACGTCAGTATCACCATCAGCAGCGTGGCCATCAGCCCGTAGAAGCCCGCCAGGGGATAGAGCAGGGCGGTGGTGAGCACCATGGCCAGCGGGCGCAGACCGTAGCGGGCGGGCAGCAGCCGGTAGGCCCACACCGACAGCACGGCCAGCGTGGTGCCGATGGTGGCGGCAAAGAAGTGGCCGCGCAACTTGAGGTAGTACAGCCAGTAGCCCAGCTCGACATCGCTGATGAGCAGGGCCGCCACGGGCACCAGCAGCACCACGCCCCACCGCGGTGAAACGCGGAACGCACGGCCCATGACGGCCATGAGCAGCGCCCACCACACGCAGAGCATAGTCACGCCCATCCACGGATGGTAGAAGAACTCTGTAAACCACGAACCTAACCACGTCAGCAGCCACCCAGACTGCACCATCTGCTGCCTGAGAAACAGCGGTGTGTCGAGAAACAGGTTCAGCTCTTGCGCCTTCCACAGGTACTCGCTCTCGTAGGCCAGCAGGCAGTAGGCCGTGGCCGCTAAGCTCGCCACTATCACCGCCATGCTCGCCCACCCCTGCCAAGGGCCTGAGGGCCGGGCCGGGTGTGGCGCCGGTTGTTGGGTCACCGGCGCACTGCTATTTGTTGTCTTTGCTGTCTTTTTTTTCATCTTTGTGTCCTCTGTGCCCTCTGTGGTGAAAAAGGGTGGGAAAGTTCGGTTTGGTTACATGATGCTCTCGCCCTCTATATACTGCGACATGAAGAGGTGGTCGCCGTCGTAGACGACATACGAGAAATGGCTGATCCAGTCGCCGAGGATAATCATCCGCGACTTACGCGACAGCTGAAGGTCCACCTCAATGTGCCGGTGGCCGTAAATGAAGTAGTCTACATCCTGATGCTGCGCTATGTAGCGCTTGGTGTAGAGCACCAGGTGCTCGCGGTCTTCGCCCATATAGGGCGGCTCCTCACCGCCGGGGCGCTTCAGCCGGGAGTGCTTGGCCCATGTCTGGCCAAACCATACACCCCAACGGGGGTGGAGAGCCGAGAAGGCCCACTGGCAGACGCGGTTGTGGAACACCCACCTGATGAGCTTGAACGACGCATTGGGGTCGCCAAGCCCGTCGCCATGAGCCAGGTAGAACACCTTGTCGTACAGCTCCACCGTCAGCGGCTGCTTGTGGAGCACCACGCCACACTCTTTCTCCAGGTAGTCGTAGGCCCAGATGTCGTGGTTGCCGGTGAAGTAGTGTACCTCGACGCCGGCATCGGTCAGCTCCGACAGCTTGCCCAGGAAGCGGGTGTAGCCACGGGGCACCACGTAGCGGTACTCATACCAGAAGTCGAACATGTCGCCCAGCAGGTAGACGGCGGCAGCCTTATCCTTGATGGCGTCGAGAAATCTCACCAGCCGCCGCTCCTGCATGCGCTGGTGGGGCACAGCCCACGACCCGAGGTGGGCGTCTGACAGGAAATAGATGTTCTTCATAACTATCGTAGATGAGAGATGACAGTTGAGAAATGAGAGATATGATTACCCATACGTGGGGATGCCGCTCTTCTTTTTGAGGGTTTTGACGGAACTGATGAGCATTCTGACAAGCTCGTCGCAGTCGGCATAGATGGACTCATACTCTTTCTCACTCAGGTATCCTCCTTTATATAAGTTTTTCAGCCAGAAAGCTGTTTCGTCTGCTTCTTTCAAGGCTATGTTTTGTTTACTGATATAGTCTGGTGTGCTTTGTGCATTTCTACTTTCGGTGAGATTAGCGCCTATGCTGGTGCCACTGCGGAGCGCCTGTTTAGACATGACGTGTTCATGCCTCTCTGTGGTCAGGTACTGATACATCTTGACAATCCTTCCGGCAAAGGCCTCCGATTTCTCCAACAGGACATTACGTTCCCTCTTCATCACCATAAGCAAAATTTCAACCTAAATTCCACCTCCAAAGTAATCATATCTCTCATCTCTCACTTCTCATTTCTCATCTCTCACTTCAACAAAGTCCCAGTTCCACACGCGCCTCCTCGGTCATCATCGACTGGTCCCACGCCGGCTCAA
>CAMNJY010000005.1 GCA_946541745.1 uncultured Prevotellaceae bacterium
TTTTATACGTTGATTGCACACCATTTGGGCCGTTGATGTGACGTTAATTTCTGATTTGTTTACAAATACTGGCGTCCGCTAAAATTTTCCCTACTGTGCGGTTGAAAGGCGCTGAGAGCGTCTCCTCTCACTAACCGCAGTGTCCGAGGGATCTGTGGTAGATGTGATGTGGCGGAAAGCACTCTGAAAAGAGTGCCTCAATATGCATCAGCGGGCGAAACCGTTAGGGTCGATGCACCTCTCTTTCCGGTCCGGGGGTGCTTCGCACGCCCCGGTTATTGAGCGGAGACCGCGTTGCGGTCTGAGGTGACGATGCAACCGCACAGCAGGGATTTTTCAAGTAAGTTATAGCATAGTTTATAGCATGGTTATAGCATAGTTTCCTGAAACTATGCTATAGGATAAGCGACTGGTTTCCAGCGTGATACACACAACTATAGCATAGATAGCAGGGTTTTCTGTCTCCTTGATGCTCATGGTGGTGGTCGGCAGCAGTTTCGCCTGAACGGGCGCCCCGGTGTCGGCTGCAAAAGCGCATCTGAAGAAGGATTAGCTGAACAGTTACCACCACGGCAAAGTTACGAAAAAAAAACGAAAAAGTAGTGAATCTGTCAAAAAATAAAGTAACAAAACAGAAAGCCATGCCGCCGTTTGCTTTTTTATGCTTATCTTTGCACCCACAAACAGTATATATACTAATAGCTAAACAAAACATGAAAAGACTTTTACTGGCAGCCCTGTTAGGGGCTTTGACCGTTGGTGCCGGTGCGCAGCGCACCACCGACAAGCTGGACCGTGGCCTGGTAGCCGTGCCGGGCGCGTCGGGCGGCAATTTCGTAAGCTGGAAAATCTTCGGCGAGGAGTACTACGACACAGGCTACAACCTCTACCGCGACGGGGTGAAGGTGAACGACAAGCCGCTGACGGTGTCGAACTACAGCGACACGCACGGCTCGTCGACCTCCAAATACCAGGTGGCGGCCGTTGTGCGCGGCGTGGAGCAGCCTAAGTGCAGCGAGGTGACGCGGTGGGGGGCGCAGTACAAGGACATCCAGATCAGCAGTGTCACCAACCGCAACGGCAAGGACGTCACCTCCAAGTATGAAATCAACGACATCTCGCTCGGCGACGTCAACGGCGACGGTGTGGCCGAGTTCATCGTCAAGCGCAACAACACAGGCGGCGACCTGAACACCAGCGGCAACAAGACCGACTTCAACCACTACGAGTGCTACACCATGAAGGGCGAGCGGCTGTGGTGGATAGACCTGGGTCCCAACCTCATGGCCGGCCCCGACGAGCAGTGGGACCTGGTGAGCTTCGACTGGGACCGTGACGGCAAGGCCGAGTGCGTGATGCGCGGTGCCGACAACATGATTATCCACACCGCCTCGGGCAAGGAGATCAGGATAGGCAACATGAACTACTACGCGCCGCGCGACGAGTACACCCACCAGGGTGCCGAATACCTGCTCTACCTGAACGGTGAGACCGGCGAGCCCTACGGATGGGACGGCGCCGACAACTGGACGCCGATGGCCTACCCCCTGCCGCGCTTCGAGGCGGGCGAGGCCGCCAACCCGCTGAACGCCACGTCGGGCGAGTATGAGAAGGCCTGGGGCAAGGCCGACACCGGCCACCGCTCGTCGAAGCACTACTTCGGCGCGCCCTTCCTGGACGGACGGAAGGCCAGCATCTTCCTGGGCCGCGGCTGCTATACGCGCCACAAGATGTGCGCCCTGGACGTAGACCCCCTGACCCACCAGCTGACGCAGCGGTGGCGCTGGGACAACAACGGCGGATGGGGCGACCCCTGGTTTGGCAACGGCTACCACAACTTTGCCATTGCCGACACCGACTGGGACGGCCGCGACGAGATTGTCTTCGGCTCGATGATCATCGACGACAACGGCCACGGCCTCTGCACCACGGGCCTGGGCCACGGCGACGCCCAGCACTGCGCCGACCTGGACCCCTACCGCCACGGCCAGGAGCAGTTCACCTGCAACGAGGACGAGCCGTCGTGTACCTACTATAATGCCACCACGGGACAGATTTACTACCGCCTGCAGGGCACGTCGGACGACGGCCGCGCCCTGGCGGGCAACTTCTCCAACAGTTTCCCCGGCTCCATGGGCCGCTCGGTGAACTCGGCGCTGGTAAGCTGCGTGGCCGACAAGGTGATAGAGGGCGGCCCGGCTACCGGCGACTCTAACGACGCCCTCTTCTGGAGCCACCTCAACCAGCGCATCTACTGGGACGGCGACCTGCTCGACGAGGTGTTCGACTCGCCGGGCAGTGCCGCCCGCAGCGGTGCCATCTACAAGCCCGGCGGCGGCCGTCTCATCACCATGGACGGCACCAACACCGCCAACTCGAGCAAGAACAACGCCGGCGCCATAGCCGACCTGCTGGGCGACTGGCGCGAGGAGGTGGTCATGCGCAACGGCACGCAGGGGTCGAAGACCATCCGCATCTTCACCACCAACACCCCCACCGCCTACAGCCTCTACACCCTGTGGCACGACCACCAGTACCGCAACGCCATGGTATGGCAGTGCGTAGGCTACAACCAGCCGCCCCACAAGAGCTACTTCGTGGGCCAGATGGAGGGCATCACCATCGCCCCGCCGCCCCTCACCATGACGGACCGCACGGAGGTTAAGGACGGCGGCACCATCGACGCCACGCTCGACGACCGTCACGTCATCGTCTGCGAGACGGCCGACACGAAGGTGAGCGTGGCCGACGGCGCACGGCCCTACATAGCCACGTTCAACGTGCCGTCGTGGGTGCAGGGCACTAACAGCGGCATCCTGAACGGCGGCGCCAAGATCAACTACCATTACTACACGTGCGACGTCAGCGGCGGCGCCTTCACCGGCCCTATGCGTCTGGTGAAGCAGGGCGACGGCGTGCTGAACCTGCCCGCCGTAGACATGACCTACACCGGCGAGACCAACATCTGGGCCGGCACCGTCAATTTCGACGGCCGACTGCTGTCGTCATCGCTCTGGCTGAACCGCTTTGCCGAGCTGAACAGCGACGGCGGACAGTTCCGCAGCATCAGGATGGACTACGACGCCAAGCTGCGCCCCGGCCGTGCCGGCCACCGCGGCAGCGTCACCACCGACTCGCTGCTCTTAGGCTTCGGCGCGCGCGTGGTCTTCGACCTCTACGGCGACCTCACTGCCGACGAGGTGAACACCAGGCTGCTGACCGTGGAGGCCAAGAACTGGAAGTACGGCCCCAAGTACCTGACGCCCGTCTTCGAGTTTGTGGTTCACGACGCCGCTGACGGCCTGGTGGCCGAGGGCAAATACCTGCTGGGCACCGTCGGCGAACTGACGGGCAGCCTCGACAACATCAGGCTTGAGGGCCTGAGCACCCAGAAGAAGGCCGAGCTCATGATAGAGGACGGCAAGCTCTACCTCAGCGTCTCCGGCGTGCGCGATGCCGGGGCCGTGGTGTGGAACGGCCTGACGAGCAACATCTGGGAGCTGGCCGGCGAGCCCAACTTCACCAGTTCTGCCGACGAGAGCGCGACCGGCGACATCTTCGTCAGCGGCGACAACGTGCGCTTCGACGACACGGCGGCCAAGTTCAGCGTGACGATGAAGGGCGACATTGAGGCCGACACCATCGAGGTGGACAACACCAAGGCCTACACCTTCACCGGCACCGGAGCCATCGTGGGCCAGTCGGTGCTCGTCAAGCGCGGCACCGGCACGCTGACCGTCAACACCGACAACAGCTACACCGGCGGCAACCGCCTGTCGGGCGGCGTGGTGAGCGTCAAGTCGCTGGCCAATGCCAACCAGGCCATGGGCAACCTCGGCGGCGTGACCACCACCCCGGCGAAGTTTGTCATGGAGAACGGCGCCGAGCTGCGCACCACGGCCGCCGTCACGCAGGGCTCGCCCATGCAGATGGCGGGCGACGAGGGCGGCGTCGTCAACAACTCGCAGGACTTCATCCTCAACAAGCCGGTCTCAGGCACCGTGATGACCAAGAAGGGCGGCGGCTGGATGAAGCTCAACACCAGCAACGGCGCGCTGAACCGGCTGGTGGTCATGGCCGGCACCGTGCAGTGCGTCAATGCCAACATACCCGCCAAGACCGTGGAGTTCCAGGGCGGCACGCTGAGCGAGAACACCAGTTCAAGCTACACCATCCACGTGGCTGAGGGCAAGACCGGCACGTGGAACATGGCCAACCGCTCTACCTATACCAACAAGATAACGGGCAAGGGAACGCTCAACGCCAACTGCGTCACCGAGAAGGGCACCAACTACTACGCCACCCGCACCCCCGTGCGCTGCAACTTCACCGACTTTGAGGGCACGCTAAAGCCGTCGTCGAATGTAGACGACCCCAGCGTGCTGCGCTTCACGATGGACACCGGCGGCAGCATGGCCAAGGGCACGATGAACATAGCCTCGAACGTGGAGGTGCAGAACAGCGGCAAGACCTTCCGCATAGGCCGCGTCACGGGCACGGGCAAGCTGGGCGGCAGCTGTACCTTCAGCAACGGCACCACGGTAGGGGCCAACACCTGGCAGGTGGGCAACGACGAGGACTGGACGACCAACGTCAAAGTCAGCGCCAACGCCAACTTCGTCAAGGTGGGTGGCGGCAAGGTGACGTGGAACGGTGCCAGCAGCAATACCGGCACCACCACCGTCCGCGAGGGTGAGCTCTGCATGGGCTCGCTGGGACAGCTCGGCACGGGCCGCCTGACGGTGAACGAGGGCGCCACGCTGTCGGGCACCAACCTCACCTCCAAGCAACTGACCAACGCCTCGGTCATCGTCAACGGCACCCTGCGCCCCGGCACCACGGCCGACGCCACCACCGGCACGCTGCGCTTCGGCGGTAAGAACGTGACCGTCAACGCCACCGGCCAGCTCGTCATACGCACGGCGGGCGCCAACAGCGCTACCAGCCTCTCGGACATCGGCACGCTGACGGTCAACGGCACCATCGTCATACAGGTGGCCGACAACCACACGCTGAAAGTGGGCGACGAGATACGCCTCTGGCCTGAGACGGTCACCCTGGCCGGCGAGCCTCTGTTCGACATGCAGGGCGGCATCAGCTGGGACACCAGCCGCCTCAGCGAGGGCATCCTCGTGGTCAAGGAGATAGCCACGGGCCTCAACCCCGCCCTGGCCGACACCGACCCGCAGAACGTCTACGACCTGCAGGGCCGCCTGGTGCGCCGCCAGGCCACAGCCGCCAGCACCGAAGGTCTGCCCTCAGGCATCTATCTGCGCGCCGGCCGCAAGGTGGTGGTGAAGTAAAGCCCCGGCTGCTAATAGCGCCTACAAGACGAAGCGAGGTCTCCACTACCGGAGGCCTCGCTTCTTTTTCGGTCTTGATGAGCCATCAGAAAAAACCTCGCGTGCTTCGCGTGCCTTGCGTCTTTCACCTCGGCCTAAGCAAGGGGGCTGAGCAGATTACATATTGAACGAACATAGCTAAATCGTAAAATCGTGTAAAAGGAAGTCGGTTTGCGCAAAAAGGGAGTCCCTTTTGCGTGAAAGGGACTCCCTTTTGGAAAATCCAGGGCCTGGATTTGTTTAAAACAGGTAAGTCAACTGAAAGACATTACTTCACGATGTACTTCTTGCCGTTAATGATATAGAGACCGGGCTTCAAGCCATCAGCCTTATCACCGACCTTCACGCCGTTGATGGTGTAGATACCTTCCTTCAGGCCTTCAGGCATCTCTACTGCAATCGGTTTGACAGCTGTCAGACCTGTAAGATCGGCAATCATTTCTTCTATCTCTTCGATGGTTACTTTGATATTAAGCTGCTCCTTTGCGGTTGCTGCCGAAGCGGCATCGTTCAGGTATCGCTTCATCTTGACTATCAGATAAGCCACACGCTCATCGTCTGCATTAGCAGCTACCACACTATTGGCCTTGGAGACAGCAGCGTCAAAAGCAGCCTTGACGTCAGCGTTAAACTTGGCCTCGTTACCACAATAGTACAAACGACAGTCACCAAAGCCCCAGCTGTTGGCACCTGCGTTGTCAGCATTCTCAACAGCTTCACCGCCTAATTCAATGACAGCCTCATTGTTATCCTTCTTGACAAACATCAGGACATAGGGCGATGCGTGGTACGTACCATCGCTTCCCCACTTGTAGTTCTTGCTGATGGTAATAGAGTCAGGAGCGCCCTCCAGACCCATGAACAGACGCACATTGGGCTTGAAGATTGTGTCGACAGCAATGCCTTCTTCGTTGAGAATCTCCTGACCAACAGACATCAGTTTACCCATCTTGTCGTTGGTGGCATAACCCTTGACGAAGAGCGTATAGACACCCTCGGGGGCTACAGTGGCTGTCTGCCAGCACTTTCCTTCGGGCGACACGGTGTCACCGCGCCACATCTGGATGGCCCATCCCTGGACACCTTCGCGAGCAGAAGTACCGAAATCCTTACCAGAGGCTGAAGTATTCACATATACATTCCAACCATTAAAGTTGCTGGTGTACTTAGTCTTGCTGGTGGCCTTGCCATTATCCTCGAAGAACTGGTTTACAAGTGCAAGGGGAGCAGGATTGTCAAACGTAGCAGCCGACATATCAAAACTGGTCTTAGCAGTGCCAATCTTCTCAATAGCAGCCGTGAACTCATCAGTCTGAGTGGTCGAAGAAATACCATCTATCAGGGCCTGACCCTCACTGACAGCGGTCTGTAAAGCTGTTCTCAGGTCAGCAGGAGCACCGGCGCTCTTTTCATTGTCAAGCGATGCCTGTCCATCGGCGATGGCAGCTCTCAGATTGTCCTGAATAGCGTTGGTGTTGACAACCCAGTTCTTGGCACGGCCCATAGCATTCACCTGATCAAGCAGCGTCTGATAAAGGGCCTTCAGCTCCTCAATACCTTCGTCGGTGACAGCTACAGTGCTGTTGCCTTCAGCGTCCACTTGGGCCAGCGAGCTTTCCAGAACGGGCTGTGCATTGGCAATAGCACGAGCCAGAGAGTCTTTCTCCCAAGCATATTCAGCTATATCGGTCGGATAGTTGTCTATACGGTTTTTCAGTTCGTTCTGCTGAGTGATGACATTCTTCACGGCAGCCTCCCAGTTCAACTGACGTTCGGTTTTACCAATCATACGGAACTCGGGGTTACGCAGGCTGATACGGAAGCCACCGCTGTAGTAAGGCGGGAAAAGGAAACCGGCACGAACTGTCTGTCCCTCCTTTATTTCACCAATCATATAGTATTTCTTCCAGTAGTAGCCGTTCAGCGTGTCAGCCACTTCCGTATAGGTGTAATTGGGGTTGGCCAGCTCCAGTTCCTCTTCAGTAGCGGGACGCATGACCAGTGTGTCGGTACCCACGAACATCGAGGGTCCTTCCCAGACACGGGTTGTATGGTCTGAGCCATAGAGCCAGTTGTTGGCAGCACCACCCGTAGTAGCGGCATTGACAGCCTGGGCCTCAATGGCAATAAAATACTTACCAGGATCCAAATCTGTGCGTTCAACATAAACGCCACGGACAGTACCGCTCTGGTTTTGGCCGCGCTGTATACCAGCGGTCAGTACGTAGCCGTCACCTTCCGGACGTTCCAGCTGGCCACTGTTGGGAGAAAATCCCCAGCGGTCACCATAAGTTTTCCAGCTACCAACAACCGTATTGTTGTTGATGTTGTTCCAGTTAGAGTAGCCATGAGTGCTCCAGTCGCCCGAGTTGGTGTTGCCACCGTTCTCGTTCATATAGTTGTCGAAGAACTCGTTGAACTGCTCAATGAGTCCCTCCATAGCCTCCTTGCTCTCGTTCTGGTTGGGGTCGGCGATGGCATATTTCAACATGTCAACAATCCCGGCAAACTCGTCCTTGCCGTTCTGCAGGTCGGGCTCGGCCATCAGCTTCTCGGCATAGTTGATGAGACGGTCTACGATGCGGGTGTCGTAAACCTCTACCACCTGGTTGATTTCAAAGTTGGTCAGCAGGGTTCCCGAGGTCAGCTTGGCGGCGTTGAACACGAGGTAGTCGCCGGTGTGCATCTCAACGGTGTCCACAACCTGTGTCCACTCGGCACCGATGCTAACGGTTTCGGCCACCTGGCGGGCGTCGGTCTTGTCGGCGGCACCGGTGGCGTTGACATAGAAGTCAATATAGTTGGCCGTGCCGGCGGTAACGCTACTCACCACGCTCTCGGCACCCTTCACCCAGTAGCTGATGGTGTAGATACCCGTCAGGCCGGTCCAGGCGCGGAACACGCCCACGCCGTCGCCCTCTACAGAACCGTTGAGGCTCTGCAGCACGTTCTCACCCTTGGGGCCCTGTGCGGCCTCAATGCCCCAGGCCTCGCCGTTCAGGTCGGCACCGGCCTCGCTGGTCCAGCCTGTCTGGTTGTCGGCGAAGGCGCCGTTGGTCACCAGGTTGCCGCTCGTGGCTTTGTACTTGGCGGTGTTGGAGTAGATGTAGTCACCCTCATTATAGGCACTGGCACCCACGACACAGCACACAGCCAACAACTGCATAAGTAGTCTTTTTTTCATGTGTTTAAAAATTTTAGTTATTAATAATAGTACTGTTTGGTATAAAATTTGCAAATTAAGTAGTCGGCTGCAAAGTTAATAAAGTTTTAGGAAAGTGCAAAAACAAAGCACCCGTTTTTTTTGTTTTTTACCTATATTTTTTGTGTGTTCACCATTCCGGCCGCCAGCAGATAATATATATAAGGTATAGGGTGGCAAAAAAAGAAGGTAGTTGTCAATAATTCAAGGCGTTTTTTTTTCGTGTTTCATAATTTTTATGTATTTTTGCAACTTGAAATGAAGTACCCGTGAGGGAAGCAAGACAAACAAATCAAAATAATATTATAATATTAACTAATAACAATTTATGAAAAAACTCTTTTTCTGTGTCTCTCTCGCATTGGCGGGATTGATGACTGGCTGCGTTGAGAAAAACGAGCCAGTAGATGCAGACACCAAGCCAGACTGGCTGGGCGGAAGCATCTATCAGGAATTGAAGAACCCCGACCAGCAGCGACTGACGGGCACTTTCTCTACCTACCTGCGCCTGGTAGACGACCTCGGGCTGACCGAGACGCTGAACAGGACAGGTTCGAAGACGGTGTTCCCGGCCAACGACGAGGCTTTCCAGCGGTTCTTCCAATCCAACGAGTGGGGTGTGAGGAGCTATGAGCAGCTCTCTGACGCCCAGAAAAAGCTGTTGCTCTACAACTCCATGCTCGACAACGCGCTGCTCATCAACATGCTGTCGAACATGAGCAACACCAGCCAAGGCCAGGCTACCACCGAGAAGGGTATGGCCATGAAGCACCAGACCAACGCCAGCATCATCGACACGGTGCAATACGTCGTGTCGAGCGCCGACATGCCTCAGAACAACAAGTACTGGGACAAGTACCGCGGCAAGGGCATCCACCTGGTAAGCGACGCTACGCGCCCGATGATAGTACACTTCACCCGTGAGCACATGCTGCAGAACGGCATCACCACGACGGGCGACGACAGCGACTTCGCCCTGCTTACCGGCACGCCCTACACCGAGGGGACAGCCTACATCTTCGGCGACCGCGTGATCCATAGCGACGTCACCTGCCTCAACGGCTACGTCCACCAGATGGAGGACGTCGTCGTGCCCCCGGGCAACATGGGCCAGGTGCTGCGCCGCACCAGCGACACCAAATACTTCAGCCGCATACTGGACTACTTTGCCGTGCCCTACTACTCATCGGCCGTGACCAACGACTACCAGGCCTGGGCACGCCAGAACAACAAGGAGATAGTGGACAGCATCTACCAGGTGCGCTACTTCAGCAACCAGTCAGGCCACGTCATCACCACCGACCCCGAGGGCAACCTCGTGTCGAACTCGTCGGTGCTGTCGTTCGACCCGGGCTGGAACCAGTACAGCCCCGTGCAGTCGGCCAACGGCCTTGACCTGGCCATCAGCGACATCGGCGCCATGTTCGTGCCCGTAGACCAGGCCATCGAGGAGTTCTTCCTGCAGGGCGGCGACGGTGCCTACCTGATAGACATCTACGGCGACAAGCCCAACACGCAGCCCAACCTGATGGAGAACCTGGACTCGCTGCACTCCAAGCGCCCCGACATACTGACCAACTTCGTGAAGAACCTGATGAAGGCCTCGTTTGCCAACACCGTGCCCAGCAAGTTCTCGGGCATTCAGAACGACGCCCAGGAGAACATGGGCATGAAGGTCAGCCTGCTGCAGCAGAAGCAGGACGGCAAGTACGACATCCTGTTTGCCAACAACGGCGTCATCTACAAGCTCAACACCATGATAGCCCCCGACCGCTACCAGAGCGTCATGGCCCCCTCGTCCACTTATCTGGACATGCAGGTCATGAACTGGGCCGTCACCGACCCCGACGGCACAGCGTCGAACAAGCTGAACGTGGGCTTCAGCTACTACCTGCTGGCCATGAGCGCCAACTTCGGGTTCTTCGTGCCCGACGACGAGGCCTTCGACAACTTCTACATCGACCCCACCTCGCTCGGCCATCAGCAGCCTGAGGCCCTGAAGTTCTACTATGACGGCACGACACGCACCACCCTGCACTGCGACCGCTACGCCTACAACCCGGAGACGGGCGAGATAGGCGCCCGCCTGGGCGAGGTGGCCATCTCGCGCGTGAAGTCGCTGCTCGTCGACATCCTGAACTACCACACGGTGGTGCTCGACGAGGGCGAGGTCATAGGCCAGGGCGGACAGCACTACTACAAGACCAAGCACGGCGGCGAGATCTACGTCGAGAACGGCACCGAGGGCACCAAGGTCTATGGCGGACAGCAGATAGACAACGGCTTCGCCCCCGCCACCATCGAGCAGATCTATAACGAGAAGAACGGCCGCGCCTACCGCATTGACCGCGTGCTGCAGCCGGCTGTGAACAGCGTCAGCAAGACCCTGCAGAGCGACAGCCGCTTCTCAGAGTTCTACAACGTCTGCGCCGGCTTCTCGGCCAAGGACCTGCTGGCCTGGGCCGGCATCAAGGACTCGGTCAACGAGTTCGGCATCACCCAGCAGGATGCCTTCATCATCTTCTCATCCGACCGCGGCAGCGGCACCAGCAAGGTGACCAACAGCTGTCTGGACGAGAACGTGAAGATGTTCAACACGTACAACTACACCCTCTACGCCCCCGACAACGCCGCCATGGAGAAGGCTTACGCCGCCGGACTGCCGCGCTGGAGCGAGATAGAGGCCCTCTACACCGACTTCATGGAGAGCGAGTCGCCCGACCCCGTGGAGGTGGAGGCCGCCCAGGCCGAGGCCTACGCCAAGATCTGCGCCCTGCGCGACTTTGCCCGCTACCATTTCCAGAGCGTCTCCTACTATGCCGACAGCAAGCCGTTCAACGAGCAGATTTGCCAGAGCCTGAGCCGCGACGCCCTGGGCATAGCCATCGACCTGAAGGTGTCGGGCGGTGACGGCCGGCTGGTCATCCGCGACAACGCCGGCGTGAGCCACGTGGTCGATGCCAACGACGCCTCCAAGATTTCCAACAAGATGTGCCGCGACTACTGGTTCAACAGCTCGCGCACCAGTGCCACCGAAATCTACACCTCTTCATTCTGCGCCGTCCACGAAATCACGGAGCCCTTCTACGTCTACAGCTCCAAGCGCTTCGACGACGCATGGAGCTCGCGGGCTGCCAAGGCACGCTCGCTGAAGCACTACAGAACACTGAAAAAGCAGAACAAACTCTAAAGGCCAAATAGTATGATGATTAAGAAATTTCTGTTGACCGCTCTTTCCTGTGTCTTCAGCCTTTGTGCGATGGCCCAAGGAGTGCGTATATCGGGTACGCTGACCGACGCCGAAGGCCCCGTCATGATGGGCAACGTCGTCGAGCGCGATGCCAACAACCGTATCGTGTCGGCCACGCAGACCGACTTTAACGGTAACTTCTCGCTCCAGGTGAAGAACACCAAGAACAAGCTGGTGTTCTCATACGTGGGCGACAAGACCAAGGTGCTGCCCATAGGCACACAGACGGTGTTCAAGGTCAAGCTCGACCCTGAGAACACTACCATCAAGGAAGTGAAGGTGGTGGGACGCCGCACCAGCTCGGGCGGCCTGACCATCCCCAAGAAGGAGGTCTCTGTGTCGCAGCAGACCATGAACATGGAGAACATCGAGGGTCTGGCCTTCACCTCGGCCGACGAGGCCCTGCAGGGCGAGATTGCCGGTCTCGACATCGTGTCGAACTCGGGTAACCTCGGTGCAGGCACGACGATGCGCCTGCGTGGTGTGACCACTATCAACGGCGACGCCAACCCCCTGATTGTCGTCGACGACAAGGTGTTTGACAATCCTGACGAGAACTTCGACTTTGCCAACGCCGACGAGGAGGCCTACTCCTCGCTGCTGTCGGTCAACGTCGAGGATATAGCCTCCATCACCGTCCTGAAGGACGCCGCCGCTACGGCTGTGTGGGGCTCGAAGGGTGCCAACGGCGTCATCCTCATCACCACCAAGCACGGTGTGCGCGGCAAGACCCGCGTCAACTTCTCCTACAAGTTTACAGGCACCTGGCAGCCCGACGGCTACACGCTGCTCTCAGGTGACGACTACACCATGATGATGAAGGAGGAGTTCTACAACCCCGCCCAGCGGTCGGACGCCACCACGAGCATCCGCGAGCTGAACTACGACCGGTCGTGGAGCGAGTATGAGAACTGGAACAACAATACCGACTGGGTGGACGCCGTGAAGCAGTTCGGCGCCATGCACGACTACAACATGAACATCACCGGCGGCGGCCAGAAGGCACAGTTCCGCATTTCGGCCGGCTACAAGCACCAGACGGGCTCCATCATCAAGCAGAAGTTCCAGCAGTTCACCACCCGCATGGTGCTCGACTACAACGTGTCGGACCGCATACGCTTCTCGACCAACTTCGCCCTGACCTACTCGGGCAACGACCAGAACTATGAGGGCAAGATCAACGGCGTGAACCACCAGGGCCTGCTGGCCATAGCCCAGAAGATAGCCCCCAACATGGCCATCTACCGGCAGGACGCCGACGGCAACGACACCGACGAGTACTACATCATGAACCGCGCCGTCAACGGCATGACGCCCTACGACGGCAACTACTCCAGCTACGAGCTGTCGGCCGTGCGCGACCTGGGCAACCCCATCGCCGTGGCCAACCTGGCCTGGAAGAAGGACAAGACCTACCGTCTGACCCCCGACTTCAGCATCAAGTACGAACTGCTGGGCATTGAGCCCGAGCAGCACCGACTGACCTTCAACGGCCGTGTGGACTTCGATATCTACGCCCGCTCCAACCCCACCTACTACCCCGCAGCGCTGAAGAACGTGGAGTGGACCGACGACGAATACAACCTGAGCACCAACCTGGAGTCGAACCGCATACGCATCGGCGGCCGCGCCGAACTGGTGTTCACACCTTACTTTAAGAATCAGGACTGGTCGGCCATGATGCTGGCACGCTACGAAATGAGCACGCAGAAGAGCAATCAGCAGACCATCACGACCAACCGCCTGCCCAACGGGCTGGAGTCGGCCAACATCAACGCCGACGTGCGCAGCATGAGCAGCTCCAACGGCCGTGCCAACTCGCAGAACCTGCTCTACAACGGACACATAGCCTACAAGGACGGCCGCTACAGCCTGAACTTCTCGCTCCGCGCCGACGGCGACTCGAAGTTCGGCCCCGAGAACAAGTGGGCCATCTTCCCCGGTGTAGCCCTGCGCTACAACATCATCGACGAGCCCTTCTTCAAACCCATCAAGGGCAACTGGCTCAGCATGCTCGGACTGCGTGCCTCGTGGGGTATCGTGGGTAAGGCCCCCAGCTCCAACATCGGCTTCTACAACACCTACGCCACGGCGGCCGGCGTCTACGGCAACGGCAACACCACGCAGACCGTAGGCTCGCTCGACGGGCTGAAGCTCGACGACCTGCGCTGGGAGAAGACCACGAGCTACAACGTGGGCTTCAACCTGGGACTGCTCGATGACCGCATCGAGGTTGACTTCGACTACTACCACAAGGAGACCAAGGACCTGCTCATGTCTAACGTGCGCATACCGTCCATGGCCGGCTACAACACCGTGTCGTGGATGAACGTGGGACGCATGGACAACGACGGATGGGAAGCCAACATCACCGCCAAGCGCATCATCAAGGCCGGCAAGTTCTCAATGGACGCCAGCCTGAACATAGCCCAGAACTCGAACCTGCTCAAGGAGATGGACGACCGCGTGCTCGACGCCATCAACGGCGACTGGACAGCCACCTCGCGCGGTGCCTACGTCAACCGCGTACAGCTGAACAACTCGCTCGGCTCCATCTACGGTTTCCGCTACAAGGGTGTCTACCAGTACAGCTATGACTTCCTGGAGAACCTGCAGAAGGAGAACGGATGGGACAAGGACACCTACGAGCAGGAAATCAACAAGCGGCTGGCCGCCGGACAGACCTTCCCCGTGGCACTCAACGCCGACGGAACGGTGCTCATGGACGACCAGGGCAAGCCCCAGAAGATGGTCTACAACTACGTCAGCAATAACGGCACATCGTCAACCACCTACACCTACCAGGGTGGCGACGCCATCTATGAGGACATCAACAACGACGGCCAGATCAACGCCCTCGACATCGTCTACTTAGGCAACTCGCTGCCCAAGGTGAACGGTGGTTTCAACTTCACGTTCAAGTACGGGCAGTGGTCCCTGAAGACCCGCTTCATGTACCGCTTCGGCAACAAGGTGGTCAACATGGCCCGCATGAACCTGGAGCGCATGTTCGACACCAACAACCAGTGCGCCACCGTGAACTACCGCTGGCGCAAGGACGGCGACGTGACACCTATACCACGCGCCATGTACAACTCGGCCTACAACTATCAGGGCAGTGACCGATTTGTAGAGGACGGCGGCTTCGTACGCTTCCAGAACCTGCAGCTGGCCTACAACTTCACCAAGAAGCAGATCAAGAAGCTGGGTCTGAACCAGCTGCAGATCTACGGCTCGCTCAACAACCTCTTCCTCTGGACAAAGTACAGCGGCGTCGACCCCGAGGTGTCGCCCAAGGGCTACGGCGTGGCCGAAGACGCATCGCAGACGCCCCGCTCAAAGCAGTTTACCGTTACACTTAACGTCGGATTCTAAAAGCTAAGGATTATGAAGAAATATATTTCAATGATTGTTGCCAGCCTGATGGCTGTGTCGTGTGTAGACACCGTCATCCTGCCTGATGACAAAACCGTGGATGAGGACTTCTGGAAGTCCAAGGGCGACGTCCAGCTCATGGTCAACGGCGCCTACAAGTCGATGCTGAGCACGGACATTGTGAAGAGGCTCATCGTGTGGGGCGACCTGCGCTCCGACGAGCTGCTGCCCGTGGCCACCGTCCAGGGCAGCGCAGCACAGGCCGTGCTGGAGGACCTCATAGAGGTCAACACCGGCAATACGCAGTATGACAACCAGTTTGCCACCTGGGCCGCCTTCTACTCAGTGATCAACAACTGCAACCTCGTGCTGACGCGCGCCGGGGCCGTCATGAGCGAAGACCCCTCCTACACCGAGGGCGACTACCTGGCCGACTGCTCGCAGATGCTGGCCCTGCGCTCGCTCTGCTACTTCTACCTGGTACGCAACTACCGTGACGTGCCCTACACCACCGAGGCATTCATGAACAGCAGCCAGAACCTCGACATTCCACAGTCGGCACCTCTAACGGTGCTACTGCACTGCCTCGACGACCTGGCCATAGCCGAGTCGAACGCCATCTCGGCCACGGCCTTTACCGACTGGCGCCGCGTAGGCTACTTCACCCGCGACGGCATACAGGCACTGACGGCCGACATCTGCCTCTGGCTGGGCAGCGTGACGCGCAAGGCTGAGTACTATAACAAAGCCGTAGAATACTGCGACAAGGTGATAGCCTCGAAGAGGGCACAGTACCTGGCCAGCCAGCGCAACACCATCGCCGCCGCCCAGCAGGAATACCCCCTGCTGCAGGGCAACGAACTGTTCAACGAGATGTTTATCAACCAGAACGGCGAGGAGAGCATCTTCGAACTGCAGTATAACGGCACCAACAGCAACACCGCCGTATGCGAGATGCTGAGTTCCTATGCCAGCGGCCGTACCACCGGCTACCTGCAGGCACCCGCCATCTTTGCCAAAAGCAATGCCGTCTACAGCGCCACGGGTACATCGGCCAACGACTACCGCGCCATACAGAACACCTACAAGGCCACGGGCGACCAGCTCAGCGTGCGCAAGATGGTGGCCATGTCAGCCTGGTATGTCAACTCGGCCAGCGGCGACGCCCAGGCAGCCCCCACCACACCGAGGGCCTACTCCGGCTATCGCCAGAACTACGTCATCTACCGCACGACCGACGTCATGCTGATGAAGGCTGAGGCCCTGACGGCTTTGGCTGCCAACGACGAAGACACCAAGACGCTGCGCCAGGCGTTCAACATTGTCAAGGCCGTGAACCTGCGCTCTAAGGACACTGAGAGCGACTCGCTGAAGTGGAACACCTACAGCGCCGGGCGCGCCCCGGTGGAGTCGCTCATCCTGGCAGAGCGTCTGCGCGAGCTGGCCTTCGAGGGCAAACGCTGGTACGACCTCATGCGCTACAACTACCGCCACACCGAGACCGTGACCGACTACGAGAAGACCCTGGCCGAAATGGACGACGAAAAGACGGCCTTCGTGGCCACCACCAACGACATGCTGCAGCTCATGATCCGCAAGATGCCCTCTCAGGGAACGGCCGTGGCCGCCAAGCTGGGCACGGAGCCCACGCTCTACATGCCGGTGCCAAAGGCTGACCTGGAGGTGTGCCCGGCCCTGCGCCAGAACCCGGTCTACAGCACTGCCAATAATTACGAAAAGAACTATTAATGAAGGAGGACTCAAGATATGACTAACAAAATCTTTCAATTGACACGACAGATCCTGATAGCAGGGATGGGTGCCGTCCTCACCCTGACGGCCTGCAACCCCGAGCCCGACGAATCTGACCTTTATACCTTCACCGGCGAGACCATCGAGTCGTTCATAGTGAAGGACAGCACGCTGACATCGTTCAACTACGTGCTGTCAAGGGTGCGCTACGACAGGCTGATGGCCGCCTACGGCACCTACACCTGCTTCGCCCCGACGAACGACGGACTGAAGGCCTACTGCGACAGCCTCTACGACGACCCTGAAGCCGTCATCCCCCACAACGGCATGACCGACCGCTCGCTGGAGGGGCTGAGCGACAGCCTCTGCCTGAACATCGTGCGGTTCCACCTGTCAGCCACGGTGCAGACGGCGGTCAACCTGACCACGGTGCCCGAGGTGTCGACACTGCTGGGCTATGAGTTCACCGTGACCCACGACTCCATAGGCCGCCCCGTGTTCAACAACAAGGCCACCGTCATCAGCTCCGACAACGAGGTGACCAACGGCATTGTCCACGTCATCGACAACGTCATACCCCGCTTCACACGCTTCACCGACGACATCCTGGAGCGCACGGAGGGCTACTCCATCTTCTGCGAGGCCCTGAAGGCTACCGGGCTGAACGACTCCATCATGAAGTTCACCAAAGGCAACGACTTCACCTTCTACCAGCGGCCGCGTGAGAACTACTCCGGCACCCTGTCATGGTCGAGTGAGTGCAAGGTGGGCTACACCGTCTTTGCAGAGTCCGACGACGTGTTCCGCAGCAAGGGCATCAACAGCTTCGACGACCTGGTGCGCTATGCCAACGAGACCTATGCCAACAGCTCGGAATGGTATGACTACATCCGCGAGAACGGCATCACCGTCAGCACAGGCAACGACTACACCAACCGGTTCAACGCGCTGAACATGTTTGTGGCCTACCACATTCTCAACGCCATGATGACCGAGAACCAGCTGGTGTTCCGCTCCACACAGAGCACCTTCTGGAACTACGCCCCCGATGCCGACATCTATGATTACTACGAGACCATGCTGCCCCACACCATGATGAAGGTGTGGCTGCCGCCCACGGAGACTAACGTCTACATCAACCGCTACCGCACCAACAACACCCTGACCAACGAGGTGGGTACCACCGGCACCAACCACGAACTGGTAAGACGGGGCGTGAAGGTGGAGCGCAACAACAGCCTGCAGGCCTTCAACGCCTACATACTGCCTATCGACGACATCCTGGTCTACGACCGTGTGGTACCCCGCGGCGTGCTCAACGAGCGTATGCGCGTGAACTGCACCTCGCTCTTCCCCGAGCTTATCAACAACCGGTACCGCTACTGGGCTACCGGCGACGGCAACATTGCCAACACCTACGACACGTCGCGCCGCGGCCTGCCCAGCAACCTGTTCGACAACCTGGTGGTCTACGACGACGTGTTCTGTCTGGCCTACTGTCTGCGCGGCGCCTGGCGCTGCTGGCAGGCCGACCAGATACAGTTCTGGGGACGCTACGACATTGCCTTCAAACTGCCCTCCGTGCCGTCGGGTGTCTATGAGGTGCGCGTGGTTTATGCGCCCATGACCTACGGCTCATTCATGCAGTACTATATCGGCACGTCGTCCAACGTGCAGTCGATGACGGCTTTAGGCCTGCCCTTCGATGCTACCGTGCAGGTGGAAGACCCCCGTATCGGCCTGACCGACCCCAAGGGGGAAGACGACCAGGGCATCGAGTCTGACGTCGCCCTGCGCAACCGCGGCTACATGCGCGGGCCTCACAGCTACTGCGGACACGGCGAGAACGGCTACTCGGCCGACAACAGCGCCCGTACCGAGTGGGGAGGCAGCATGACCGTCCGCTACGTCTTAGGCCGCGTCGAGCTCAAGCAAGGCCAGGAGAACTGGCTGCGCATCAAGACGCTCAACCCCGACAACACGCAGAACCCCGTGGGTCTTGACTTCGTGGAGCTGGTTCCGGCCAGCGTCACCGACAGCCAGGAGTTCTCGGAAGACTGGTATTAAAGAGTATTGAAGATTGATAATTGAAGACTGAAAATTGATAATTATGACGAGTTTCAAGAAATTATATAAGCAAGGGGCCAGTCTGCTATGCCTGAGTGGTGCCGCCGTACTCGTCCTGGCCGCCTGTAGCGACTTCAGCGACTACAACGAGGCCAGGACCGACGCCGCCGCCACCGGCAACCAGACCCTGTGGGAGAACATCCGGCAAAACTCGCAGCTCAGCGACTTTGCTGCCCTTGTCCAGAAGGCTGGTTTCGACGACGAGCTCAACCAGTCGCACTACTACACGGTGTGGGCACCCCTCAACGGGACTTTCGACCCCTCCGAGCTGCAGCAGTTAGGCAACGAGGCCCTGCTGAAACAGTTTGTGCAGAACCACATTGCCGACTACGGCCATAATGCCACGGGCGAGCTCAACGAGCGGGTACACATGCTCAACGGCAAGTCCTACAACTTTGTGGGACAGGGCACCTACACGTTCGACAACGTGCCGGTAGCCACGGCCAACCAGCCGAGCAGCAACGGCGTGATGCACCTTATGAGCGGTGCCGCCGTCTACTATCCCAACCTTTACGACTTCGTGACCGACGACAAGATGTCAGCCGGCAAGAACATCGACTCACTGCGCGCCTATTTCCAGAAATACGAATACTCCTACCTGGACGAGAACGCCTCTGTAGTGGGGCCTATCGTTGACGGCGTGCAGACCTACATCGACTCTGTCATGGTCACTGAGAACATCATGAGCCGCAACCTCAATGCCATGCTGGAGAAGGAAGACAGCTCCTACATCTTCCTCATGCCGACCAACGAGGTGTGGAAAAAGTCGTACGACCGCATCAAGAACTACTACAAGTACATCAGCAACACCGCCGCACAGTCCATCACGGACCAGGGCGTAGGTTCGGAGCCGCTGACCTATACGGTCGACGACGTGGCCTACCTGCAGGACTCCATCACCAAGCTGTCCATGGTGAGCCAGCTCATATTCAGCAACAACGACGGCTACAACCAGTGGGTAGAGGGTACGCCCTCCTACTTAGGCAGCGACACCCTGCGCACAACGACGTTCAGCAAGCTGTCGAACCCCAGGGACATCCTCAACCCCGCCTTCGAGCACGAGCATCTCACCATGAGCAACGGACAGGCAAGGGTGCTCGACAGCATCGCCATCCATCCCTGGGAGTGGTATGCACCGGAGCGCAGTTTCAACGCACGCACCAACCTGGCCCGCGTGGCTACGGGTAACACCCACATGATGAACGTGACACTGCGCGGGTTCGACGGCTACGAGTTTGCCAAGAACGGGTCGCTGCGCTACGTGTGGGCCGAGCCTAACGGTGGTTACTCCAAGCCAGAGATGACCATCTACCTGCCCAACATTCTGAGCACAACCTACGACCTGTATTGCGTGTTCGTACCTGAGGCCTTCGACATGACCAACGCCACCAACCTGCCCAACCGCGTCAACTTCGTACTGAACTACTGCGACGAGACGGGCACCCTCAAGGAGCACACCTTCCTGAACGAGTCGGAAGAGAACCTGACCGCCTTCAGCGAGTATCTGGAAACGGTGCGAGCCAACAACACCAGCCTGCCCGCCGTTGTCGACAACAATACCAACCGTACCACGTTCCGCGGTTTCTCCAACAACCCGCTGAAGGTCGACACCGTCTACTTCGGACGCTTTACATTCCCGGTGTCATACGCCGGTCTGGGCACAAACTCCGCACAGATCTGTCCCAACATCAAAATCACCTCACCCATGTCAGTGTTCAACAGAACCCTGCTGGCTGCCTTCTCCCGCGACATCCGTGTGGCAGCCATCATCGCCAAGCCTGTGGAACTGGTGGAATTTGAAGAATCTAACAAGCAATGAACATGAAGCGCACTATATTCAATCTTATGCAGGACAGCAACCTCAGGATTGCTGTATGCACGCTCGCCTTGGGACTCACCACGGCTACCTATGCACAGTCTGACGACACCGAGGAGGAGGAGATAGAGACCAGCATCAAGCAGCCTGACCGTTCCAAGCTGAAGCAAGTGAACTATCCCACCATGACGCTCAAGGGCAAGGTGACCGACCAGGCCACCAGGAAGCCACTGGCCGGTATCCAGCTGCGGGCCCTGGGCTACGACCGCTATACGGCCATGACCGAGGAGGACGGCTCGTTCGTCATCAAAGTCCCCACGTTTGCCACGGCGCTCTACGTCTTTGCGCCTCAGTACTTGTCGCAGCAGGTGGCCATCATCGCGGGCGACAGCACCCAGACGGTCAGCGTCAAGATGCTGAGCGACAAGTTCAACGCCATGTACGGCACCGGCATCAACTACACCGCTGCCAAGACGGCAAAGATAGACCGCTTCGGCGTGACCGTTGACAACGAGATAGCCAACGAGCTCGGCGCCGACGTGCGCAGCATCCTGCGGTCGGCAGCCGCAGACGGCGGTGCCTCGATGTTCATACGTGGTCTGAACAGCATCACCAGCGACGCCCAGCCCCTGATCGTCATCGACGGCATTGAGCAGGACATGCAACGCAACCGCACGTCGCTGCACAGCGGACAGTTTAACAACCTGCTGGCCAACATCTCGCCCGATGACATTGAGAAGGTGACGGTGCTGAAGAACGCCACTGCCCTCTACGGTGCCCGCGGTGCCAACGGTGTCATCCTCATCGACACCAAGCGCGGCCACTCCATGGCCACCCGCATCGATGCCAACATCTCGGGCGGTTTCCAGTTCATTCCGCGTACGCCGTCGATGATGGATGCTACCCAGTATCGCGTCTATGCCACCGAAATGCTGGGTACCCCCGCCGTCCAGCGGGCCATCACCCAGCAGATGCAGCGTCAGGACCTGCAGCAACTGAAATTCAACTTCCTCAACGACGACCCCAACGGCTACTATTATTACACCTATCATAATAATACCGACTGGAAGGACGAGGTCTACCGCAACGCCTTCACCCAGAACTACAGCATCAATGTGCAGGGTGGCGACGACATCGGTATGTACAATCTCTCCGTGGGCTACGTAAAGTCAGAGAACACGGTGCGCGAGAGCGCCTTCGACCGCATGAACGTGCGCTTCAACACCGACATCTCGATACTCTGGAACCTGATGACCAAGTTCGACATTTCCATAGCACGAACCAACAACACGGTCTATGACGACGGCATGCCGGCCAACTTTAACTATGGCACGGTCACATCGCCCACGGCCCTGGCACTGCTGAAGTCACCGCTGGTGACCCCCTATCAGTACAACAAGCTCATCAACGGCGGAGCAGGCGGTTTCACCTCACTGCTGTCAGACTATGACGAGCTGTACGCCTCGCTGGGCGACACCTACTCACTGGCCAACCCCGTGGCCCTGTTTGAGAACGGCGAGGGCGACAACAAGAACAAGGCCGAGAACACCTACTTCAATGTCCACGTGGCCCCCTCATGGCAGTTTGCACAGGACTTCAAGCTGACGGCAGACCTCAGCTACACGCTGAACCGCAACGCCCAGCGCTACTTCCGTCCCAACGTGGGCTTCCCCTCGTTCGAGGTTGAAGGCCTGGGGCGCGTCACCTCGATGGTAGGCTCCATGTATGCCAAGGAGCAGAACTTCGTGGCCAAGGCACAGGTAGACTGGAACCACCAGTTTGGCGAGCACACGCTGAATGCCTTTATCGGCGGACGCTACAACTACTTCTCGTTCGACAACAGCGACCTCAGCACCGAGTACCGCTCGCGCCAGAACGACAAGAACCCCGTGCTCAGCCTTGACGGCTATCCCGGCATTGACGGCATCAGCGATGTCTGGAAGACCATCCAGTGGTATGCCAATGTGGACTACAACTACATGAACCGCTACTTTGCCACGCTCTCGCTGATGACCGAGGCCAACAGCCGTTTCGGCGAGGATGCCGACGGACTGGGACTGTTCGGCGTGAAGTGGGCCGTGTTCCCCAGCCTGCAGTTAGGATGGGTACTGACCAACGAGGCCTGGTTCCCCAAGACCAAGGGCATCAACTTCCTGCGTCTGAATGCCGGCTACGACATCAGCGGCAATGACAACATCAACAACTACGCCGCCCGCACCAGCTTCTCGCAGGTGAAGTACAATTCGCACGGCAGCGGCGCCCAGCTCACCAATATCGGCAACGACAAGATACAGTGGGAGACCACCCGCAAGTTCAATGCCGGCGTCGAGGCCTTCCTGCTTGACAACCGCCTGGCCGTGAGCTTCGACTACTTCCTCCACAAGACCGACGACCTGCTCATGCTGAAGAGCTTCTCCAACCCCATTGGCGGCATCAACCGCTACTGGAGCAATGGCGGCAAGCTCGAGAACCAGGGCTTCGAGGCAGCCTTCTCGTTCAAGCCCGTGGTGCTCAAGGACTGGCGCATCGAGATGGGAGCCTCTGTAGGCCACTATAAGAACAAGGTGACCCAGCTGCCCGACGGCGACTACACCACCAGCGTCTATGGCGACAACAATATCCTGACAGCGGTGGGCAATCCCGTGGCACTGTTCTATGGCTACAAGACCGAGGGCGTGTTCTCGACCGACGCCGAGGCCAAGGCTGCCGGCAAAGACGGATACCTCTATCTGGTTGACAACGCACAGACCCGCCACAATTTCGTGGCCGGCGACGTACACTTTGCCGACCTTAACAACGACGGACGCATCGACGAGAACGACAAGACGGTGATCGGCGACCCCAACCCCGACATCTACGGCAACATCTTCGCCACCGTCAACTACAAGAACCTGACGCTCTCCTTAGGCTTCAACTACTCACTGGGCAACGACGTGTTCAACTACCAGCGCTCGGTGCTCAACAGCGGCTCCTCATTCTACAACCAGCAGGTGGCAGAGACGGGACGCTGGCGCTACGAGGGTCAGGCTGCCGATCTGCCCCGTGCCAACTACGGCGACCCCATGGGCAACAACCGCTTCAGCGACCGCTGGATAGAGGATGGCTCCTACCTCCGCCTGAAGACTGTCAACCTGACCTATCAGGTGCCCATCCCCGGCTCATGGACCTGGCTGCAGGGACTCTCCATCTGGGCCGAGGCACAGAATCTGCTGACCTTCACCAAGTACCTGGGAAGCGACCCTGAATTCTCCATCAACAACAGCGTGTTCTACCAGGGCATTGACTGCGGCAACCTGGCTCAGGGCCGTTCCATCACTGCCGGTGTCAAGATTAACCTGTAACAAATTAGGAATTAGAAAGGAAATAGAAATTATGATTACCAAAAGCATAAAACACCTCCTCATCGCCTGCTCGCTGTGCTGTGGCGGCGCCGCAGCCTTCACCAGCTGTTCCGACATGCTGGAGACCGATAGCGAACGGCAGGTCTTCGACCCGGAGTTGAACCAGAAGACCGACTCCATGTTCTACGCCTTCGGCATCCTGGAGGCCATGCAGCAGTTAGCCGACCACTATGTGTTCCAGGGCGAAATGCGAGGCGACCTGGTGAAAACCACGGCCTACACAGACAGTATGCTGACCCACCTGGCCCATTTCTCGGCCACGACGTCCAACCGTTATGACTCGGCCTACGTCTACTACCGCGTCATCAACAACTGCAACTACTACATTGCCCACCGCGACACAGCCCTCTACACAGGTGCCACCAACGTAGCCATCAGCGAGTATGCCGGGGTGAAGGCCATCCGTGCCTGGGCTTATCTGCAGCTGGTGCGCAACTATGGCAGGGTGCCTTTCTTCACCGAGCCGCTGACCAAGATTTCACAGATTGACAACAACAGCTATCCCATGTTGGACATCGACGGCATCGTCAGCCAGCTGGCCCCTGACCTGGAGACCCTCAGCGGCACGCCGACCACGAACTACGGCCGGATCATCTTCAACGTCGGCGCCCCCAACAGCGGCGGTGGCGAGAAGACCGTCGCCAGCCGTCTGCTGATGATGCCCCTCGACGTGGTGCTTGGCGACCTCTACTTGGAAAACAATCAGTACAGTCAGGCTGCCAGCCACTACATTACCTATCTGACCAAGGTGACCGATACGCCTACGTCGCCCTTTTTCTCGCCCTACACCACTGGCCGTCGTGGCGGTTTGGGCGGCATGATGGGTATGTACAGCGAGCGGCCCAGCGACTGGGACAACCAGAGCAACGCCTCCATTACCGGTGCTATAGACTGGTCTAACATCTTCGTGGCCCGCAATGCTACGTCAGACATCATCACTTACATCCCTATGGCTGTCAACCGCACCCTGGGCGTGACGACAAGCCTTCCACTGGCCTTCGGCTACAACTACTATGCCACCCAGACTGATGCCCAGGCCAACGGCCTTTATGTCGACGAGGTACAGATAGAGCCGAGCGAAGCTTACCTGGCACTCTCTGACTCCACCGACTACTACTACTTCGTGATGGCAACCACCGGCTTGGCCCGCTCCGAGGTGAAAAGTGCCAAGCTCGGCGACCAGCGCGTGACCGGCATCCTGCGCCAGCAAACCGAGGACAATGTCGCCAAGACCTGGATTCGGAAATATGAGAACGCCAATATCGTTCTTTACCGCAACTCCACCGTCCTGCTCCACCTTGCTGAGGCCTTCAACCGCTTAGGCATGCCCGATGCTGCCTTTGCCATCCTAAAGGACGGCATTGGCTCGCACCTGCTCAGCGAGGATGCGGCCTACTATATGACGGCCGATACCAAGCAGGCTTTGCAGTCCACTTATCCCCTGCTGTCGGCAGCCAATGTGGCCAAGTTTGACGACGCCCCCGGTGCCCGCATCGGTATTCACATGCACGGCGCGGGCATGACCCGCGACTACAATGGTCAGGACTACGTGGCATCGCCCTATCGGCTCGACACTATCGTCGGCCTCAAGATGAAGGAGATAGCCAAGACCTACCAGGTGGCTGTCGGTACTTCCAAGGAAGACTCCATCAATGCTATGGAAGACATCCTGTGTGATGAATACGCATTGGAGTTCGCCTTTGAGGGCACCCGCTACTATGACCTCATGCGACTGGCCCGCCACAAGAATGCCGCCGGTCTCTACGACGCCAACTTCGGCAGCCGCTGGCTTGCACGCAAATTAGCCTACAAGAATCCGGTGGTCAACCTTGAGGACAAGAACAACTGGTACCTACCCTTCAGATAAGCAAGTATGAAACGACTGCTCATCCTCTGCGCCCTTACCGCTTTGACTGTGTCTGCGGCGAGGGCGCAGCTTGTTTGGTTCGATGGCCGCTCGCCCGTCACCTATCAGGTGGTGGGGCGGGTGGAACCCGTGGTACGGATGGCTGTCCAGATGTTCTCCGACGACATGCAGCTGGTCACCGGTCTCCGTCCCGTCGCAGCCAAACAGGCCACTATCCGCATCGTCCAGGGCCATGGCAGCGACGACGGCTTCCGGCTGAGTGTCACTCCCGACGGCCGGCAGATACTGGTTGAAGGGCACAACGCCCGTGGCACGGCCTACGGCTTGCTGGAGCTTTCACGCATGGCCGGCGTGTCGCCCTGGGTGTGGTGGGGTGACGTCAGGCCTCACACCCTTTCGCGCCTGACCATCAGCACCGACTTTGTCATGGAGCACACCCCTTCGGTGCAGTATCGCGGCATCTTCATCAACGACGAGGACTGGTCGCTCAGGGAGTGGTCTGCGCGCACCTATGAACCGCAGCAGCCCATGGGGCCGAAAACCTACAAGGCCCTGTTCCAGTTGTTGCTGCGCCTGCGGGCCAACACCATCTGGCCGGCCATGCACGAAGGGACGCCGGGCTTCTTTACCGTCAAGGGCAACAAAGAGATGGCCGACTCCTTCGGCATTCTCATCGGCACCAGCCACTGCGAGCCGCTGCTCCGCAACAATGTTGCCGAGTGGGACCAAGCTTCACTTGGGCCATACAACTACATCACCAACCGCAAGGCTGTGAAGAACTACTGGGCAGAGCGACTGAAAGAGGTGCGCGGCTCTGAGGAACTGTTCACCTTAGGCATGCGTGGCATCCATGACGGCTCGATGGAGGGCGTAAAGACGCCCGAGGAGAAGCTCAATGGCCTACAGCAGGTCATCGATGACCAGCGTCAACTGCTGCGCAGGTATTATAGCAATCAGGTGGAGCAGGTCCCTCAGGTGTTTATCCCCTACAAGGAGGTGCTTCAGATCATGGAGAGCGGCCTGCGCGTACCCGACGACGTAACGCTGATGTGGTGTGACGACAACTACGGCTACCTGACCCGCCTGCCCGACAGTCTTCAACAGCAGCGGCAGGGCGGCGGGGGTGTCTATTACCACCTCAGCTACTGGGGCCGGCCACACGACTACCTATGGCTGACCACCACCCAGCCGGGACTCATCTACCACGAGATGAAGACGGCCTACGACCACAACTGCCGCCGACTGTGGATAGCCAATGTCCACGACCCCAAGGTGGCCGCCTATCCCTTAGAGCTGTTTCTCGACATGGCATGGGACATGAATAGCCTCACCCCCGCCCCCGCTCGCAAGGAGAAGGGAATGGTTACCTTGGAAGAGCATTTGGAGCGGTGGCTTGTGACGCAGTTTGGCGGCGTGGTGGGCAAGGCTGTCTTTCCGGCCATGTGTGAGTTTTATCGTCTGAACGCCATCCGCCGGCCTGAGTTCATGGGATGGACGCAGGTGGAACTCGACAAGAAGAAATACCCCGGTGGCAAGTCTGTGCCCTCCGCGACCGAGTTTACCCTCAAGGAGGCCTATCAGCGCATGGCCGACTTCGCACGCATCGAAGCCACGGTCGAAACCTATAAGCCGTTAGTGATGGAGGGTCGCCAGGACGCTTACTTCGCCCACGTGCTCTACCCTATCCATGCCGCTGCCGCCATGACGCGCAAGATGCTCTCATACGAAGCTGAAAGCCGGAAAGCCTACCAGGACATCCAGCAACTGACCGTGCGCTACAACAAGCTGAACCATGGCAAGTGGCAGGGTCTCATGTCAGCCTCGCCGCGCCAGTTGCCCGTGTTCGGCCAGGTGCGCACAGAGCTACCCCAGCATCCGACTCCAGGTCGGTATATCGTCAGCAACGCCAGCGACTACCACCTTTCACCTGTCACCCTTCACTTGTCACCAACAACCATCCAGATGTTAGGCCACTCCATGCAGGCCGTCGCCTTACCCAAAGGCTGCGAGCTGACCTACGATTTCGAGGTTCCCCCCTCTATGGGAGGGAGCCTGGGGGATGCTTACCTCTACACCGCCATGATTCCCACGCAGCCCAGCGACCGTGGCGACCTGCGCTACGAGGTGGGCATCGACGACCAGCCTCGTACCGTCATCTCACTCAAAGAGCCTTACCGCTCGGAACAGTGGAAAAAGAACGTACTGCGGCAGCAGGCATTAAAGCGCACTCCTGTCCGTCTGACCACGGGCAAGCATCAGCTGCACATCAAGGCCCTGGACGACCATATCATCGTCGACCAATGGATGATAGACTTTACTAAAGACCGATTGTTCTATGAATTACGCAAGTAGCATGAATCGCATCAGACTATACCTTCTGGCCCTGACCCTCTCCGTCTGCCACCACCTGGCGGCTCAGCCAGCTCCGAGCACCGTCTCACGGGCACTATGGGCCTCTGTCAATACCGTCAGCAATGCCTCGACGGGCGACTACAAACAGCATAACGGCAAGTTGCTCCTCTCGTGGCGCGCACTGCCCGAGGACGGTTCCGACATGGTCTACCATGTGTTTCGCCGTGCGGCTACCAAGGTTGCCAATGCCTGTTACCGCGTGACGGGGGCCAAGGGTGTCAGCCATGCCACCTGCTTTCAGGTGGCCACCGTGCCCACGGCGGCGACGGTCTACTACCTGCTGCCCGGTGATTTTTTCAGCGGCACGGCTCCCGCCAGCGTCACCGACGATGACGACAAAGCCCGCCTGCGGGCCGCCGCGCTCGACTCGCTCATCATAGGCCCCAACATCTACCGCGACAAATTGCCCTACCTGAGCATCCCCCTGCACAACACCCGTGACGTCTGTGCCGAGAGCGACATCGCCTATCAGGCCAACGACTGCTCCGTGGGCGACCTCGACGGCGACGGCCAGATGGAGGTGGTGGTCAAACGGCTACTCACCGTGCTTGATGCCAATGGTGGCATTATCAGCGACGGCACCGGTGCCGGCAACAGCGACCGCCGTGCCCGCCACTGCGTCGTATGGGACGCCTATAAGCTCGACGGCACCCTGCTCTGGCGCATCAAGTCAGGGCCTAACATCATCCTCGGCAACAGCAGCAACTTTGCGGTGGCCGACCTCGACGGCGACGGCCGCTGCGAGTTTGTCACCAAAACCGGCGAGGGCACCGTCTTCGGCGACCAGCAGGAGATTGGCGACACCGACGGCGACGGCATTACCGACTATCGCGACCGGTGGGTGACCCACTACACGGGTCCGTCCGGCAAAGGCTCCGGCGGTCCGGAGTTTTTCTCCGTCTGCGACGGCACGACGGGGGCCGAGCTGGCACGGGCCAACTTCATCAGCAGCACCGACCGGGGCTCGGGATGGAAAGCCCAAAGCCAAACATGGGGCGACGACTATTGGAAGCGGGCCAACTCGCTACGGCTGGGCGTGGCCTCATTCACGGGGCACGGCCTCCAGGTGTTTCTCGGCCGTGGTGTCTACGGGCGTACCGTGGTCGAGGGCTGGCAGTACGACGGCCCCGGAAAGCTCACGCGCTTGTGGCACTTCGACACTTCCAGTGCCGGCGGCGGCAGTCAGAATAAAGACGATAAGCCCAACTCGGCCTATGCCGGCCAAGGCAACCATGCTTTCAACGTAGCTGACCTCGACGGCGACGGACTGGACGAGGTGATGTATGGCTCCTGTGCCTGGGACAACGACGGCACCGGTCTGTGGTCTGCACGGCTGGGCCACGGCGATGCCAACCACGTAGGGAAATTCCTGCCCGACCGCGAGGGACTGCAGGTCTACCACTGCCTGGAGAGCGGCAAGACCCAGGTGGCCCTCCACGATGCAAGGACGGGCGAGGTCATCTGGCAGAAGGCGGGCAGCAGCGACAACGACATGGGGCGCTGCATGGTGGCCGACATCGACCCGAAGTCGCCGGGCTGCGAGTTCTGGATGTACGGCAACGAGGTGTACTCGCAGTCGGGCGCAGACCTGGGCTACACCTGCGGATCCTGCAACATGGGCATCTGGTTCGACGGCACACTGACGCGCCAGCTCATCGACGGCGACAAGATAGACGGCTCCTTGGGCCGCACGTTCACACTCTACCGCTACGACATCAGCTACAACAACGGAACGAAGAAAAACCCCGGATGGTATGGCGACTTCCTCGGCGACTGGCGTGAGGAAATCATCATGCCCGATGCCTCGAAGGTGAAAGACCTGAAGATATTCTCCACCTGGTACCCCACCACCCACAAGTTGCCATGGCTCATGACCGACCACACCTACTACATGCAGTGCATTCACCAGCAGGTGGGTTACAACCAGCCCAACAACCTGGGCTACTACTTGGGGACCGACCTCAAGAGCGATGCTGAGGCCTGGGAGGCTGCCCGCCAGGCTGGCCTCGCCGTGGCCGTTCGTCCTGTGACGGTGGCGACAAACAGTACCGTGGCCGATGAGGCATGGTACAACCTGCACGGCCAGCGGGTCACCATCCCTGTCAAGGGAGGCTTTTATATTCACAACGGCAAGAAAATCATTGTAAAATGAGAAATTGAGAAAATGAGAAATTTAGGAAATGAGAAATTGTACAGGCTGTGTGGCCTGTTGCTCCTCACGATATGGACACTGACGGCGTGGAGCGTTGAGAACTATCCCTATCGCAGCGACTACCAGTGGGTGACCGTCCCCAACCATGCCGACTGGCTCTACAAGACCGGCGAGCAGGCCGAGGTCGAAGTGATGTTCTTCAAATATGGCGTGCCCCGCGACGGCACGGTGGAATACGCCATCGGCACCGACCTGCTCGAAGCCGACACCTACGGCAAGGCACAGTTGCGCCACGGACGCTGCACCATCAAGATGGGCACCGCCCGCCGGCCCTGCTTCCGCGACCTGCGCCTGCAGCTGACGCTCGACGGCAAGACCTATCACCACCACGTCAAGGTGGGCTTCTCGCCCGAGCAAATCAGGCCCTTCACTCAGCAGCCCGCAGACTTTCAGGCCTACTGGCAGCAATGCCTGCGTGAGACGGCCGACCTCCCGCTGAAGTTCACCAAGGAGCCGTTCCCGGCTTATTCCAGCGACAAGGTGGAGTGCTTCCTCGTGAAACTTGAGGTCGACCGCCAACGCCATTCGCTCTATGGCTACCTTATGATGCCCCGTGGGGCCAAGCCCGGCTCGTGCCCCGTGGTACTGACACCTCCGGGGGCCGGTGTGAAGACCATCAAGCAAGCCGTGGAGCGCAGCTACTTCCAGGAGCAGGGCGTCATCCGCCTTGTCACCGAAATCCACGGGTTGAACCCCACGCTTGACGACGCGACCTTCTCCGACCTCAGCCGGGCCTTCGGCAATTACTTGGAAATGGGGCTTGAAAGTCGCGACACCTATTATATGCGCCATGTCTATATGGGACTGGTGCGCTGCATCGACCTGCTGACATCGCTGCCTGAGTGGGACGGGCGCAACGTCATCACCCTGGGCGGCTCGCAGGGCGGCGCACTGGCCCTCGTCGCCGCTGCCCTCGACCCGAGGGTGACGCTCTGCGTGGCCAACCACCCGGCCCTGAGCGACATGGGGGCCGCCTCGCAGCCCGACCGCACCCACGGCTACCCCCACTTCAAGCCCGCCCTGCTGACCCCCGCCGCCCTCGCGACCCTGGCCTACTACGACGTGGTGAACTTTGCCCCCTACATCAAGGCCAGGACCTGCCTCACCTGGGGCTACAACGACAACGTCTGCCCACCCACTACCAGCTATGCCGTGTGGAACCTGCTGACCTGTCCCAAGGAGAGCCTCATCACGCCCGTCAATGAGCACTGGACCAGCGATGCCACCAACCGCTGGCAGCTCGACTGGCTGCTCCGCCACATAAAATAAGAATCCATCAACACGCAGTAAATACAAATGAAAAAACAACTATTTTTAGCTTGGGTCACACTGCTGGCCTTGTCCGTGCAGGCGCAGACCGCCCGCAAGTTGACCGTCAACATCACACCCGACGGCCAGTCCAACATGGTAGCCTATCTGCCACTACAGCCCACGGGCCGCGCCGTGGTCGACTGTCCCGGTGGCGGCTACAGCCACCTGTCCATGCAGAACGAAGGCCACGACTGGGCCGACTACTTCAACCGTCAGGGCATAGCCTACTTCGTGCTCACCTACCGCATGCCTAAGGGCAACCGCTCCATCCCCTTGGGCGATGCGCAGCAGGCCATCCGCACCGTCCGCGACTCGGCCCAGGCCTGGGGGGTCAACCCCCGCGACGTGGGCATCATGGGCTTCTCTGCCGGCGGCCATCTGGCCGCATCGGTGTCTACTCACAGCGAGTTCTACAGCCGCCCCGACTTCAGCATACTCTTCTACCCCGTCATTTCCATGAACCAGCGCGAAAGCCATAAGGGTTCGTGCGTCAACTTCCTCGGCGAGCAGGGGTGCCAGGATGAGCAACTGGTCAAAGCCTGGTCGGCCCACAACGCCGTAGTGAGCCACCTGACACCGCCGGCCATCGTCATCACAGCCAGCGACGACGGGGCTGTGCCCCCGGTGACCAACGGCATAGCCTACTATCTGGCCATGCGCCGCGCCGGCAACAACTGCGCCCTCTACGTCTATCCCACGGGAGGCCACGGTTTCGGCTTCCGCAGTTCGTGGGCCTACCACGACCAGATGCTGGGCGACCTCACCCGCTGGCTGCAGACGCTGCCCTCGCCCCGCCGTGATGCCGTCCGCGTGGCCTGCATCGGCAACAGCATCACCCACGGTTCGGGCATCGACATGCAGGAGCTGCGCGGCTATCCCGCCCAGCTGCAGCGCCTCCTGGGCAGCGGCTATCAGGTCAAGAACTACGGTGTTGGGGCACGCTGCATGATGGCCACCTCCGACCATCCCTACATGCAGGAGCAGTCGTGGCGCGACGCCCAGGCCTTCCTGCCCAATATCGTCATCATCAAGCTGGGCACCAACGACTCCAAGGACTACCAGTGGAACCAGCGACAGTATGAGCGCGACTATCAGCTCATGATCGACACCCTGCGCGCACTGCCCTCCAAGCCCGCCATCTACCTCTGCACGCCCATCAAGGCTTTCCGCGACAAGTGGGGCATCACCGACTCCGTCATTGTCGGCGGCGTCATTCCCTCTATCCAGAAGCTGGCTAAGAAGAACAAACTGCCCGTCATCGACCTTCACGCCCTGATCACCGACCCGAAGGACATGACCGGCGACATGATCCACCCCAACGCCAACGGTGCCCGCCGCATGGCCGAATACATTGCCGAACAACTGAAAGCCCTATAGCCCTATGAAAAGCCCCGTATTATTCACCCTCCTCCTACTCGCAGGTTCGCTATGCTGCGGCGCCGCCGCAGCCACAACCCCAACCGCAGCCCCAACCGCCGCAGCCCCAGTCTTCAACGTCCGCGACTATGGCGCCAAGGGCGACGGCCACACGCTCGACTCCCCCGCCATCAACGCCGCCATCGAGGCTGCCGTCAGCAGCGGGGGCGGACAGGTACTTTTGCCTGCAGGCACCTACCTATCGGGCTCCATCCGCTTGAAATCCAACATCGACCTGCACCTCGCCGCCGGTTGCACCATCCTTGCCGTCAACCCCAAGAAGTACTCCTCTGCTGGGGGAACTGAGGGGCAACCTTTCTACGACGAGTCAGAGTCCTTCGGCGGATTCCCGGAATATCAGGACGGCGGCCACACCTACTTCCACAACTCGCTCATCTGGGCCGAGGGCCAGACCAACGTCAGCATCACCGGTCACGGCATGATCGACGGCGAGGGCCTCACCCGTATGGACACCGAGAAGGCAGGCATCGTGCAGGGGGGCTCCATAGGCACCGGCGACAAAGCCATCGCCCTGAAGCTCTGCCGGCAGGTCACCATCCGCGACATCACCATCTACCGGGGCGGCCACTTCGCCATCATCATGACCGGTTGCGACCTCTCCACCATCGACAACGTCACCATCGACACCAACCGCGACGGCTTCGACATCGACTGCTGTAAATATATGACCATCACCAACTGCCGCATCAACACCCCCGCCGACGATGCCCTGGTTCTTAAGTCGTCGTATGCCCTGAAGCGCCCTGTGCTCTGCGAGCACATTGCCGTCAGCAACTGCAACATCACGGGGTTCAAGTGCGGCACGCTGCTCGACGGCACTTACGTACCTGCCAAGGTAGGCTGGGTGTGCGGTCGCTTTAAGCTGGGCACCGAGTCAAATGGCGGCTATCGCAACATCTCGCTCACCAACAGCACGTTCATGTACTCCTCAGGACTCGCCTTCGAGGAGGTAGACCAAGGCAGGATGGAGAACATCGTCGTGTCCAACATCACCATGTCGCACGTACACCACTACCCCATCTACATCACCACCGGTTGCCGCAACCGCGGTCCCAAGGAGGTGACGCGCAAGTCCTCAGCCCGCGACATACAGATCAGTAACGTCATCGCCGACGACTGCGACTCGCTCTGCTCTATCATCGTCACCGGCATGAAGGACGAACCCGTGCGCAACGTCTGGCTCTCCAACATCCGTCTCTACTTCCGTGGCGGCGGCACACCCGACCTGGTGAACAAAGACTACCGCGAGCAGGGCACCAACTATCCCGAGCCGAAATTTGCCGGATGGACGCCCGCCTACGGCCTCTACGCCCGTCACGTCGAGGGCCTTCACGTCAACGACGTCACCTTCCGCTACGAGCGTCCCGATTTCCGACCCGCCGTTGTCCTCGACGATGTCCATGGCTGCACGCTCCGCTACATTGATGCACCAACAGAGCCGGACGTCGACAAGGTCGTGCAGTTCCGCTCGTCGGACGTTAAGGTCGAGTGAAAGTCTGTGCAGCTATTCTTGACTACGAATTATACGAATTTTACGAATCATGCGTATTGGGCTTCTGCTGAGCACCACCCATAGCTAATTCGTACAGTCGGACGTTAAGGTCGAGTGAAAGTCTGTGCAGCTATTCTTGACTACGAATTAT
>CAMNJY010000006.1 GCA_946541745.1 uncultured Prevotellaceae bacterium
ATCCAGCGGTCGCTGAAGCGGGCGTTGCCCATGGGGTCGGTGTAGCTGACGCGGGGCACGTCGGTCTGCTGCCCCTCGGTGGTCCAGCGGTTGTTGAGTGCCGTTGTCTGGTTGAGGAACAGGCTGCCGCCCTCTATGAGTGAGCGCTGATAGTTGTAGATGTCGCCTCCGAGCGAATAGTTCATCACGGCGGCCAGCGTCAGGCGCTTGTAGTTGACGGTGGTCGACAGGTTGCCGTAGATGTCGGGGTTGGGGTCGCCGATGACGGTGCGGTCGTTGTCGTTGATGATGTTGTTGTGGTCGAGGTCGGCAAAGCGCATGTCGCCGGCACTGAAGTAGGCGCGGTCGCCGTTGGCCTTCATCATGTAGAGGCCGTCGCTCTTGGCATCGGCGGCGGTGGTATAGACCCCCTCAGACTTGTAGCCGTAGAAGACGCCCACGGGCTGGCCCACCTGGGTGAGCACCGAGGCACCGTAGACCTGGGTCTCGAAGGCGCGGTCGGCGTCGGGCAGGGCGGTCACCTTGTTCTTATAGTGACCGGCCGAGGCGCCCAGCTCCCAGCGGAAATCCTTCAGGGCGAGCAGCTTCAGGCGGATGGCGGCATCGAAGCCCATGTTTTCGAGCTTGCCCTCATTGCTCCAGTTCTGCTGAAGGCCGCTCGTCCATGCCAGCTGTCGCAGCGAGAGCAGGTTGGACGTCCAGCTTTTGTAGACGTTCAGCCCCACGCTGAGGCGGTTGTTGAGGAAGTTGCCGTGGATGGCGGCGGTGAGGCGGCTGGTGGTCTCCCACTGCAGCTCGGTGTTGCCGATGTTGCCGATAGACTTGCCGGTGGCCGTGCTGTTGAGCATGCGGTTGGCCACGAAGTAGGAGCGCGAGGCGGTGTAGTCGATGTCGTCGTTGCCCGTCATGTCGAAGCCGACGCTGAGGCGCAGGTAGTCTATGCCCTTGACACCGGCCAGCCAGCGCTCGTTGCTGAGCACCCAAGCGGCCTCGGCGCTGGGGAAGAGCCCCCAGACGACGCCGCCCAGCTTGAGGCCGGAGCCGGCATCGCCGAAGCGCGACGACGTGTGGGCCGACAGTCCGGCCTGGGCGTAGAGCCGTGAGTCGTAGTTGTAGCGGGCCTGCGCGTACCACATGAATTCGCGGGTCTGGTCGTCGGCGCCGCCGGTGGACTTGAACTGCAGCGAGCTGCTCATGTTGGGCGTCTTGTCGTTGCCGGTATTATAGCCGCGCTGCGACGTCAGGCTGTAGTCGCTGTTGAAGTAGCGGAAACCGCCCTCGGCTCCTATCTGGTGGGCACCGTAGCGGTTTTCCCAGGCCAGCCGCGTGTCGCTCTGCAGCACGGTCTGGCGCGAAGCCTGGCTCTGCGCCATGTTCTGCAGGGTGGTGCCCTCGTCAAGTCCGTCGACCACGAAGGTGGGCACGCCCTGGATAGGCAGGTAGTAGTTCTCGTTGGTGTTGACCAGCGTCAGTGAAAAGTGCTCGCTGACGGCGAGGTGGCTGTTGATCTGGAAGCGGGGGCGCACGGAGAAGATGATGAGGCGGTTGCCCTGCGAGTTGCGGTTCTTGCCCTCACCGTGCTCCAATATGGCTACGGGGTTGGCCAGCCGTCCGCGGCCCTGGAACATGCCTTCCAGGTAGTCGTCGGCCTCAGCAAGGTAGTGGCTCTCCTGGCCCTGCTTGTCGAAGGCGTAAGGCGAGAGGAACGGCGCTTTGGCCAGGGCGATGAACGAGGGGGCGGTCATCACCCCTGACAGCGGCGACAGGGGTGCACCGTCGTCGCGCAGCTTGCGGTCGACGTCGCTGTAGGAGGCGTCGAAGCGGACGTTGAGCCCGCGCAGCACCTCGATATCGCTGTTGAGGCGCATGCTGAAGCGTGAGTAGTCGTTCTGCTTGAGCGTGCTGTTGGCCAGAGAGTAGCCTACTGAGAGGTTGTAGGAGGCCACGTTGTCGCCGCCCTGCACGTTGATGCCGTAGTTCTGCGAGAAGGCGTTCTTGTAGACCTGGTCAGGCCAGTCGGTGTGGTTGTGGTACTGGTTGTAGTAGAAGTAGTTGGGGTCGTTGCTCAGGTACTTCATGTGTCCCAGCGCGCCGGTCTTGTCGGCCAGCAGCTCGGTGGTGTAGAGCCTGTATTCCTCGGCGTCCATCATGCGCGGCAGCTGCGGTGTGAGCTCGAAGCGGCCGTTGATGTTGACATCAATCTTGGTGGCCATCGACTTGTTGCGCTTGGTGTGGATGAGGATGACGCCATTGGCACCCTTGGCGCCGTAGAGGGCGGTGCCGTTCTTGATGACCTCGACGCGCTCTATGTCGTTGACGTTGAGGTTGGCCAGCATGTTGTTGAAGTAGCCGTCGTGGAGCAGCTCGCGGCCGTACTGCATGTCGAGCAGCACGTCGTCGACCACCACCAGGGGCTGGGCATTGGCCTGTATCGAGTTGATACCCCCGACGAGCATCATGTTGCCCATGCCGGGAATGGCACTGCGCGACACCGAGCGGATGTCGGCGCCTAACTGCTGGGCAACGAGCGGGTCGATGCTCACTGCCGACGTAGCCGCGAAGTTGGTGGCCTCGGCCGACAGGGTGGCTGCCGTCTGCGATTTGTAGAACGCGCTGAACACCTCGGGGTAGAGGGCACCGTCGGCCTGGCTGTTGCTGACGGCGCGCTGCTCAAGGTTGTAGCCGTCAACGCGCATGAGCACCGAGCTGACGTACTGGGGGGCCTTCAGTTCGTAACGGCCCTCGTCGTCGGTCATGGCCGAGTAGCGGGGCTCGCCGTAAGCCGCCACGATGACACCCGCTATGGGCTGGCCTGTGGCTGCGTCGACCACTTGGCCGGTGACGGTCTTCAACTGGTCCTGGGCTTTCACGATTGAGCTTTGAAAACTGAAGATTGAAAATTGGAGGCATATAGCCGCAATCCGCAATTTCCTGGTCCAATCCTTTTTCTGGAATTGTATGTTCATAGTCTTCTTCATTTTCAATTATCAATTTTCAACTTTCATTTTTCTGGGACGCAGGTAGATGCAGTCCAGGTACATCTCACGGGAATAGCGGCTGGTTTCGCGGGCCAGGATGTTGCACTGCAGCCTGACAGTGACCTTGATGTCGTTCTGGTCGTAGTTGCAGGTAGGCAGGTGGAAGGCCTCTGCCAGCACCACGGTGTCGACGCGCTCGGGGTGGGTGGTGAACTGGGTTTTGCCGCAGTCGAAGGTCTTGCTCTTGCCCGACTCGTCCACATAGTCTATATAAGCCCTGAACTTGCACGGGTTAGAATTGTTGGCCACCTGTCCGCCCACGGTCTGCGGCAGGATGATAGCACAGATGTCGTAGTCGGCGCTGAGGGTGTTGTTCACGCGGAAGGTCAGCTCCCAGTTGGAGGTCGTCGTCCGGGGCAGAATCTGCAGGTATGAACCTTCCGACACGCTGTCGGCGGCCACCAGGCGGGCATTGTAAGAGCAGTCTTTCTCGGCCGTGATGAGTGAGCGGTCCTCAGCCTCGCTCCACAGTTCCTTGAAGTAGGTCTGCTCGGGGGTGAACGGCCACGTCTGCGTCTGGTAGAGCACGCCGTTGCTGCACGCTATGGGCTGTGCGCCGTAGAGGATGCCCCCCGGCTCGAAGGGTCGTCTGAACACGTGGTTGACGGGTTTGCCGACCTTGGCTGTCAGACGGCTTTGCAGGTACTGCACCGACACCAGTGAGTCGTTGGTCGACAGCTGGTCGGTCATGTTGAAGACGGCGTCGTCGAGCAGTGCGCGGGTGGTCCAGTACTGCTGCAGGGAGTCGCGCTTGAGCATCTGCTCGTCGTAGACGAAGTAGCGCGAAGCCTCGTCCCAGGCCTGCTGCCATCCGTCGGCAGAGGGTGCCACGGCCCAGTAGAGCGAGTCCTCGGCGTCGAGGTAGCCTATGCGCTCCAGCATGCGGTTGCGCTCTATGACCACGGAGTCTACATAGACGGGCACGCCCTCAATGATGCCGCTCGACACCGAAGCGTCGGCGTCGAAGTAGTCTTCCTCGTACTGGCGCAGCTGACGGCCGATGGCGCTGAACTGCGACAGGTCGCTCAGCGACTCGTAGAGGCTGCGCATGTAGGGCAGCGGGCGCTGGGCCACGTGCATGATGCCGTTCTTGGCATGGCGGTTGAGCGAGCTCAGGCCCACGCCGCCAATCTGCCCGTCGGCAGAGGTCATATACTTGGTGTTCAGCAGGCGTATCTGCTGAGGCTCGGCGGTCACCGAGCTCAGCGAGCGCGACAGGTGGTTCTGCACGAAGGCTTTCTCTACCATGGAGTCGCCCTGGGCGGTCTGTACCAGTTGGAGGAGCGAGTCTTTGTTGAACGTGCCGTTGACGGGTGCCACGACCGTGAACGACTGTCCGCTGCTGAGCAGGTCGGCATAGCTGACGACGGTCTTGCGGTGCATGCGGAACAGCTTGGTCTGCTCCAGCACCTGGCAGAAGTCGCTCAGCTGGGGTTCGGCCTTGAGCTGCTGCCAGAGTGTCAGGGTGCTGCCCTCGGCGGCATTGGCATCGTCGTAGTGGTCGTTCCAGTCGGCGCAGGCGGTGAGGGCCGCGGCGGTGCCGCAGCATATCGAACCGGCGATGATGTATTGCTTGATGTTTCGGATATTCATAACGCTATTATCTCATTATCTCAATGTCTCAATGTCTCATTATCTCAATCTCCTGATTCCCCGTCAATGGGTGTCTTCGCCTTCGGGGCTTCCGTAAACACTCTTCGGGCAGATCTCGATGTAGTCGAACGACCAGTAGCACTGGTCATCCTCGAGCACCTGGCGGCAGCGCAGGTAGTAGTCCTGGTTGGCATCCAGATACTGGGTGGTCAGTATGCGGCGCAGGTTCCAGTTGTTGCTGCGCAGCGGGTTCTCGGCACCCTCGGAGCGATAGCTGTCCATGCCCTTCATGTAGCCGTGGTTGCGCATGGCCTTGTCGTTGGCCGTGTTCTCGTCCTTGTCGTCGGTGTCCTCCACCCAGCCTATGGTGGGGTCGCCGCCGTAGGTGCGCAGGTCGACGGGTATGCCGCAAGGCTCGTTGTTGAGGTAGAACTGCACCACGCCGCGCTCATCGCCGACGGTGTAGCCCAGACGTATCTCATAGGTGCCTGACGGCACGGGCGGCAGTTTGAAGGTGACGTCGAAGATGCCGCTGATGCAGACGGCATTGGCCTGGTAGGAGTTCCAGTAGCCCACGTCGCTATGCACGCCTACATAGGCTTTGGTGCCGCGTACCGTCCAGTTGGTGATGTAGTCGTTGCGGAATCCTGTCAGGATGTCCTCGCCGTAGCGGCCGCGGCCGTTGCAGTTCTGGAAGTCGGGGCTGAGGGTGGTGGCATCGACGCGCACACGGCAGTTGAGCACCTGTTCGCGCACCTGTACACTGTAGGCCAAGATATCGTCAAGATAGTGGTAGACGCCGTTGATGGCGTTCTGGTTGGACGAGCCTGACTCTGAGGGCGAAAGCACCTTGGCGCCGCGTATCTGCACACGGCGGTCGCCGAGGCCCTTGCGGTTGACGTACAGGCCCGAGGCGGGCTCGGCCATGCGCAAGATGGTGTGGGGGCACATGGTCTCGTAGAACTCCTCGGGGTCGGCCAGCGAGGTGATCCAGCAGCCTTCGCGCAGCTGCTTTGAACCTACAAACGAGTTGTACTGTATGACGCGGTCCAGGAGGTGGTAGCTCACGAAGCGGTTCAGCGGGTTGCGGCGGTCCTTGGGGTTGTCGTCGTACTTGCCCGCATCCTCGGGGTAGGTGGCGTCGTAGATGGTCTTGGCGTAGGCCGCGAGGTCGTCAATGGTGCGGATGTTATAGCGGTGGTACACCGAGTCGGGCTCGGCGAAGACGGTGTACTTGAAGTACCGCTTCTCGGGCCAGAACGAGGGCGTGTAGAGCTGGCTGCCCGACGTGCATCGCACCTTCACGCCGTTGTAGAGCGAGTCGAGGCTCTTCTTGTCGGCTCCCCACTGGTAGGTCTCGTCAATGTAGCGCATCAGCGAGTCGCCCATGCCCGTCAGCTTCAGTGCCTGCGAGAAGAGTGTCAGCGTGGAGTCGGTAGCTATCAGGTCGGGTATCATGTCGGACGTGGGTTGTATCATGCGGTTGACGATGTGTACCACGCCGTTGGTCACCGAGTCGTCGTACTCCACCATGCGCGACACCTTGTTGACGTAGTACAGGATGGCGTTGTTGTTGGTGACGTCGGAGTCGAGCGACAGGACGATGTAGGCGTCGTCCATGTTCAGTTCGGGCAGTGAGCCCTCGCCGATGTCGGTGGTGAAGAAGGCGCCCTTCTTGACGATGTGAGTACGTGCCAGCGTGTCGCACACCTCGGCGGGTATGTTGCTCACCGAGCCGTAGCCCGTCGACTTGAGGTACTGGTCGAAGGCGTCGTTGTTGGGTGCGAAGACGGTGAACTGTCCGTAGGTGGCCAGCATGGAGTAGTAGGGCGTGCGCTTGAGCATCTCTATAAACTGGCTCAGCCTGGTGTCGTTCTCGTTGAGGAACTCGGCTGCCGTTATCTTGCTCGACGCATAATAGTTGGTGGGCACGTCGTCGTCGTTGTCGACACAGGCGGTGAGGGCTGCGGCGACGCCGCTGCACAGCAGACAGACGGCCAGTAGGTGTTTTATGCTTTTGGAAATCATAATTCTCTTTTTTCTGTTTTCGGTTGTCAATTACTTCGTCAGCTCAGAGTCCTCGCCCTTGTTGAACGCGGGGTTCTGCCTCAGCAGCGGATTCACCTTCAGCTCGTTGCGGGCGTAGGGGAAGTAGATGTAGTTGGGGTCTGACAGCTTGATCTTGATGACGTTGATGTCCTGTATGTACTTCTGGGTGGCATGCGAGATGAGCCTGGTGTTGTTGCCGTCGCGCCGTGCTATGCGCACCAGGTCGTACCAGCGCTTGCCCTCGAAGAGGAACTCGCGCTGGCGCTCGTCGAGCAGCAGGTTCGACATGTCGGCCTTCGAGTTGATATAGTTGTCGAGCTTCAGCGTGTCCACGCTTGGCGTTGACGACGTCACGTTGTGGGCGCGCTTGTTGATGGTGTTGATGAGCGTGAAGGCGCGGGTAAAGCCCTCGTCGCCCCGCTCTATCTCGGCTTCGGCCTTCATCAGCACGACGTCGCTCAGGCGGTAGATGATCCAGTTGGCGTCGGAGCTGGCGCGGCGGTTGCTAACAAGCTTGGTGTCGCTGAAGTTCTTGATGTTCTGGGTGGTGAAGGTCACCGACGTGCGCGTGTACTTTGATATGGCGTAGCTGGAGCTGCTCTCCTCGGCCGACTCATAGGCGCGGCAGTCTCTGGCCCTGAACACCGAGTTGGAGCCCTGCGGCACCTCCTGCATCAGGAAGTCGGGCACGCTCAGACGGCCCATGACGTTGTTGTTGTTGCCATAGTAGGAGTTCACCCATGAGTTCTGCACGTTCTGGTTGGGGCGGAAGTAGAGTTCGAAAATGCTCTCGAAGGAGTTGCCCTGCCCGAAAATCTCGGTGTAGGCATTGCCGCAGAGGGTGCTGCCGAGGGGCGACTCCAGGATGAGGGGAATGTCGCCGAAGAGCTCGATGTTGCTCACCGTGCCTTCCCGCTCCACCATTTCCTTGTACTGCTGGCGCTTGAAGTCGAGCACCAGGTCGCAGTACTTGATGACCTGGTCCCAGTCGCCTTTCCACAGATAGAGGTCGGCCAGCAGCGTGTAGACGGCCCACCGGGTGATGCGGCTGGAGTTCTGCCAGGCGTTGGGGCTGTCGTCGACGTAGTAGCGCCTGACGGCATCGCCCTTCACCTTCTCCAGGTCGGTGATGAGCGAGTCGAGCACGTCGTTGAAGGGCGTGGCCGGCAGCACGTAGTTCTGGGCGTCGTCGATACTGGGCGTGGTGGAGTAAGGCACGTCGCGGAAGGTGCGTATGAGGTAGAAATAGCACATGGCCCTCAGTGCCGACACCTCGGCAATGTTGGCTCGCATCTCGTCTTCAGTGTAGTTGGGGTCGATGGCCTGCACCTGGGGGGCGTAGTGGCAGACGGTGTTGCAGCGGTTGATGACGTCATAGAACTTGGCCCAGTTGCACATGGGGTTGGAGGGCAGCAGGTTCTCCTTCAGTATCTCGTTGATCTCGTTAGGCACGCTGGCACCGGCCCTGACGTTGTCGGAGCGCAGCTCGCCCCACACGCCCATGCGGGTAATCACGTCGGCACTCTCCATGGCTTCGTAGCAGCCGTTGACCGCGCTGGTCACGTCGTCCTTCTGTGTCCAGTAGTTCTCGAGCACCACCTCGTTCATGGGCAGTATGTCGAGGAAGTCCGAGCAGCTGGCGGTAGTGGCGGCCAGGCCGCAGCCTACTGCGAACATGAGGACTGTGTTTTTGATATTTCTGGTAGTCATAATTCTCAATTTTCAATTCTCAATACTCAATCAAAACATAATGGTCACACCGCCGGTGAACGACTTGGCGCGCGGCGTCTGGGCGTTGTCGTAGACGATGCCGAAGGAGCCGTAGCCCACCTCCGGGTCGGCGCCCGAGTACTTGGTCAGGCAGAACAGGTTGTTGGCCGAGACGTAGAGACTGAGCTGTGAGAGTCCCCACTTCTTGAGAATCTTCGGCTCAAAGGAGTAGCTTATCTGCGAGTAGTTCAGACGGATGAACGAGCCGTCCTCGACGAAGCGGTCGCTGCCCAGCCAGTTGTAGCCGCTCTGGCGCAGGGCGCGCGGCATTTCGGTGACGTCGCCCTCCACGCGCCAGCGCCAGTTGACGGCGCGGCTCTGGTTGTTGTTGGAGTACATGTTCTCAACGTTCATGCGGGCCTTGTTGATAATCTTGTTGCCGTAGCGGAAGTTGAACTGGTTGTTCCACGTCAGGCGGCCGAACTTGAGCTTGAAGCCGAAGCCGCCGGTGAACTTAGGCAGCGAAGAGCCTAAGTAGACGATGTCGAGCTCGTTGATCTGGCCGTCGTGGTTGACGTCGTCGTAGATGGCGTCGCCGCCACGGTACTCATAGTCCACGGAGCCCACGCAGAACATCATGGGCTTGGTCATCTGGTTCTCGTCCAGGATGACGACACCGTTCTCGTCGCGGGCCACAGGGGCATTGGGGCCGCTGACGCCCGGCACTTCCTCGGCCGAGTAGTCGCTGTACTGATAGACGCCCTTGTAGCGGAAACCGTAGATGCTGCCGAGGGCGCGGTCAAGCTCGACGCGGGTCAGGTAGGAGCCGTTGTTGCGGTCGAACTCGTTGTTGAGCGATGCCAGGCAGGTTTCCTCCATCGACGTTATCTGGTTTTTGTTGTTGGCGAAGGTGACGTTGAAGTCAACGCCGAACTTGCCCACCTTGATGATGTCGTTGCCATTGAGGTTGAACTCCCAGCCGACGTTCTTCATGTCGCCCACATTCTGGTAAGACAGGCTGGCATAGCCCGACGACGAGGGAATGCCGCGGTTGGACATCAGCAGGTCTGAGGTGTACTGCCAGTACATCTCGACGTTACCCGTAATGCGCTCGTCGAAGAATCCGAAGTCCATACCCAGGTTCCACGTCTCCTTCTGTTCCCACTTCAGGTTCTTCAGCTGTATGTTCTGCGGGTAGACGCTGCCCTGGCCCATGTAGCCGTTGCCGTTGGCGTACTTGCTGAAGTAGAGGTACTCGGCGCCGGGCTGCTTGCCCACGATACCCCAGCCGGGGCGGAGCGACAGCATCGACACCCAGGGCAGGGCCTTCTGGAACCACGGCTCCTTGCTGACATTCCAGCGCAGCGAGAAGGCGGGGAAGTTGCCCCACCGCTGGTCGTCGCCAAACTTGGTGGTGCCGTCGCGGCGCACTGAGAAGTCGGCCATGTAGCGGCCCTTATAGGCGTAGTGGGCGGAGTAGGTGAAGTAGATGCTGCGCCACTGTCCGCTGCCGGTGTTCATGCTCTCGATGATACCCTCTGAGGCGGCACTCTGGATGCTGCCCGACGGCAGGCCCCAGGTGACGGTGCCCTGCGACGTCGACTCGCCGGTGGTCAGCTGTCCGCGCAGCATCATCGTCAGCACGTGGTCCTGGTTGCGGAATGCCGGCGTGAAGGTCAGCGTGTGGGTGGTGGTCACGCCGAGGCTCTTGCTGGAGTTGGCCGTGGTGCGGTTGCTCTGCTTGTTCTCGGTGTCGTTCCATCCCGTAGTGCTTAGCGACAGGGGCATGAACTGGTCCTCATACCTGTTGAAGATGTTAAACACCACCTTGCCCTCATAGTTCAGGCGGGTCTTGTCCATTTCAATGCCCAGCAGGTCATAGCGCAGCTTGAACTCGGGCTCGATGTTGTAGCTCGTCTCGTTGTTCTTGGCCAGGTGAGCCAGGGCGATGGGGTTCTTGTTGCCCAGCTGGTCGCGCAGCTGGCTCGACACCGTGGGCAGCATTGAGTAGTAGTCGTCCAGGTCGCGGCCCTGCTTGTCCTGCTCGTAGATGCTCAGGTTGGGCATGCGCACGTAGGCTATCGACAGCAGGTCGCCGTTGTTCTTGTGGTTCTTGGTGTAGGTCAGCGCGATGTTGGTCTCAATCTTGATGCGGTCGCTGACGAAGTAGTCCAGATTGACGCGCGAGGTGAAGCGGTCCAGCTGCTGCTCTATGATGGAGCCCGTCTCGTGGTCGTAGCCGGCGCCTATGCGGAAGTTGGCCTTCTCGCCGCCGCCGCTCAGCGCCACGTAGTGGTTCTGTCGCCAGCCGGTCTTCTTGACCTCCTTCAGCCAGTCGGTATTGTTGTTGTACATCTCGTACTCGGAGAACGAGGGATTGTAGTTCAGCTCGGGGATGTTGCTGTTCACGTCGCTCATCGACGGGTTGAAGTACTCCTCCTTCAGCAGCATGGTGTACTCGTCGCCGTTGAGCATCTCGTAACCCTGGGGCTGGTAGGTGCCGGTGAGGCGGAAGCTGTAGTTGACGCGCGTCTTGCCGCGGGCACCGCGCTTGGTCTTGATCTCAATGACACCGTTGGAGCCCTGCGAGCCCCAGATGGCGGTGGCGGCGGCGTCCTTCAGCACGGCGATGCTCTCAATGTCCTCGGGGTTGACGTTGAGCAGCTCGGCAAACTTCTCCTCGTTGGCACTTGAGAAGTCGAAGTTGTTGGTGTTGGTTTCCCAGACGTTGCCGTCGACGACGATGAGCGGCTCCGACGAGCCGTTGATGCTCGACACACCGCGCAGGCGCATGCTCGTGCCCGAACCTAAGTTACCTGAGTTGGCCACGATGTCGAGACCGGCGATGCGGCCCTGCAGGGCCTCGTCGACGGTGGTGATGGCCAGGCCCTCAAACTCCTTCATGTCGATGCTCTGGCGGGCGGTGGAAATCTCGTCTACGGGGATGGCCAGTCCCGACCCCTGGGCGCGGCGCTTGGAGGTCACCGTCACCTCCTTGATCTGGGTGGCGTCCTGCATCTTGATGGCGAACTTGGTCTTGTTGAAGGGCAGCGTCTGCGTCTTGTAGCCTACGTACGACACGCGCAGCTTGTCCTTGGGGTTCTTCAGCTTGAACGAGAAGTTACCGTTCATGTCGGTCTGGGCCGAGGCCACGATACGGTTGGCGGCGTCAATCTCGACCACATTGGCCATCATCACCGGGCCGAAGTTGTCGGTCACGGTACCGCTGATGATGTCGCCGGCTTGCTGGGCGTGGCAGATAGAAGATTGAAAGCCGAAAAATGAAAGTTGCAGGCAGACGGTGGCTGCCCATAATTTCCTTGTCCAATCTTCACTGTGGAATAATTGCTTTATAGTCTTCATAATTTTCAGTTTTCAATTTTCTATCAACAGTGGACTGTCTATCAGGTGGATGACCGCCGACGAACTGGTTATCAGCTGGTTGGCCGTAGAGGCATCCCTGGAGTTGTACTGGTACTCACGGGCCTGCAGGTTGTAAAGGGCGGGGTTCTTGGTCACCACGTTGTGAGTGGCGCCGCTTTCGTCCTTGACGCTGATGCCGTTCTCGTCGAGGGTGGCCCTCAGGCGGTAGAAGCGCTCGGTCTTCGGGTTCACCTGCTGCGTCTCATAGTCGCCCGACTCGCTGGCGGCGCCTATGAAGAGGGCGTTGTCCTGAATGTGGTATTTCACGAAGTTCACAATGGCCAGCGAGTCGCGCGTCTTGGCCTGCAGGTTGCCCGTCTCTTCGTGGCGCTCCACCTGCTCCCAGGTGGGCAGCTTGCCGGCGTCCTGCAGCTTCTGTATGCTCTCGTTGGTGGGCACGTACACCGTATAGTGGTAGGTGTTGAACAGCGACACGTTGGTGCCGCCGCACGAGAAGTTGTCGTGCATCACCTCAAGCAGTCCGCTGCCGTCCACCAGCTCCAGGAACTTGGCAAACTCCTCGTGCTGCGACAGCACGTCGCGCACCGTGTAGCGGGTGCCCATGATGGGCTGGCTCTCCAGGATGTAGCTCTTGCCGTTGCCGCCGTCGGTCTGGTCGTAGATGAAACTTACGGGCACGGGCGTGCCCTCGTTGACCTGGTAGCTGCCCTCGACGGTCATGCCGTTGTAGCCGGCAGCCACGTTCCTGACGCGGATCTCGGTGCCGCCCTTGGTGCGGTAGTAGGTCTTGCCGTCCTCCACGTTGCCTATCACGATGTGGGTGTCGAGGATGTCGCGCAGACGGTTGCGTATCTGGTCGTAGTCGGTGGTTTTTCCGATGGAATCGCCTATTTCGCCCGTTTCCGTGTCATAGTTCCAAATGCTGGCCCATACGCGCTCGCGGATAGGCTTCGTCCCGTCGAAGTAGAATCGGAACAGCTGTGTCCTCGACTTGCCGTACGACACCGGGTCGATGTATTCCAGCAGCGACTTGTTGGTAGGTATGAAGAAGCTGTAGTACGTGTTCAGCGAGTTCAGGTAGACGTTGTACTGGTTCTGCACGATGCCCCAGTCGAGCACCTTCATCGTCTGGTTGATCAGTGCCGGGAACGACACGCTGACGTAGGCCGTCGGCGAGTACACGCGGTTGGTCATGTAGACGGCGCCGTTGCAGCCCAGCCACACGGAGTCGATGGCTGACTCCTCCACGCCCATGGGGTCGTTGGCGTCGTTGAGTATGCCGGAGAACTTTGAGGGCACCGACGACACGAACGAGTTGAGCATGTTGTTGTTGATGAGCTTTACCACCACGTCGTCGGGCACCTTGTCCCACGTGCCGTAGTAGTCCTTCAGTACGCGGCCGGCACCGTTTTCCCAGTAATCGGTGAGAGCCTCGTTGCTGGGCACCATGATGACGCCCATGTCGCGCTGCAGCACGATGTTGCCCGTCTCCTCATTGCGGCCGGCGTAGTAGGCGTTCCACTCGGGGTCGTACTTCAGCAGGGCGCGGACGGCCTTGCGGTCGGGCGATATCTCAAGGGCCTCGCCGTTTTGCGACTTCTCTGAGAAGAAGCGCTTCTGGAACACCGTGTCCACGTTGGTGTCGTACAGGTAGTTATACTGCCTTGTCACGCTCTGGTCCAGGTCGGGATAGGGGGCGCAGAACCGCTCCATGAGCCTGTTGAAGAGGCTTAGCTGGGGCTTCGAGGCTATCAGCTCGGCCATGTTGGGCAGCGGCGTAATGACCTCGTTCATCTGGTGAATGAAGCCGTTTGAGCACTTGATGTTGGGCTCGCTCACCTGGATGCCGTTCACCGAGGCCTCGCCGGTCTTGCGCTGCGTGGTGTGGTTGTAGATGAAGTCATAGTCGGCATTGGTGATGCGCTTGTTCGACAGTTGCTTCTCTATGAACTGCACCAGCGGCACGGTGGTCATGTCCTGCATGCAAACCATCGGCCGCCCCGAGTTGCGGTGGCGCTGCCAGTAGGGGTTGTCGGGCATGCGGTCGGGCTTGATGATGGGCACCGAGTCGTAGATGGTGCTCGACGTGAAGCGGCGCATGCACTCGCCTTCGCGGGGCGGCGTGCCCTCCACGCTCGACAGGTTGTTCAACTGGATGGAGTTGTCAATCATGCTGCCATAGATGAGCAGCTTCTTCTGCGACGTCGACAGCTGGTTGTAGCTCCTCACGCCCCACGCATTGTTGCGGAAGAAGCGCTCGTAGGCAGCGTCGTCGGCCACGAAGAGTGTCTTCGAGCCCGTCTTGGCCAGCACTTCACGGTAGCCCAGGTCGTCAATCATGCGCACCGTGTTGGTGTAGTTGCCCTGCTCGTCGAGCCAGCTGTAGATGCTCGACCCCCATCCGTCGGGAGTGCGCTCGTCCAGGTCGTACTCCGAGCATGCGGTCAAGACGCTTCCACCTGCCAGCAGCACGCCGACGGCCAGTGACCAGCACCGGCTGCGTTTACAGAATTGTCTTTTGGTTTTCATACGTTTGTTGAGTTTTTATTTTTTGTTCCTTTCGTCACCTTTGGGCAGTAGTTACTAAGCGACTGCAAAGTTACATAATATTTGTGAAAAGCCAGTATTTCTGTCGTCGTTTTCTGTTTTGTGTTTGTTAATACGCTGCGGCGATATGTTTCAAGGTTTTTTCTTTTTGTTTCATGATATTTTTTTGTACCTTTGCACCGCATTTCTTAATATCACCTACCATCACCATGGCAAGAAGCAGTGACGAACTACTGGCTTACATCCGCCAGGGCAGGACGATGACGCAGGCCGAGAAGCTCAGGCTCATCGTCAGTCTCAGCATACCCAGCATCCTGGCCCAGATCTCGGCTACCGTCATGTTTTTCATCGACGCCGCCATGGTGGGCCATCTCGGCGCCCACGCCACGGCGGCCATCGGGCTGGTGGAGACCACCACCTGGCTCATGGGGGGCCTCGGGTCGGCGGCCAACATGGGTTTCTCTGTCCAGGTGGCCCACCTCATAGGAGCCAGCGACTTCGCCTCGGCGCGCCGCGTGCTGCGCCAGGCCCTCGTCTGCGCCACGCTCTGGAGCCTCATGCTCATGACGGTGGCCGTCGCCGTCCACCGCTACCTGCCCTTCTGGCTCGGCGGCTCGGCCGACATTGCCCACGACGCCTCCATGTACTTCATGCTCGTCGGCATCTGTGGCATCTTCTTCCAGATGTCGGGCCTCGCGGGTTCCATGCTAAAGTGTTCGGGCAACATGAAGGTGCCCTCCATGCTCAACATCCTGATGTGCGTCATGGACGTGGTCTTCAACTACCTCTTTATATATATCCTCGACCTCGGTGTCATCGGTGCAGCCTTGGGCACGGGCGTGGCCGAGTTTGTCACCGCCCTGCTCATGCTTTACTTCCTCCTTGTGCGCTCGCCCATGTTGTCGCTTTTTCCTGCGCGGTCTTTGGCGAGGAACGAGGAACGGGGAACGAGGAAGGAGAATGGTTCTGGCACTGTTGGCGGTCTCGCTCCTCGTTCCTCGCTCCTTGTTCCTCGCATAGACCCCGCCGTCGTCAAAATGGCCTTCAAGATAGGTGCCCCCATGGGACTGCAGCACCTGCTCATGGGCGGCGCCCAGATTGTAAGTACCATCATCGTCGCGCCGCTCGGCACCGTCGCCATAGCCGCCAACTCGCTGGCCATCACTGTCGAGAGCCTCTGCTACATGCCGGGCTACGGCATTGCCGAGGCTGCCACCACCCTCGTAGGGCAGGGCATTGGCGCCGGCCAGCGCCTGCTGACGCGCTCCTTTGCCTACATGTCGGTGGCGCTCGGCATGGCCGTCATGACGCTCATGGGGGTCTTCATGTGGATCTTCGCCCCAGAGCTGATGGGGCTCATGTCGCCCGTAGAGGCCATCATCGCCCAGGGCACCGAAGCCCTGCGCATAGAGGCGTGGGCTGAGCCCATGTTTGCCGCCTCCATTGTGGCCAACGGCGTGTTCATAGGGGCCGCCGATACCATAGTCCCGGCGGTCATGAGCCTCACCTCCATGTGGGCCGTGCGCCTCACGCTGGCCGCCGCCCTTGCCCCGCACTACGGTCTGCGCGGCGTGTGGACGGCCATGGCCATCGAGCTTACCTTCCGTGGCTCCATTTTCCTCATCCGCCTGTTGCGCGGCAACTGGCAGAAAGGCTGAACACAAAAAGTGCGGCTCAAGGACCTCTGCCCGCGAACCGCACTCACAATATCAAATAACTAAAAACCTTTGCTATGAAAAGTGACTTCCGTCTCACGACGTGGATCACATTATCCTTTTACAATCTTTTACGCTTTGTTATCCTTACTTTGTTCAATCTCTTACCTTGTACTCAATACCTTTGAAGTAATCTTTATTACCTTTTTTTTCTAATACCTTCTCTACTTAATCTTTTACCTTATAACCAATACCTTTTCTAATGTCTGTTTCTCTATTGAAGATTTGCCATTGTTTCCTTTTGACGGTGCAAAGTTACGCCAATATTCCCGACCGGCCATCATCTTTCAGCGATTTCTGACGCAAAACGCCCTAAAAGTTGACGTAAATCAACAGCCCGTGTGCGAACACAGCCCGTTTCTCGCTATCAAAGCAAAGACGCGAAGGCACAAAGCTGTGCCTTCGCGTACTCATTCTTCAATCTTCAATTTTCAATCTTCACTCTTCAGTTTTCAAACATCAATTGCCAGCGGCTTAAGGCTCCGGCGTCTCGTCGTCGTCCTGCTTCTTGCGCTCGGCGTCGCGGTCGGCCTTGGTCTTGGTGCCGTAAACCAGCTTGTTTTTGGCCTTGGTGAGCTCCTCGCGGGTGAACTGTCCGGTAGCCTGTGCCACGAGGCAGATACACTTCACGTTCTTGTTCAGGTCGTAGGCCAGCAGGCTGTCGGCACCGGTGCTCTCAATGTGGGCCTTGAAGATGGCCAGGTTGTCTACCTTGACGTTGATGCCGTCGAGCAGCAGGTGGCGTATGCACTTCACCATGTCGGTGAGCACACCCTTGATGCAGCCGGGCGAGTAGGGGGTGTTGTGCTCGGCCATGTGTTCAGCCAGCTGGTCGAGGCTGATGGGCGGGTTGTCAACGGCGCGGCCGTAGTACTGTCCATAGGTGCGTGACGAGGTGCGGGTGTTCTTGTACTCTTCAATTTGGATTGCCATAATTCTGTCTCCTTTTTTTTAAAAATGTTTCACTTCATGTTCTGGTTGCAAGTGTTGACGTCAGCGCTGTTGTCTTGTTTGCGGTTGCAAAGGTACGGCAAAATCTCCATCCCCGCAACGACATGCCGGGGGCTGGCGGAATCCTAAGTTTGAAACCGATTGAGTGTCATGCTGTTACAACGGCCCATTGGAAAACAGGCATCAAAGTAGGTACGACACCACCTATGGGCTTTCTATAAAAGATGTATTATAGTCCCCATGCTGCTGCTACGTTGCCGTAAGGCTGTGCCGGTCGCATTCACTGCGGAGAGCCATGCTGCAAAACCACAAGTTACTGTCGACCTCGTTGCAAGATTTGGCAGAAATATGCCAAAAGAAGTTGCAAATTTCCGGTTTTCGTGCAAAATATTTGGAAGATTCGATAATTCTTGCTATCTTTGAAGAGGATAATACATAAATATTTCCTAACTTTGCAGCCAAATGAATGCAATACAGGCTTTACAGCAGCAGAAACAGCTGCTCCAATTAGAATACCAGACTGAGAAAGAGGCCTTCCGCCAGCAGACAGAACAGATGGGCATGGCCCGCCGCGTCAAGCGGGGCGACGCGTGGTGGCCTGTACACATCGGCCGCAGCTACTACAACTCTCTCAATCAGCTCTGCGTGGAGGCAGTGCGCACTGCCGACGACGACATAGAGCACAACTTTGAGTTCGGCCGGCCTGTCATGTTCTTCAGGGTTCAAGAGCCTGATGAGGGCCATAAGACGCAGTCGCTCACCTACTTCCGCTTCACGGGCACGGTGAGCTACGTCGACGGCAACCGCATGGTGGTCAGCGTACCCGACTCAGCCCCCGTGGCCGACCTGCAGGGCACCGAACAGGTGGGCGTACAGCTGTCGTTCGACGAGACGAGCTACCGCACGATGTTCGACGCCCTTGACCGCGTCATCAGGGCCAAGGGGCGCCTTGGCTATCTGCGCGACCTTTTCTACAGCCGCCAGCGGGCTGAGACGTTCACCTTCAGCGACCAGCCCTTCCCCTACCTGAACCGCACCCAGGAGGAGGCCGTCAACCGCGTGCTGCGGGCCAAGGACGTGGCCATCGTCCACGGCCCGCCGGGCACCGGCAAGACCACCACCCTGGTAGAGGCTATCTACGAGACACTGCGCCGCGAGCCTCAGGTGCTGGTCTGCGCACAGTCAAACATGGCCGTCGACTGGATTTCAGAGAAGCTCGTCGACCGCGGCGTACCCGTGCTGCGCATCGGCAATCCGTCGCGGGTGAACGACAAGATGCTCTCGTTCACCTATGAGCGCCGCTTTGAGAGCCACCCCGACTACGAGCTGCTGTGGGCCATCCGCAAGGCTATCCGCGAACTGAGGGCACACCGCCGAAGGGGCGACGAGAAATTCCACCAGAAGATGGAGCGGCTGAAGGACCGCGCCAACGAGCTGGAAATACGCATCAACGCCCAGCTCTTCAGCGAGGCCCGCGTCATTGCCTGCACGCTGGTGGGCAGCGCCAACCGCCTGTTGGACGGCCAGAAGTTCGGCACCGTGTTCATCGACGAGGCGGCCCAGGCCCTGGAAGCCGCCTGCTGGATTCCCATCCGCCGCTGCTCGCGCGTCATCCTCGCCGGCGACCACTGCCAGCTGCCGCCGACGGTGAAGAGCTATGAGGCCCTCAAGGCCGGGCTGGGCACGACGCTCATGGAGCGCATCGTAGCCCAGAAGCCCGAGGTGGTGACGCTGCTCAAGATGCAGTATCGCATGAACGAGGACATCATGCGCTTTTCCAGCGACTGGTTCTACGGCAACCAGGTGGAGAGTGCGCCCGAGGTGAAGTACCGCTCCATCCTCGACCTTGACATACCGATGGAATGGACAGACACCGGCGAACTGCAGGAGAACGCACTCTTCAGGGAGGAGTTCGTTGGCGAGAACTTCGGCCGCATCAACAAGGCCGAGGCCGAGCTGACACTGCTCACCCTGCAGCAGTACTTTGAGCGCATCGGCAAGACGCGCATCCTCAACGAGCGGCTCGACGTGGGCATCATCTCGCCCTATCGCGCACAGGTGCAGTACCTGCGCTCGCTGCTCAAGAAGCGCGAATACTTCAAGCCCTTCCGCCAGCTCATCACCGTCAACACCGTCGACGGGTTTCAGGGACAGGAGCGCGACATCATCATCATCTCGCTGGTACGCTCCAACGACGAGGGACAGATAGGATTTCTGCGCGACCTGCGCCGCATGAACGTGGCCATCACCCGCGCCCGCATGAAACTCATCATCCTCGGCGATGTCTCCACCATGTCGCGCCACCCCTTCTACCGCCGGCTCTACGAGTACGTCGAGGCTCTGAGGCAGTAGGAAGACAGAGGGGCAGACAAAATTTCATTCTGCTTTTCTTGGTTGTTTCAGATTTTATCACTACATTTGCAGCCGAATATGGAAACACTGGACGAAACAGACCTGCAGATACTGCGTATACTGCAAAAGAACGCCAAGCTCACCACCAAGGAACTGGCCGACAAGGTGAACCTGACGCCTACCCCCGTCTTCGAGCGTCAGAAGCGGCTGGAGCGGCGCGGCTATATCAAGAAATATGTGGCCGTGCTCGACCCCGAGAAGCTCGGGCAGGGACTGCTGGTGTTCTGCAAAGTGAAGCTGAAACAGATCAACCGCGACATTGCCGACCAGTTCATGCACCGCGTACAGCGCATACCAGAGGTCACCGAGTGCTACAACACCTCCGGCAACTACGACTACCTGCTGAAGGTGCGCACGCGCGACATGAGGATGTACCAGGAGTTCATCCTCAACAAGCTGGGCGTCATTGAAAGCGTCAGCTCCATTGAGAGCACGTTCGTCATGAGCGAGGTGAAACTCAATTATGGCATCAACCTATAAGTCATTCCCATGAAGATTTGCGTTTTCTGCTCGGCCAACGAGCACTTAAGCCCCTCCATATTGCAAGCCACCGAGGCCCTGGGGCAATGGATAGCCACCGAGGGCCACACCATCGTCTACGGCGGCGTCAGCCAGGGGCTGATGGAGTGTGTGGCCCGGGCCGCCAAGACCGCCGGCGGGCGTACTGTCGGCGTGGTGCCCATGCTGGTAGAGAGGGCGGGCCGCGCCAGCCAGTACTTAGACGTAGAGATACCCTGCGACAACCTGTCAGACCGCAAGCAGCTGATGATGGACCAGAGCGACGTGTTCATTGCGCTGCCGGGCGGCATAGGCACCCTCGACGAGATGTTCACCGTGGCGGCCTCAGCCACCATCGGCTACCACCAGAAGCCGGTGATACTCTACAACATCGAAGGGTTCTGGGACCCGCTCGTCGCCATGCTCGACAGCCTGCAGGCACAGGGCGTCATTCGCGGCCACTGGCAGGAGCACATCCTGGTGGCCGCGTCGCTGCAGGACATTCAGAAGGCCGTCTGTTCGGCTGACCGCGGCGCCTAAGCCAGAAGCCCCCGTAGCGCAAACCACACCACCGGCACCAGCAGCGCCGGCAGCAGGTTCAGCGTCTTGCAGTCTTTCAGGTTGAGCAGAGCCAGTCCGCTGCCCGTTATCATCAGCCCGCCGACAATGAGCAGCTCGGCCATCAGCGACTCGCTGATAGCCGAGCTTGACAGTTGGGCCGTCACGTAGAACAGCCCCTGCCAGAGAAACAGCACCGGGGCTGCCAGCACCATGCCCAGCCCGTAGGTGGAGGCAAAGATGGTGCTGCTCACGAAGTCGAGCGTGGCGTTGGTAAACAGAAACGTGTGGTCGCCCTTCAGGGCCGAAATGACGGGGCCCAGCATCGACAGCGGCCCTATGCAGTAGAGCAGGATAGCCGTACTCAGACCGTCGCCCAGACGGGCCTCGCCGCCGCCCTTCGACCGCCGGTTGACCATCCGCTTGAAGCGCCCGTCAATGTCGAGCCACGTGCCCGTGACGCCCCCGACGGCCAGCGCCACGATGAACAGCACGGGGTACTGGCTCTTGCCGAAGTTGCTGATGGTGGCGTTCAGCCCTATGGCCAGCGACGCCAGCCCTAAGGCGTCGTAGAGCACGGTTTTATACTTCTCTTTGATGCCGCGGTGCATCCACGCCCCTAAAAGCGTGCCTGCCACAATGGTGCAGGTGTTGACTATGGTTCCTATCATTTGTTTGCCTGACTGGTTTTTGCGGTGCAAAGTTACAAATTTGTTGGCGAAACAAAAAGAAAAAATGTCTAATTTGCAGACTCTGCCACCAAATCTGACACACAAAAACACCTTTGGGAACGATGGTTTGCAGATTATCTTACCAAACCTATAATTCATGAACTCCCTTTCGCTAAAAAGGGACTCCCTTTTGAACGAAAGGGAGTCCCTTTAATAAAATCCAAGGCCTGGATTTTCCGGAAGGGTTTTACAAAAAGGAAAAGCGTGCTAACGCTGCACAGACTTTGCCCCCTGCCTGACAACGATGCCCCGGGTGGAGGCAGCGGCTGTTTAAGTTAAAATCACAACGCTCACTGTGCCAGCAGGCGCTCGGCCATGGCCCGTCCCAGGGCCTCGCATCGGGCCAGGGTGTCGTCGTTGAGTGCCTGCTTGATTTCCACGGGCTCGCCGACGGGTTCGTACTTCAGTTTTTCCTCATTCCACCGGGAAATTTCGGCCACGGCCTTCGACGCCCAGCTGTAACTGCCAAACCAGCCTATGCAACGGCCCTTGATGTCTTTCTGCGACAGTTCGTCGAGCAGCACGTTCATCTCGTGGTACAGGCCGGTGTTGTAAGTCGGTGCGCCGACGATGAGGCCCCGGTAGCGGAAGAGGTCGCGTATGATGTAGGAGTGGTGGGTTTTCGACACGTTGTACATCACGATGTTCTTCAGTCCGGCCTGGGCGGCGGCGCGGGCAATGACCTCGGCGGCGCGCTCGGTGTTGCCATACATCGTGCCGTAACAGATGACCAGTCCCGGCTCGGCCTCGTAACGCGACAGGCGGTCATAGATACCGATGACCCGCTCCACATACTCGTGCCACACGGGGCCGTGGGTGGCACAGATGTAGTCTACCTTCACGCCGGCGAGCTTCTTCAGAGCCATCTGCACGGGGGTGCCATACTTGCCTACGATGTTGGAGTAGTAGCGCGTCATCTCCAGCCAGAACTCGTCACAGTTCATCTGCTCGTCGACGTAGGCACCGTTCAAGGCCCCGAAGCAGCCGAAGGCATCGCCGCTGAAGAGCACTGTTTGTTGTGGCATTGCCACATCAGATGAGGCGGGAACGGTTGCCAGCGTCATCATCGTCTCGGGCCAGTGTACCATGGGGGTGAGGACAAACTGCAGGCTGTGGGCGCCGAGGGTGAGGGTGTCGCCGTTTTTCACCTCCTTCAGGCCGGTGGTGAGCTTGTAGAAACCGGCCATCATGTCGAAGGTCTTCTTGTTGCCCACAATCTGGATGTCGGGGTAGAACTGGCGCAGCAGTGCCAGCGACCCGCTGTGGTCGGGCTCCATGTGGTTGACCACGACGTAGTCGATGGGCCTGTTGCCGATGACCTCGCGGATGTTTTCCAGGAAGGGCATGAAGAAGTCTGCCTCGACGGTATCAACGAGACACACTTTCTCGTCATCGATGAGGTAGGCGTTGTAACTGACGCCGCTGGGCAGGGGCCAAAGGCCCTCAAAGAGCGTCTTGTTGCGGTCGTTGACACCTACGTAGTAGATGCCGTTGGTGATTTCTTTCATCATTGTCTATGAATTGTTTTTTAGGTTTTGTCCGAATTCCACGTCTATGCTGTTGCTCAGGCTCTGACAGCAGTTGGCCGAGAAGGCCTGCGCACAGCTTATCACCTTGTCCCACTGCGCCTCAGTAAGTCCGCGCTCTATGTCGGCGCGCCTAATGTCGTACTTGATGAGACCGTAGACGAAACCGGCATTGAAGTTGTCGCCGGCACCAATGGTGCTGACGGGCTTGGTAGGAGGTACGGGGTACTGCTTGGCAAAGCCGCCGCCGGCCCTCAGCTCTACGGGCTGGGCACCGCGGGTATAGATAAAGTTCTTGGTGTAGAACGAAATCTCAGAGCGGTACACGCTGTCGGCATCGCTCTTGTTGTACATGACGGAAAAATCCTCGTCGGAACCGCGCACGAAGTCGGCAAACTCCAGGTTCTCCAGAATGTTGGGCGTCACCTTCATCAGGTCGTTGCGGTGCGAGGCCCTGTAGTTGACGTCGTAGTAGAGGATGGCTCCGTGCTGCTTGACGTAGTCGAGAAACCCCATCACCTGAGGCCGCACCACGGGGTTGATAGAGAAGTAGGAGCCATAGATGACCACGTCGTCGGGCTGTATGTCGGGGTAGACAAAGTCAAGCTGGTCGTGGGGATGGTCTTTGTAAAATATGTATTCAGCATTATTTTGCTCGTCGAGGAAGGCCAGCGAGATGGGCGACTTCGACTCGGGAAAGGTATTCACGTTAGAGGCGTCCACGCCGTTGTCGGTCAGGTATTTCTTCACGTTCTGCCCCACCCTGTCGTTGCCGGCCTCGCCGATGAACATGGCGGGCACACCGGCGCGCCCCAGCGAGATAAGAGCATTGAAGGCTGAACCGCCGGGCACCGCCTGCAGCGGCTGGTCGCCCTTGAAGATGATGTCGAGCACGGTTTCGCCTATTCCTATTACTTTACGCATAGAGGTTATTGTTATATTGTTTGAGCCTGCAAAGTTACAATTTAGTCATCAAAAAACCAAATATTCCGTCTTCTTTATGCACAAATTACGTTAAACATCATCATCGCATACCAGCATATTGGGAAAAAGTTGTAACTTTGCAAACCGAAAAAAAGTAAATAACATGTTAGAAGTCAGAAATCTGCACGCAAAGATAGGCGACAAGGAAATACTGAAGGGCATAGACCTGGTCATCAACGACGGCGAGACCCACGCCATCATGGGGCCCAACGGTTCGGGCAAGTCGACGCTGTCGGCCGTACTGGTAGGCAATCCGCTCTACGAGGTCACCGAGGGCGAAGCCTGGTTCAACGGCAAAAACCTGCTGGAGATGAAGCCCGAGGAGCGGGCCCATGAGGGGCTGTTCCTCTCGTTCCAGTATCCGGTAGAGATTCCCGGGGTATCGATGACCAACTTCATGAAGACGGCCATTAACGAGAAGCGCAAGTACCTGGGCCTGGAGCCTATGAACGCGGCCGAGTTCCTGAAGCTGCAGCGCGAGAAGCGCAAGATAGTGGAGCTGGACACCAAGCTGGCCAACCGCTCGGTCAACGAGGGTTTCAGCGGCGGCGAGAAGAAGCGCAACGAGATATTCCAGATGGCCATGCTGGAGCCCAAACTGTCGATACTCGACGAGACCGACTCCGGCCTCGACGTCGACGCCATGCGCATCGTGGCCGAGGGTGTCAACAAGCTGCAGACGCCTGAGACGTCGTGCATCGTCATCACCCACTACGACCGGCTCCTGGAGATGATCCGCCCGCAGTATGTCCACGTGCTCTACCAGGGCCGCATCGTCAAGACCGGCGGCCCCGAACTGGCCCGCGACATACAGGAGCACGGGTATGACTGGATAAAGAGCCTCTCAAGCCTCACCCCCGGCCCCTCAAGCCTCACCCCCAACCCCTCTCGCTGAGGAGAGGGGAGTCATTACTTCTACAGGGTGATTTCAGGTGCATACTAAAGAAGGAAAGAAATGCAAAGCATAGACAACAATACCGCCGACAAGGTAACCTCTCCCCTCTCCCCAGCGAGAGGGGCCGGGGGTGAGGCTTCAGCCTCCCAATACACAGACCTCTACGAGCAGGCCCGCGAAATGATTTGCCGGCACTCGGCTGACGTGCTCAACAGCCAGCGCGACGCGGCCTACGAGCGGTTCAAGGCCAAGGGCTTCCCCTCACGCAAGGTGGAGCGCTACAAATATACCGACATGGGCCGGCTCTTTGAGCCTGACTACGGCCTGAACCTCAACCGCCTGCAGATTCCCGTTGACCCCTACCAGGCCTTCCGCTGCGACGTGCCCAACCTCTCCACCCTGCTCTACTTCATGGTGAACGACGCCTTCTATGCCCAGTCGCAGCCTAAGGGTGCGCTGCCTGAGGGGGTCTTCATAGGGTCGCTGCGACAGGCTGCCGACGAGCGCCCCGACCTGGTGGCCCGCTACTACAACCGCCAGGCCGCCAGCGACGAGGCCGCCGTCAGCGACCTCAACACCATGCTGGCCCAGGACGGCCTCATGGTCTACGTGCCACGTGGCGTCAAGGTGGAGCGCGCTGTCCAGGTGATTAACATCCTCAAGGCCCCGTCATCCTTCAACAGGGGAGACGCGCTGATGGTCAATCGCCGGGTGCTGATAGTGGTGGAGGAGGATGCGCAAATCAAGATGCTCTTCTGCGACCATGCCGCTGACGACCGCCACTTCCTCACCACACAGGTCATCGAAGCCTGCGTAGGGACGAACGCCTCGCTCGACCTCTACTGTCTGGAGGAAACCCACTACAAGAACGTCCGCGTCAGCAACGTCTATATAGACCAGCAAGCCCACAGCCGCGTCAACCACAACGTCATCACCCTCCACAACGGCATCACCCGCAACAAGCTCGACCTGACGCTCTCCGGCGAGGGAGCCGAGTGCCAGTGCTGCGGCTGCGTCATCGCCGACAAGCAGCAGCATGTGGACAACAACACGCTCATCACCCACCGCGCCCCGCACTGCACGTCGAACCAGCTCTACAAATACGTGCTCGACGACCAGTCCACGGGTGCATTTGCCGGGCGCGTGCTGGTAGAGCCGGGAGCCCAGAAGACCACGTCGCAGATGACCAACCAGAACCTTACGGCCACCCGTGAGGCCCGCATGTACACCCAGCCCATGCTCGAAATCTATGCCGACGACGTGAAGTGCGCCCACGGCTCTACCGTCGGCCAGCTGAACGATGCCGCCCTGTTCTACATGCGCCAGCGTGGCATACCCCTGAAGGAGGCCAGGCTGCTGCTGCAGAATGCCTTCATCAACGAGGTCATCGACAAGATGGAGCTGGCCCCGCTGCGCGACCGCCTGCACCACCTGGTTGAGAAGCGTTTCCGTGGCGAACTCAACAAGTGCGAGGGCTGTAAGTTGTGTAAGTAAACCGCCGGTGCCTATGAGGCTGTCGTTGTTGCTCTGCGGCCTGCTCACGGCGCTCACCGTCAGCAGCCAGACGCCGCGGCCGTGGGAGCAGCTCCTGGCTGAGACGATGACCGCCGACGACATGGAGTCGGCAGCATGGGACGACACCTACCAGATGCTCTGCGAGCTGGAACAACAGCCGCTGAACCTCAACACCGCCACCCGTGAGCAGTTAGAGGTGCTGCCATTCCTCACCGGCCAGCAGGTGGAGGCCATCATGGAGTACCGCTACCGCTACGGCTCCCTGAAGTCGCTCAACGAGCTGCGCATGATACGCCCCTTGGACTTCATACAGATAGAGCTGTTGCCCTATTTCACTATGGTCAGCGAGGAGCAGACGAGGGCCTTTCCACATCTCGACAGCATCATGAAGCACGGCCGTCACGAGCTGATGGCCGACGTCCGCGTACCACTATATAAACGGCAGGGCGACCGCAACGGCTATCTGGGTTACCCCTACCGCCACTGGACGCGCTACCAGTTCCGCTACGGCGACTACGTCAAGGCGGGGCTGGTGGGGGCACAGGATGCCGGCGAGCCATTTTTTGCCGCAGGCAACAGCCTGGGCTACGACTTCTACTCCTACTACCTGCAGGTGAAGAAATGGGGTCGCATCGACAACATCGTCATAGGCCAATACAAGCTGTCAACGGGCATGGGCCTGGTGCTCAACAACAGCTTCGGCATGGGCAAGCTGGCCACGCTTCAGCAGCTGGGCCGCACTGCCGCCACCGTGCGCCCCCACTCGTCGCGCTCGCCGACAGGCTACTTTCGCGGCATAGCCGCCACCGTCAGCCTGTCAGACCACTGCCGGCTGACAGCCTTCGCCTCTCACCGCCCTCTTGACGCTACGCTCAACGCCGACGGCTCCATGAGCACCATTGTCGACGACGGCTATCACCGCACACCCACCGAGATGCAGAAGAAGCACAACAGCCACGCCATTGATGCCGGTGCCCACGTGGCCTGGCGGCTGGGAGGCCTACACCTCGGTGCCACCGCCCTCTACAGCCACCTCGACCGCCCGCTACGCCCCAAGACGTCAACGCTCTACCGCCGCCACTACGCCCAGGGCAGCGACTTCATGAACCTGAGTGCCGACTACGCCTACTACCACCCCCGCGTCGTGCTCAGTGGCGAGACCGCCGTCGACCGCCACGGTGCCATAGCCACCATCAACAGCGCGAGCATGAACGTGGCCGACGGCCTCAGCGTCATGCTCCTGCAGCGGTTCTACAGCTACCGCTATGCCGCCCTCTATGCCCGCTCGCTGGCCGAGGGCGGACGGGTGCAGAACGAGAGTGCCCTCTATGCCGCCCTGACGTGGCAGCCGTCACCTTCACTGCGGCTGCAGGCCTATACCGACTATGCCTATTTTGCCTGGGCACGCTACCAGGTGTCGCAGTCGTCGCGTGCCTGGGACAACCTCGTCACGGCCACCGTCAGCCGCAGCCGGTGGACCCTCAATGCCCGCTACCGCCTTCACCTGCGTCAGCGCGACGATGCCGACAAGTTGCGGCTCGTCAACATGACCGAGCACCGCGCCCGCCTGGCCCTCTGCTGGGGCAGCGACGGCCCCCTGAGCACCACCACCCAGGCCGACGGCGTCGTCACCGGCAGCGGGCAGCGCGAGCAGGGCTACATGCTGAGTCAGCAGGCCACCACCCAGTGGCAGCGGCTCAGGCTGAGTGCCACCCTGGGCTATTTCCATACCGACAGCTACGCCAGCCGCCTCTACGTCTACGAGCGCAGCCCGCTCTACACCTTCGCCTTTCCCGCCTACTACGGCCACGGCCTCCGCATAGCACTGATGGCACAGGCCACCCTCGCCGCCCGCCTGACGCTGACCGCCAAGGCTGGCTGCACCCGCTACCTGGACCGCGCCGCCATCGGCTCAGCCCTACAACAAATCAACGGAAAGTCGCAGACCGATATCGACCTGCAAGTACGCTGGAAATTCTAATCGAAACCTGCAAATATACAAACAATTTCTGAAACGGCCAAAAATTCGGAGGGGGAATTTCCGGGTCAACAGGCGTTTGGGTAGTTACAGTAGGATGGATAAGATGAGGAGGTTCTCCTCATCGCTGAGGTACGACTCACGGCTCAGCTGCTCGCCGCTGCCCTTGCGGTTGTTCACCGATACCGTCAGCGGCTGCTCGGGGGCTATAAGCAACGCCTCGCACCGGGGGCTTTTGTATTGTCGCTTCACCTCACCACCTCCTTTCTGCCGTTGCGGATGTAGATGCCCTTCCTCATGGGACAACCGTTCAGGCGACGGCCATCAAGGGAATGCCATTGAGCATTGAAGGTTGAAGATTGAGCGTTATCCCGTGTTGCGCTATCTATGCCCGATGCTAACTGCTCAATGTCAAATGGATAGCAGCGGGCGGCAGTAGCTGCGGGCAGTGCCAGGTAGGCCCGGTGGTCCTTGCACTCGAAGGCAGTGCCCTCGTCGTTGCCGTAGTAGAAGCCTACGTTGTCGCCGTCCTCGTCGGTCGAGAGCATGTAGTAGCGGTAGTCGCCATCACCCTCGCCTACCGTCATTGGCGACTCGTCCGTCGTCGCATCGTAGCCCCGCAGCAGGTTTTCTGACACAGGCTCACCGCCGGCGTCTGCCACTGCGAACTCATACGTCCCCGGCGCGCCGCTGACGACCACCGCCTCGCCGGCTGGAATCACGTCGCCCTCACCGTAGGTCGCCGTCCATCCGCTGAACGCCCCGTCCACGTCGTCCTGCGTCACCACATACGCCGCAACACCCTCCGGCACAGTCAGTGCCTTCTCAGCATAGTAGAGCGTGGCGAGGCGCATGCTGCCAATGGCCACGGGGATGACTTCGGGCGCCGGGGCCGCGACGGTCACGGTGAACGGTATCTCGTCGAACTCAGGCCCCTGCCCGTTGACGTCGGAGAGCACCACGGCCTTCAGACTGCCCGTAGTCGCTCCCAATGTGGTCATACTGCCGGCGTCCAACTTCAGCGTACACAGCACGCCGCTGCCCAACAGTCGCAGGCTGGTGCTGTAAACCAGGAAGTGATAGCTGCCGTCCGCCGTCCGGCTGATGTCGAACGTATGCCGCATTGCCGCCGCCGAGGGCTCAACCATGTAGTCGCCATACTTATCGGTGCTGACGGCGATGCCCTCAGGCAGAGAGAGCCAGAACTCCACACCCGTATAAATGCCGTTGGCGTCGTCGAGCACTACGGCCACCTTCTTGTCCGTCTCGCCAGGCTGTATCTCAAACGGCTCTATGCGCAGCCCGTCGGCTGCCAACCCCGTGTAGCAAAAGTACATCAGAAGAGCCATGATATTCAGTTTTCTTTTCATCTTTTTAGTTTTGATTTCCGTTTCTCTGCATTATCCAGTTGCACACCAGCGTCACGTCCTTCACGTTGACCTTCCCGTCGCCGTTCACGTCGGCCAGCCGCTCGTCGAAGGGCGACGGCCTGTTGCCCATGATGTGTGCACTCAGGCTCACCACGTCCTTCACGTTCAGCGCCCCGTCGCCATTCACGTCGCCGGCCTGCAGGTATTCGCCGAAGTGCGACCACCCTGGCACGGCTTTGTAGGCATCGACGGTGCCGAAGGGGACGATGAGGTGGCCGTAATCAAAAGAATAATAGAAGGCGTATTCGTTGATTACCGCTGGTTGCAGAGAGCGCACTATTACAGTTAAGTCCCCCTGAGGCATAAAAATTCCTGAAGACGGAGCAGCATTAATATAGGGGTCAACTGCCATCGTCTTCATATTCTTGAGACTGGCAGGTAACGACATTACTCGGATTGGCCCCGAAAAGCTATGCCATCCAATTGTCTCGACACCCTCTTCCATCACGACACTTGTCAGCTGGTTACAATCGTAAAATGCGTAATTTGATATTTCAATAATAGAACCTGGTATAAGCAATTCGCCACTAATGCCACTCTCGCTAAAAGCATATTTGCCAATCGAAACCACAGACTTTGGGAAAGTCACAGATTGTATACTGCTTTTATAAAAAGCATAATCATTAATAGTTGTTAGTCCGGTAAAATACCTTAATTCATTAAAACTACTAATATTGCTGTTTTGGCGGAACACTTCGCCCAACGAGCTAATTGCTGATGCTTCCTCTAAGCTCAGTTCACCATCATGATTGGAATCCCAATTTGCCACACACAGCGTCTTGACGTTAGCATCTGCGAAGACAATATCTTCTGCACTGATTTCGCTACACAGGCAACAAGCCAAAAAGATTACCAGATTTCTCATTATTCTCATATTACAGAAAAGCAGGACTCCTTTCCACTGCAAGGAAGAGAGTCCTGCATTTCTCATTTATGCATTTTTTAAATCAACTATCCCAAGGAGAACCAATATTCCAGCGTCTTGCCTCGTCAGCATCCGGGTTAGGCCGTCCACTGCCAATTGGGTCCTCCCCCACCTGCCATTGAGTAGGATTAGTATTTGGGTCTTGTGATGCCGCAAAGAACTTCTGTGTTAAGCATTGTACAACCCGGACGGTAGGTTTACTATATTTTCTTTTCATATTCATCATTCTCTTACCTTATTTAACCACGATTTTCTTTCCATTCACAATATACATGCCTTTGCCCAGACTGTTATTCATCTGTCCTACATACTGGCCTTGCATGTTGTAAACACGATTATCATCTTTCAAAGGAGCAACAATCTCGCCGTCAAGTTCTTCAATGGCAGTCACTTCGTTACCTTCCTCATCCAGTTCCACAATACCGTCATCAAATGCGAATATATATCTTGTTCCAACAGGGTTGGTCGCCGTATCGAAGTCATCATCGTTACGACCGTCCAGGAAACCAAGTTTAAACGAATTATCAAGTTGGTCGGTTGTGTTTTCTTTCACAGTTGGATAGTGAGTATAGTCACCTTCGGCCTGACGATATCCACCACCATAGTGGGCAACAGTATTATCAGTTCCTTCTTTAGATGCCATAATGACACACTTATAAGCCTGCCAATTATAGCCCTCATCCTGGTCATAGCGATACCAATGATTATTGCCACTCATATAGATACAATAAAGAGGAAGTTTCTGAGTCCAGAACTGACCTATCATCGTGTAATAGTATTTCTTTTCTTTATCATCTTCATTATAGGTTAAAAGTGATCCATATTCGCTATCCATCATGGCCTGAACCTTATGGTTTTCGTATGGTTTGGCAAATCGCAGAGTCTTCAAAGAACCGCTACCAAGCTGCTCGAAGCAATTATGTACGCAAGAAGCAGCCAATTTAAACTTATTTCCATATTCATTCATAATAAACTGTCCCAGATTACGACTCTTAATCGTTTTCCCCTGACGCTTATATGCCTTGATGATATATGGGCGACCGCCTTTCAGGCACACACCGTCGGGTAAGGTCACAAGGCTTTTTGTGATATTGATGACTCCACCTTCTACTGATGAGGCGAAATCCAGATAACTTGTTTCCTTACTTGTAGCATTATACAAGTTTTCTGTCAATATCAGCTTCACTACATTCTTATCATTCGTAATTGAAGTGTTAGCCCACTTACGAGTGACCAAGTTAAGTTGGTAGATCTCCGGAACTATACTTTCAGTTACAGGGGTTTCACTACTACCAAGATAGTTATTATAGGTATTATCACTAGCAGGAACACCCATCAACTCGATAACTTCTTCAAGCGTCATGTCGAATGGTATGCAGAACGTGTAATAACCAGCATCTACGTAACGGCGATCAATTTTATTATTCACCACCTCTTCTGATGGTTGGTAGTTAGAGGCCATGGTCAACACGAACTGATGCCAGCCGATATAGTCATTAAAGTCATAGGTTTTGCTCGCATCTGCTTCCTGATAATCCTTATACTGATCCTGAAGTGATGCTATCTCGTTCACAGCATACTGGGGATCGGTAGTGTAAGCCGTTGGCCAATCATACCATGTCAGGCCATCAGAAGCCTGTGCAAAAACACGCCTCAGCTCGGGGAATGTGGGCCATACTATTTCCCTTCCATTAGCATCCTTAGCACCTGTCTGTTCCTTCTTAGTATATATTTTTGTTACGTCGGTATAGTTCTTTTCCATAGCTTCATAATCAGCATCTGTAAGATTGGTGTTGCTCTTGGCCGGATAATGCAGAATTGTATACAGATGTAAGTTGTTACGATATTTCTCACGACAATATGGGTAATCACCTCCGGTGAAACCTTTCCAACCTACATACATACCTTCAGCAAAAGCATCCTTCTCACAGTTTGGTGTTGTGGTTGCCATGACATAAATGTCGCTCAAAGATATTGAACGCGTATTAAACGAACCTGTTGCAATATTGGTTATATTCTTCGACAAGGTATAGGTATCATAGGAGGCCGTAAAAGCATCTGCTTCAGTCAAGAACGACTCACCGTTTTTACCTATATACAGAGTATGAGCATCATTATCTGTAATGATTGTCAATGCGCCACACAGGAAGAGCGCATTTTTCTCTATCACTTTATAATTGCTCGGTATGCAGAGCTGCTTCAATGTTTCTATGTTGTTCAGGCAATCTTCCGGCAACTTGTCCATGGTGCTGGCAATAGGCAGCTTGACATCTGTAAGCGACGACAAACCAGCATACGAGAAGTTCATATCCGTCTGCGTGGGGAACACGGCATCCTTCAGGTCGATGGTCGTAATGGTGCCCTGCTCGCCAGAGAGTGCCATCGGCTTTGCGTTGCTGCCAGTTGTTGTCCAATGGCCGTTGTTATCCACTTTATGACCAGTATCATTAGCGAAGATGTCGCTTGCATTCAGATTGCCACTCAGCGTGACAGAGGTCAAGCCTGTTATCGTCGGCGAAATTAAGCCCGTCTCTGTCGGAATGCTGCCACCGGTAGCGAGGTAGCGGGCCTCGGCCAGCGAGCCTGGCTGCTGGACGTGAGCCACGAGGTTGGTGGCCGACGACGAGATGACGGCCTTCAGCGAGGTCATCGAGCTGGAGTAAGTGCGGCAGACGGTGCTCTTCTGCATCCCCTCGGGCAGGATGATGTACTCGATTTTGCTGTTGGTCAGTGCGGCGAGCAGCGTGCTGATGAACGCGTCGGTAGCCTGCTCGCGGGCAATGTTCTTCAGGTCGAGCACACGCGGGCCGTTAGTGAACTTGTTCAGGGCTGTGGCGATGCCAGAGCTGATGGGACCTTCAATCTTCAGCAGTTCGGTGGGCGTGTTGTAAAGTCCGCTGGCAGTCACGGCTACCGTGAAGTCGCCGGCCGTCTTCGGATAGGCATAGATGGAAGCATCAGTCTTGGTAGAGGCAACCATCTCGTTGTTGACCACCTCAATGCTTGAGGCATTGGCCACCATGTTGTCGATGTTCAACTTATTGATGCTGTTGGTAGTCACCAGGAACACGTCGGTGCCGGTACCGCCTTCTGCTCCCGTCACGTCGTCGTGCAGGCGCAGCAGGCTGCTCATCTTGTCGAAGCTGGCCTGGTAGCTATCACTGCTGTTGCTCTGGTTATAGACGTGGGCCACGGTCATCTTCTTGGTAGCATCCGAACCGTTCTCTTCCTTTGTCTTATAGTAGGCGATGAACTCCGAGCAGGTGGCCACGGGAGTCTCTGCGTTGGCAGCATCCTCTATCAGCGTCGTACCCGAGCCATACTGCGTGTGGTTCTTCGGCAGAATCAAGCCCTTGAACTGGCGGTCGTTATCACGCATCCATTCAATGGCCTTGCCAATCGCACCTGTAGTGTTGTCGCAGGTGGTTTTGTCGGCCTTGATGTCGAACAGGTCAACATAGTAGTAGTTGCTACGCCAGCTGTAGTCATTTGCGTTGATTTTACCGGCCAGCGCCTGCAGGTCGGCCATGTTGATCTTGCTGGTAGCATCGAACTTGAACGTCGCACCCAGCGGATAGTTTCCATATCTGGTTTCCATCATGGTGGCGAAGTGGCCGGGCTCGTTTGTATGAACGGTGGCTACCTTCGTGGTAGCATCGTAGGTGATGGAGCATTTGTCACCATCTTCATTTGCACTCGAACCCGCAACCTCACTAACGTTATTCTGCACTTCTTCGTAAGGGTGTATACGTGAGGAAGAAGTAAAACCGTTCGGGACGAAGATGGTCTTCACAGCTACTTGTGACTCGCCTACGGTCTCCGTCCTGCTGAGCGCGTCGATAGCGTCGTTGTTCTCCGTCGTGTTCTTGTCGATGTGTATCATGCTCGTCTCATTCTTGAACTGGGCACTGCCGAGGGTGATGCTTGCCAGCGACTCGCAGCCATTCAGCAGGATGTTACCCGTGCCTCCCGTTGTTGTACCAATCTCGGCGGTGGTGTTTAAGCTGGTCAGGGCAGTGCTCATCAGGTTGATGTCGCCCTGCAGCTTCGTGCTGCTGTTCGTGGTGAAAGTCCTGAGGCCTGTGCCTGACAGGTTGGTTGTGCCAGAGTTCGTGGTTCCTGTCATGTCAACCGTGGTCAATGATGTAATGCCGTTTGCTATTACACCACTGAGGATAGCATCTTTCAGGTTTAATGTCTGGAGTGAGCTACATCCTGTAACATTGACTGTAGGACCACCGTTGTATGCACTCTTAATCCCCTCAAAACTTAAATAGGTGATGTTGCTGTTGGCGATGGTATAAGTAGTACCGGCATTGTTACCTGTATTGGCAATGGAAATATATACCGATTTGATGGATTCGTTTGCATTGTTGATGGCAGTGATAATTCCTCTTCCTTCTGTTGTGGCCGTACCGAACTCATGGTTGTTGGTGTATGCTCCAGGAAGAATGTCGATGGCATTGGTTCCGGTACGCACAATGCGTGGGT
>CAMNJY010000007.1 GCA_946541745.1 uncultured Prevotellaceae bacterium
ATCAGTATGCCGAACGTTGAATTCTATGACGATGCCACGGCTATTCGTGCCGCTATCCCTGAAATAGCAGGCGGTGACCAGTGGAACACGCTCGACGGCCGCAAGTTGCAGGGCAAGCCGACGAAGAAATGGTTGTATATTTTGAATGGTAAAAAGACAAAAGTGCGAAAATTTTGTTGATTTACACACGACGATGACGGTAATTCGAAAAAAAGTTGTACCTTTGCGCAATAATTAACATTTTAGTATTCAACACATAAAAGTAAAAATGGTAAAGCACATTATTCTTTGGACACTTAACCCCGAACTGACGGAGGAGCAGAAGGCCGAGGTGAAGGCCGGCATCAAGGCCGGTCTTGAGGGGCTGGTAGGCAAGGTGCCGGGACTCATCGACGTGAAAGTGAACATCAGCGGAAGGCTGGACTCGTCGAATGCCGACGTCATGCTCGACTCCACCCTGGAGTCAGAGGAGGCCCTCAAGGCCTACGCCCACCACCCCGAGCACGTGGCCGTGGCCAACACGAAGGTAAGACCCTACACCGTTCAGCGCTCATGCCTGGACTTTGAAATCACCTGCTAACAGAAACACAGAGATATGGCGAGAAACAAGAAACCGCTGCCGCTGCTCGAGGGGGTGACCATAGAGGCGACGGCTGCCGAGGGTAAATGTCTGTTCCACTGGAACGACCTCGTGGTGTTTGTACCCTGGTGCGTGCCCGGCGACGTGTGCGACGTACAGATCAGGCGCAAGAAGCACTCATACGCCGAGGGCACGGTGGAGCGATTCGTGCAATATAGCGGGGTGCGCGCCACGCCGTTCTGCCAGCACTTCGGCAACTGCGGCGGCTGTAAGTGGCAGCACCTGCCCTACAGCGAACAGCTCAGGATGAAGCAGCAGCAGGTGGCCGACCAGCTGACGCGCATCGGCAAGGTGGCCCTGCCCGCGATTCGCCCCATCATGTGCAGCGTCAAGACCCGTGAATACCGCAACAAGCTCGACTTCGGCTGTGCCAACCGGCGCTACCTTACCAGGGAGCAGCTGCTGAGCCTGCCCCCGGCGCCGACTGAGGGGGGAGGGGCCAAGGAGGTGCCCGCCATAGGGTTTCACGTCACCGGCGCGTTCGACAAGATACTGCCCATAGAGAAATGCTGGCTCATGGACGACCTGCACAACCGGATACGCAACGAGATACGCGACTATGCGGTGCAGCACGGGCTCTCGTTCTTCGACCTGCGGCAGCAGGTGGGGCTGCTGCGCGGCGTCATCTTCCGCAATTCGGCCAGCGGCGAGCTGATGGTCATCATACAGTTCCACTACGACCAGACGGGCGGCGAACGCGAAGCCCTGGCCTTGCTGCAGCACGTGGCCGACCGTTTCCCGCAGATTACCTCGCTGATGTATTTAGACAACCAGAAGTGCAACGACACCATCGCCGACCAGCTGATACTGAGCTTCAAGGGGCCGGGCTACATCTATGAGCTGATGGAAGACCTCAGATTCAAGGTGGGGCCTAAGTCGTTCTACCAGACCAACACTGAGCAGGCCTACCACCTCTACGCCGTAGCCCGCGAGTTTGCGCTCTCCTCAGGTGTGGGGGCAGACGCCTCCCTACTCTCACCTCCCATTAGCAAGCCCCTGATATACGACCTCTACACCGGCACGGGCACCATTGCCAACTTCGTGGCCCGCCAGGCGCGCCAGGTCATCGGCATCGAGTACGTGCCCGAGGCCATTGAGGACGCCAGGGCCAACTCCGCCATCAACGGCATTACCAACACCCTGTTCTATGCCGGCGACATGAAGGACATTCTGACCGACGACTTCATCGACCGGCATGGCCGCCCCGACGTCATCATCACCGACCCGCCACGAGCCGGCATGCACCCCGACGTGGTGAAAACCATCGTCAGGGCGGCTCCCGGCCGCATTGTCTACGTATCGTGCAATCCGGCCACGCAGGCCCGCGACCTGCAGGTGCTCGATGCCCAGTACCGCGTAGCCGCCGTACAGCCCGTAGACATGTTTCCCCACACGCCGCACGTGGAGAATGTGGTATTGCTCATCAAACGATAAAAACACACGACTATGAGAAAGAAACTGACAACGGCCCTCGTGGCCGCCGGCCTCGTGCTGACAGCGGGGGCGCAGGAGAAGAAGGCCTTCATCGAAGTGCCGCAGTGGGTGAAGGACATCAAGCTGTCGGGCTACGGCATGGTGCAGTATCAGGGCTCTGACAAGGAACAGGCCCACGAGAACTCATTCAGCCTCCGGCTGGCCCGCTTCTCGGCTGAAGCCCGGCCCCATAAGGACTTTTACGCCAAGGTGCAGATGCAAATCAACGGCAACACCAGCGAAGGCTCGTCGGCCATCAGGCTGGTAGACCTCTTCGGCGAGTGGCAGAAGTACAAATACTTCATGGTAAAGGCCGGACAGTTTAAGCGGCCCTTCACCTTCGAGAACCCCATGCACCCCATCACGCAGGGCTTCATGTCGTACTCGCAAAACGTTTCCAAGCTGGCCGGATTCAGCGACCGCACGGGCGAGCAAGCCAGCAACGGGCGCGACATAGGCCTGCAGGTGCAGGGCGACCTGCTGCCCGACGCTTCAGGCCGGTGCTGGCTGCACTACCAGGCGGGCGTGTTCAACGGACAGGGCATCAACACCAAGGACGGCGACAACCGCAAGGACCTCATTGGCGGCCTGTGGGTGATGCCTGCCAAGGGTCTGCGGATAGGTGTCTTCGGATGGACTGGCAGCCGGGGCATCAACTATACAGACCCCGCCACAGGCGTCAGCACCACCCGCAGCCTGCCCAAGAACCGCTATGCCTTCTCGGCTGAATACACCGCTAACGACTGGACACTGCGCTCGGAGTATATCCATTCGCAAGGCTACGATGCCAACTACAAGAAGGGCGACAAGGCCGACGGTATCTACGCCCTCTGCATAGCCCCCGTCATCAGCCAGAAGCTCCATGTCAAAGCGCGCTACGACCTCTACCGCGACGCCAAGGAGTGGGGCTCGAGCAAGACCTTCTATGAACTGGGAGCCGACTACATGTTCACCAAGAACCTGCAGCTCAACATTGAGTATGCCCGCGTCAACGAGAGAGCCACCGACAGCAACTACAACATGGTAGACGTTGAGCTCGACTTCAGGTTTTAGCACCTGAGCGACAACAAAAACGATTACGTAAGTTTTTCCAGGCTTTTGTTTCTCCGTTTCACTTTTTTTCCTTATCTTTGCACGAAACTACGAACTAAACCAATTAAAACAATGAAGAAACTACTAAGTTTGACGCTCCTATGCCTGCTTTTCCCGCTGTTCAGTCAAGCCGGCGGGTGGGACGAGGCCAAGTACAAGCAGATTGAGCAGAGCATCCAAGTACCGCAGATCAGCGGCAAGGACTACGACATTACCAAGTTCGGCGCCAAACCGGCCAACTCGGCAGCACAGAACCAGAAGGCTATCCAGAAAGCCATCGACAAGTGCTCAAAGAAAGGCGGCGGCCGCGTGGTGGTGCCCGCTGGCACGACGTTTCTCACCGGAGCCATCGAGATGAAGTCGGGTGTCAACCTCGTCGTCGAGAAGGGAGCCGTGCTGCAGTTCGCCTTCGAGCCCGGCCTCTACCCCATCGTCGAGACCTCGTGGGAGGGACTGGAGTGCTTCAACCTGTCGCCCTGCGTCTATGCCTTCAAGGCCCACGACATAGCCATTACCGGCCAAGGTACCATTGACGGCGGCGGCAGCCGCGAGACGTGGTGGCCCTGGTGCGGTGCCACGAAGTTCGGCTGGAAGGAGGGCATCGTCAGCCAGAAAATAGAGGCGCGGCCCCGCCTGCTGAAAAACGGAGAGGACGGCGTGCCCATGTACGACGAGCAGGGCCGGCGCTCGCCGGAGCGTGTCTTCGGCCCCAAGGACGGTCTGAGACCCCAGCTGGTGAGTTTCAACAAGTGCGAGCGCATACTTCTTGAGGATGTCACCCTGCTACGCTCACCCTTCTGGGTCATCCATCCGCTACACTCCACCGACATTACCGTGAGGCGCGTAAAGATGATCAACGACGGCCCCAACGGCGACGGGTGCGACCCGGAGTGCTGCGACCGCGTGCTGATAGAGGACTGCTTCTTCAACACCGGCGACGACTGCATAGCCATCAAGAGCGGGCGCAACCGTGACGGACGCGAACGCAACATGCCGTCGAAGAACATCATCATACGCAACTGTGAGATGAAAAACGGGCACGGCGGCGTCGTCATAGGCTCAGAAATCAGTGGAGGCTGCCAGAACGTCTACGCCCACGACTGTGTGATGGACTCGCCCCACCTGGACCGCGTGCTGCGCATCAAGACCAACTCCTGCAGGGGCGGCGTCATCGAAAACATCAACATGCGCAATATCAAGGTAGGGCAGTGCGGCGAGGCCGTGGTGAAAATCAACCTCGACTACGAGCACAACGAGGTGTGCTGCAGGGGCTTCAACCCCACGGTGCGCAACGTGTACGTCGACAACGTCAACTGCCAGAAGTCTAAATACGGCGTGCTGATTACCGCCCTCGACACCGTCTGCAACGTGTACGACGTGGACATCCGTAACTGCCGCTTCGATAACGTGGCCCAAGGCAACAAGATTACCGGCCAGACGCGCAACATCCGTTACGACAACCTCTACGTCAACGGCTCGCTCTGCCTGACGGAGATGCCCTATAAGCACTACTCGGAGTGGATGACCTATTCGGAGATGAAGCGTACGCCCCGCTCCTACCTGCTCGACTTCTCGACCAAACCCAAGTGGAGCTACGTCATGGGCATAGAGCTGGAAGGCATGCTCGACACCTACCTGCGCTACGGCGGCAAAGACATACGGCGCTACTGTCAGGAGTACACCGACACGATGATCAACCAGCGGGGCGACATACGGGGCTACAACATACTGGACTACAACCTCGACAACATACGCACCGGCCACTTCGTCACCCGCATGTACCAGCAGTGGCCCGAGCAGAAGAACCTCAAGGCCATGCAGACCATGATGCGCCAGCTGCAGGACCAGCCGCGCACAAAGGCCGACCACGTTTACTGGCACAAGGCCATCTACGCCTACCAGGTGTGGCTCGACGGCATCTTCATGGGCCTGCCCTACCGCTGTCTGACCGTACCAATCACCGACAAGAAAAATGCCACGAAAATCTATGACGACGCTGTGGAACAGCTGAAGGTGACCTACGAGCGCACCCTCGACCCGAAGACGGGCCTGAACCGCCACGCCTACGACGAGACGCGCAAGGCCTTCTGGGCCGACAAGAATACGGGTCTGTCGCAGCATTGCTGGGGCCGCGCTCAGGGATGGTACACGATGGCCCTCATCGAGGTGCTCGACGCACTGCCCGAGTCGTACAGCCGGCGCTCGGAGGTTATCGACCTGCTGCGCCGCGACTTCGACGCCATACTGAAGTGGCAGGACCAGCAGACGGGCACCTGGTACCAGGTGATGGACTCGCCGGGACGGGAGGGCAACTATCTGGAGTCTACCTGCACCGCTATGTTCACCTACGCCCTGCTTAAGGCCTACCGCAAGGGCTACGTGGGCGCCAAATACCGCGACGCAGGCATACGCGCCTACAAGGGAATGATCAACAACTTCATCCGCGTGAACCAGGACAAGACCATCTCGCTGACCAACTGCTGCTCGGTGGCCGGTCTGGGCCCCGCAGCCACCGACGAGGTGGTGGCAGCCATGAAGCAGGTCAACCCCAAGGGCTCGGTCAAGGAGAACCGCCGTCGCGACGGCGGCTACGCCTACTACCTCTCGGAACCCATCCGCGACAACGATGCCAAGGGCCTCGGCCCCTTCATCTGGGCCTCGTTAGAGATGGAGATGCTGGGCTATGACACCAGCAACACCACCGCCGACATCAATCGTCAGGCAGTGGTCACACGCAACAACCCCGTCATCAGCGAGGCCGACCCTCTGGCCTCGCTGACCGTGGGCAACGGGCACTTCGCAACGACTGTCGACATCACCGGACTACAGTCGTTCCCTTTTGACTATGAGGCAGGTGTGCCTCTGACAGCCATGTCCGACTGGGGATGGCATAAGTTCGAAAACACCGGTGGCCTGACACCGTCTGACAGCGAGAAGTCGTTCGACCTCGGCCACGGACATCAGGAAGTGTACGCCGTAGAGTATAAGGCATCCAAGGGTGACGATGCCCGCCGCGTGGCCGCCACCGAGTACTTCCGCGTGAACCCGCACCGCCTCAACCTCGGCACCATAGGCCTGGAGATGTTCTATGAAGCCAATGAGGCCAATAGGACCAAAGAGTCCCAAATCCCCTTGAAAGCCCTCACCGCCATCCGTCAGGAGCTGAAGCTCTACGATGGTGTCATCGAGAGCAGCTTCCGTGCCGACGGCCAGCCCGTCAGCGTCACCACCGCTGCCCTGCAGAACGAGGACGCCGTCGTCTACCGCATCAAGACTCCGCTGCTGAAGCAAGGACGGGCCAACGTCAGCATCCGCCTGCCCTACCCCACCGGACGGCATGCCGACGCTGCCGCCGACTTCACAAAACCGGAGCGCCACGCCAGCCGCATCATTGCCAACGGCAACAACACCGCCGTCATCGAGCATCTGATAGACTCCACCCGCTACTACCTCACCCTCACCTGGCAAGGCAAGGCCACCCTTACCGAGTGCGACCGCCACTACTTCACCCTAACCACCACCGACGACGTTCTCGCCTTTAAGGCCGAGTACTGTCAGCTATGCAGCGGCGCTGCCGCTGCCCCCTTCGTCTTCGACCAGGAGCTGCGCGCCGTCATACGCTCATGGAACCGCTGGTGGCAGCAGGGCGCCATTGTCGATTTCTCACAATGCACCGACCCGAGGGCCAAGGAACTGGAGCGCCGCGTTGTGCGCTCGCAATACCTCACCCAAGTGAACTGCGCCAACAGCCAGCCCCCCCAGGAAACGGGCCTCACCTACAACTCATGGTTCGGAAGGCCTCATCTGGAGATGACCTGGTGGCACATGGTTGACTTCGCCCTCTGGAACCGGCCTCAGACCGTTGCCACCGTGCTCGACTGGTATAACGGCGTGGCCTACCCCATAGCCCGCCAGATAGCCCGCCGACAAGGTTTCCGTGGCATCCGCTGGATGAAGATGACCGACCCCTGGGGCGGTGAAGCACCGTCGAACACAGGCTCGTTCCTCATTTGGCAGCAGCCACATTATATATATATGGCCGAAGAGATGTACCGAGCCAACCCTACCCCGGAGACACTCGCCAAATACGGCGAGCAGGTAGAGGCAACGGCCGAGTTCATGGCCGACTTCGTCAGTGTGACCGGCGCTTCCGCCGCCGGCAAAAAGCGTTACTACCTGCAAGGTGCCACAGCCATGCAGGAGTCGATGTCGAAAGACTTCAGCTTCAACCACCCCTTCGAACTGGCCTACTGGCAGTACGGGCTTACGGTGGCCAACCGGTGGCGTGAGCGTCAAGGCAAGGCCCGCCATGCGGAGTGGGACGAGATAGCACGCAACATGACACCCCTGCCGCAGAACGCTGACGGCATATACACCGCCGGACTACCCAAGGGCAAGACCACAGGCCTGCAGTCGTTCGACCCCTTCGACGCTGTAGCCGCCGGTGCAGCCCCCGCAGCGGGCACCGGTTCCATCGCTGCCACCACCACCGAGACCTTCGCCGAGAAATGCCGCAACGACCACCCCGCCGTGCTCGGCCCCTTCGGCATGCTCCCCGCCAGTATAGTCTGTTGTGACAGTGTCACAACACACAAGACCCTTGACTGGGTCATGCAGAACTGGAACTGGAAAACCACCTGGGGCTGGGACTACGGCATGACGGCAATGGCCGCCGCCCGCTTAGGCCGGCCCGACATAGCACTGCAGGCACTGCTTATCGACACGCAGAAGAACACCTACCTCAAACAGGGCCACAACTTCCAGACCGCCGACCGACTGCGCATCTACCTGCCCGGCAACGGAGCCCTGCTGACGGCGGTGGCTATGATGTGTGCCGGATGGGATGGCTGCACCAAGCCCACCAATCCCGGATTCCCCCAGGACGGCTCATGGAACGTGCGCTGGGAAGGCCTCAACAGGATGCAATAGGAAATGAGAAATGAGAAATAACGTCACCCCAATGAACAAACTAATAACTACACTGGCAATGGCGGCCATCACACTGGCCGCACAGGCGCAGGCCCCCGCCTTTCCCGGTGCCGAAGGTCACGGGCGGTACACCACCGGCGGACGCGAGGGCAAGATAGTCCACGTCACCAACCTCAATGACTCGGGCACAGGCTCGCTGCGACAGGCCGTCAGCGGCTCCGACAAGAAGACCGTCGTCTTCGACGTCGGCGGCGTCATTGCCCTCAACAGCGACCTCACCATAGGCGCCAACACCACCATCCTCGGACAAACGGCCCCCGAGCCGGGCATCACCCTGCGCTACTACACCCTGCAGTACGGCGGCAACAACATCATCGTGCGCTTCATACGCTCGCGTCGCGGACAGGAGCGCAACATCAACGACGGTGCCGACGCCACCTGGACACGCAACAAGACGGGCATCATCATAGACCACTGCTCGTTCTCGTGGTCGATCGACGAGGTGGCCTCGTTCTACGACAACAACAACTTCACCCTCCAGTGGTCCACCATCGGCGAAAGCCTCAACAACGCCGGACACGGCAAGGGCGCTCACGGCTACGGCGGCATCTGGGGCGGCAAGCTGGCTTCGTTCCACCACAACCTCATCTGCCATGTGGGCAACCGCTCGCCGCGCTTCAACGGCGCACGCTACGAGTGGAACGGGTACACTGGCAACAAGCTCTACAGCCAATACCGCTGGCAAAACCCCGTGCAGGCCGAGCTGGTGGACTTCCGCAACTGCGTGGTCTACAACTGCGGCAACGGCTGCTACGGTGGCCCGGGCGGCGGCTACGTCAACATGGTGAACAACTACTATAAGACGGGGCCGGCCGCGCAAACCAGCCGCGTCACCAACGTGTCGATAGCCAACAGCACGTCGTCGTCTGACAACAAGACCTACTGGAACATGACCAGCCGCTACTATATCAGCGGCAACCAACTGAACGCCAATCCCAACTACGACTGGCAGAACGTGGCCTACGACTCGGGCGTACAGTCCATCGGCGGCGAGCGTTACACGCTGGACCCCAACCACTACTACGGCGACACCGTCAGCTACAAGAAGAACGGCTCGGGCCAGGACTGCGTGCGCATCAGGCTTGACGGCCCCGTCGATGCGGGCGAGGTGACCACCCACACGGCACAGCAGGCCTACCAGAAGGTGCTTGGCTATGCCGGTGCCTCGCTCACGCCCGACGATGTAGACACCCGCTACTTCAACGAGGCCCGCAACGGAACGGCCACCTATAAAGGCTCTATTACCAAGACCGCAGGCCGCATAGACCTGGTGAGCGACGTAGAAGGCTACACCGAGGCCAACTTCGGCAAGGGTACACGCCCGGCAGGGTACGATACCGACCGCGACGGGATACCCGACGACTGGGAGACGGCCAACGGGCTGAACCCCAACAGCGCGAGCGACGCCTCCACCTACACGCTGGACCCCGCCCAGTACTACACCAACCTGGAAGTCTACGCCAACTCGCTGGTGCAGGACATCATGCTGGCCGGCAATGCCAATGCCGATGATGCGGCAAAGGAGTACTACCCCAAATACACCAAGACCGACGGCACTACCGTGGAGGCCATCAACACCTTAGGCATAGACCTCAATCCGGGCGACAACACGCCCGGCACGGAGGCCAAGACCTACACGGTGATGTTCAACGGCAGCGACGTAGAGTCGCCCGAGGGTTTCTTCAGCTACGGTGACGGCAAGCACAATTTCAACAGCAAGTTCTCAGACGCTGCCTACGAAGGCCTCAGCTTTAATAGCGGTCTGAAGATGGAGGGTACGACGGCCATCATCTTCACCACCACCTCGAAGGCTACAGTCACCATCGTGCAGTCTACGTGGAGCACCCACAGCATCAAGCTGGACGACACAGAACTGACGGCATCGACGGCCTCAACGCCGGCAGGCAGCAAGGGAGTGAGGGTCTACGTCGTTGAGAATGTCGCAGCCGGCAACCATCGCATCAGCCGGGGGTCGGGCGAGAGCGGCCTGTTCTTTGTGGAAGTGAAGACCGCAGGTGCCACGTCAGCCATAGGCAACGCAAAAGCCTCTGACCGCGAGCACAAGGCCTTCAACATGAAGGGACAGCGCGTGGCCAGAGGCTATCGGGGAATCGTCGTCAGCGACGGTCGTAAATATCTCGTCAAGTAAGGCCGTCAGGCCTGCTTGATGTAGTCTACTATCCAGGCACCCACTTCACGGGTGCCATATTTTTTGCCACCCTCCACCTGTATCTCGGGGGTGCGCACGCAGGCGTCGAGCGAGGCATTGACGGCTTCGCGCACGATGGCGCCCTCCTTGTTCAGGCCGAAATGCTCCAGGAGCATCGCCGCCGAGAGTATCTGCGCCAGCGGGTTGGCCAGGTTCTGACCCTTTGCCTGCGGCCAGGAGCCGTGAACGGGCTCAAACAGCGGCGTGTGCTCGCCCAACGAACTGGAGGGCTGAAGGCCCATCGACCCGGTGATGCACGAGGTCTCGTCGGTAAGTATGTCGCCGAAGGTGTTCTCGGTAACGATGACGTCAAAGAAGCGGGGCTCAGTCAGCACGCGCATCGAGGCATTGTCTATAAACATATAGTCGGTCATCACCTCAGGGTATTGCGGCTCCATTTCCTTAGCTATCTGCCGCCACAGACGGCTGCTGGCCAGCACGTTGGCCTTATCGACAACCGTCAGGTGCTTGCGGCGCTTCATCGCCATTTCGAAAGCCACCTTCAGTATGCGCTCTATCTCGGGCCGGGTGTAGACGTCGGTGTCGTAGGCACGGTCGTTGTCCTGATATTTCTCACCGAAATACATGCCGCCGGTCAGCTCGCGGATGACCACAAAGTCGGCTCCACGCAGCAGGTGCTCCTTCAGCGGCGACTTGTGAAGCAGGCAGTCAAAGGTGGCTACGGGCCGCACGTTGGCAAAGAGTCCCAGCTGCTTGCGCATAGCCAGCAGGCCCTGTTCGGGACGCACGGGGGCGGTAGGGTCGTTGTCGTACTTCAGGTCGCCAACGGCAGCAAAGAGCACGGCGTCAGCCCGCATACAGACCTCGTGGGTGGCTGCGGGGTAAGGGTCGCCGACGGTCTCGATGGCGTGGGCACCGCAGACGGCCTCCTCGTATTCAAACTCGTGACCGCACTTGGCGGCAACAGCGTTGAGCACGGCTACGCCCTGCTCCATAATTTCCGGGCCGATACCGTCGCCCGGCAGAATAGCAATCTTGAGCTTCATTTTCTGTGTACAAATATATTAAATCTCAGCTTCGTTTCCAGTTTCAGCGTGCAAAGTTACAAAATATTTTATGATTTATAACTCTTAATTCATAATTATTTCGTACCTTTGCACTATTCTTTAATGAAAAATCTGAAATGGCTAAGGAGAATATCAGGATAAAAGACATAGCAGAACGGGCCGGCGTCAGCGTCGGCACGGTAGACCGCGTGCTGCACAAGCGTCCCAACGTGTCGAAGAAAGCTCTTGAAAAAGTGAACAAGGCCCTCGAGGAAATGGACTACCGCCCCAACATGTATGCCTCGGCTCTGGCCTACAACAAGACCTATACCTTCTACTGCCTGCTGCCCAAGCACGAGTCGGAGGCCTACTGGGAAGAGATAGAGCAGGGAGCAGTAGCAGCCTGCGACCACCGCCGCGATTTCGGTATATCAGTAGAGTTCATCTATTACAAACGCTTTGACCTGAAAACCTTTGAAAAAGCTACCAACGACTGTCTGAAACTGTCGCCCGACGGCGTCATCGTAGTGCCGGCAACGCTTGAGCTGACGCGCAAGTTCACCGACCAGCTGCACGAACAGCAGATACCCTTCATACTGCTCGACTCATACATGCCCGACCTGCGGCCCCTGTCATTCTACGGCCAGGACTCCTTCCAGAGCGGCTACTTCGCCGCCCGCATGCTGATGCTCATAGCCTGGAAGGAGAAGGAAATCATGCTCATGAAGCAGATGCGCAACGGTAACGTGGCCTCCAAGCAGCAGGAAAACCGCGAGACGGGATTCAGGCACTACATGCGCGACCATTTCCCCGATGTCAAGATTATAGAAGTCAACCTGCCCCTTGACGACGAGCCCGCCCAGTACGACCAGATACTGGAGGACTTCTTCAAGGAGCATCCAAAGGTACACCACTGTATCACCTTCAACTCGAAGGCCCACCTGGTGGGTGAGTTCCTGCTCCACTCCAACCGCCGCGACATACAGATTATGGGCTACGACATGGTGCCCAAGAACGAAGTCTGCGTCCGCGAGGGCAGCATTTCGTTCCTCATAGCCCAGCACGCCTACCGCCAGGGGTACTCCTGCATAGAGTCCCTCTTCGAGGCCATCGTGCTGAAGAAGAAGGTCAACCCCGTCAACTACATGCCCATCGAACTGCTGACCCGCGAGAATGTGGAATTCTACCGGCGCACATATAAAGGTTAAAAGCTATAAAACAAATAAACAAACTATGGAACTGAAAACTTATCTGAAAATTAATCCGGCAGACAGCGTGGCCGTCTGCCTGAGCGAGAAGAAAAAGGGAGAGGTCATCGACGTGGACGGCCAGCAGATAGTGCTGAACCAGGACACACCCGCCGGCCACAAGGTACTCATCAAGGATGTACAGAAGGGTGAGAACATCATCAAGTACGGCTACCCCATAGGCCACGCCTGCCAAGACCTGAAGGCAGGCGACTGGGTGAACGAGAACAACCTGAAGACCAATCTCAGCGGAACACTGGAATACACATACCAGCCTGTCAGCGAAGAACTTAACATACCCTGCGAGAACCGAACCTTTAAGGGCTACCGCCGTAAGAACGGCGATGTAGGCGTGCGCAACGAACTGTGGATAGTACCCACCGTGGGCTGCGTCAACGGCATCGCCGAGAAGCTGGCCCAGAAACTGCGTCAAGAAACTGGCTGCGAAGGCATCGACAGCGTCTACGCATGGCACCACAACTACGGCTGCTCACAGCTCTCGGGCGACCATGAGAACACGCGCAAGGTGCTGCGCGACATCTGTCTGCACCCCAATGCCGGCGGCGTGCTGGTGCTCAGCTTAGGCTGCGAGAACAACCAGCCCGACGAGTTCATGAAGATGCTGGGCGACTACGACCATGAGCGCATCAAGCTGCTGGTGACTCAGCGCGTTGACGGCGACGAAGTGGAGGCCGGCATGGAGATACTGCGCCAGCTGTACGCAGTGGCCAGAAACGATGTCCGCGAGGCGGTGCCCGTCTCTGAACTGCGCGTAGGCCTGAAGTGTGGCGGCAGCGACGGCTTCAGCGGCATCACCGCCAACCCACTGGTGGGCGAGTTCAGCGACTGGCTGGTGGCACAGGGCGGCACGTCGGTGCTGACGGAGGTACCAGAGATGTTCGGTGCAGAGACCATCCTGATGAACCGCTGCCGCACGCCGCAGCTGTTCGACCAGACGGTGTCGATGATCAACAATTTCAAAGAGTACTTCCTCAGTCACGGCGAACCCGTAGGCGAGAATCCCTCACCGGGCAACAAGGCCGGCGGCATATCGACCCTCGAAGACAAGGCCCTGGGCTGCACGCAGAAGTGCGGCAAGGCTCCCGTCAGCGGCGTGATGGAGTACGGCGACCGCCTGCAGGCCAAGGGGCTGAACCTGCTCTCAGCGCCCGGCAACGACCTGGTGGCCTCTACGGCGCTGGCTTCCTGCGGGTGCCACATCGTGCTCTTCACCACCGGACGCGGCACACCTTTCGGCACGTTCGTACCCACGATGAAGATAGCCACCAACCCCACACTGGCAGCCCGCAAGCCCAACTGGGTGGACTTCTCGGCAGGCCAGCTGGTAGAGGGCCGCTCCATGAAGGAGCTCGTGCCCGAGTTCATAGAGAAGGTACTGGCCGTGGCCAGCGGCGAGAAAGCCCGCAACGAGGAGAACGACTACCGTGAGATATCTATCTTCAAGAACGGCGTAACGCTATAGCACACCTTCAGCATCGCAAAACACGTGGTGATAGGTCTTCCATCATTTATGGAGGGACTTATCACCACCTTGCATTAATAAATCCCTATAAATATGGATAGGCGGTATAAATTCTTTTTTGTACCTTTGCACCCGATTTTTGACATTGACTATGAGTAAAAGATTGTTTCTATCAGTTGCCGCTATGGCGGCAGTTTCTATGTCGGCTGAGGAGATAGCCGACTCTTCACGCGTAGTTGACCTGGATGAAGTGGTGGTGGTAGCACAACCCAAAGAGCAGTTCAGGCTACGCCAGCAGCCACTCAGCTCAAACGTTCTGACAGCCAACGAGCTGAACAGCCTTCAGGTGACCGACCTGCGCGAAATGTCACAGTTCGTACCCTCGTTCACAATGCCGGCCTACGGTTCACGCTACACCTCATCGATGTACATACGAGGCATAGGGTCGAGGGTCAACAACCCTGCTGTGGCCATGTATGTGGATAACATCCCCGTTGTCAACAAGAGCATGTACAACATGCACCTCTATCAGATGGACCGCGTAGACGTGCTGCGGGGCCCGCAGGGTACGCTCTACGGCCAGAACGCCGAGGGCGGACTGGTGCGTCTCTACTCCAGGAACCCCTTCACCTATCAAGGCACCGACATACGCTTGGGGGTGGCTACGGGCTTCTACCGCAACGCCGAGTTGGCACATTATAATAAGGTGAACGACCAGCTGGGTTTCTCGTTGGGTGCCTTCTACAACGGCCAGAACGGTTTTTTCAAAAACCAGTTTAACGACGAGCGCGCCGACAACTACGATGAGGCCGGCGGCAAGGCCCGTCTCATGTGGCAGCCAACAGAGCGCCTGCTGTTCAACGTGATGGCCGATTACCAGTATGTCAAGCAAAACGGCTTCCCCTACGGTGTGCTCGACCCACAGAGCGGCGAGACAGCCGACCCGTCAACCAATCGTCAGGGCAACTATAAACGCCACATGCTGACCGCCGGACTGGGATTGACCTACACGGGCGAATGGGCAGAATTAGGCTATGCCGCCAGCTGGCAATACCTCAAGGACGACATGCTCATGGACATCGACTACACGGCACGCGACTTCATGCACCTGGAGCAGGCCCAGCTGCAGAACGCCGTCACTCAGGAACTGACCGTAAAGAGCCGCCCGGGCGGTTTCTGGCACTGGGCTTTCGGCGCCTTCTTCTCACACCAGGGGCTGAAGACCGACGCTCCGGTGTACTTCGACCCCGAGATGAACGCCTTCCTCTCGAAAACCATTGAGGACTACGCCTACTACGGAATGCTGAACTCGATGGCCAAACGCATGGGCGAGGCTGCCGCCAAAGCCATGATAGAGCGTGCTGGCGGTTGCCACATCAGCATGCAGGTGGCAACTATTCCCGGACTCTTCCGTACGCCGCAGGATAACTTCGCACTGTTTCATGAGTCGAACATCGACATCACCTCACGGCTGACGGCCACCCTCGGACTGCGCTACGACCTGAGCCAGGTCTCAATAGACTATGCTACACGGGCAGACATGGCACTCGACGAAAACGTGATGGGGGTCAATGTGAAGGCTGCCGTCAACTCAGTGCTCGAACATAAGGAGAAGAACAGCTTCGAGCAACTGCTGCCGAAGGTGGGACTAAGCTACAGGCTCGACAACCTGGGCAGCAACATCTACGCTACGGTATCAAAGGGCTACAGAGCCGGAGGCTTCAATATGCAGATGTTCAGCGACATTCTCCAGACCGAACTGCAGAGCAAGGCTCAGACGGCCCGGGGCGACATGACCATTGAGCACAACTGGAATGACTACGCCAACATACGTGAGACCATCAGCTTCAAGCCCGAAGAGTCGTGGAACTACGAATTTGGTACTCACCTCAACCTCTTCAGCGGCCGCCTGCACTTCGATTTTGCGGGCTACTATATGCAGATACGCAACCAGCAGCTCTCTATGATGGCCGGCAACTATGGCTTTGGCCGCATGATGGTCAATGCAGGCAAGAGCTACAGCTGCGGCATAGAGGCTACACTACGCGGGTCGGCCTTCGACAACCATTTGTCATGGGGGGCCAGCTACGGCTATACCCGCGCTGTGTTCAAGGAATACGTGGACAGCGTCAAGGTGGATGGAGTCAACACGGCAGTAGACTATAAGGACAAGCGCGTTCCCTATGTACCCGAGCACACCTTTAGCGCTATGGCCGACTATCATATAGGACAGCTGACCCTCGGCGTTAACGTAGCTGGCCAAGGAAAAACCTGGTGGGACGAAGCCAACACCTACAGCCAGAAGCTCTACGCCACCCTCGGTGCCCATGTGGACTACGATTTCGGGCCGGCGGTTGTCAGCCTCTGGGGCCGCAACCTGACTGACAGCAAATACAACACATTTGCCATAGGCAGTGCGGCCACCGGCCAGCAGCTCTATTTCGCCCAGCAGGCCAATCCGCTGCAGGTGGGTGTCGACGTCAGGTTGCACTTCTAACCAAGTTTCCCTCCCTTTTTCTGAAACACGGAGAACACCGAGGACACAGAGATGAATTATCCATTCTCTGTGTCCTCTGCGTTCTCTGTGGTAAAAAGGCGTGAAAGGTATCAGGTAAGAGGCACGTCCTGATGGTCCAGTATGAATAATTGTGAAAATATTTTGTCGTCTCAGGAAAAATATCTAACTTTGCATCGTTTTCGAAAAAGATAAAAGATTTTTATGAAAAAATACTTAGTACCGTTGCTGGCAGTTGTGATACTGGCATTGCTGGGTGGTGTGGCCTATCTGTCGGTCAACCTGAGTGAACAAAAACAGGTCAATGAGGATATGCAGGAGCTGGCCCGACTCGACAAACAGGAAATGGAGAACGAGTATGAGCGCTTCACCTTGCAGTACAGCGAAATGAAGACCAAGATCAACAACGACTCCATCATTGCCCAGCTGACCGAAGAGCAGATGAAGACGCAGAAGCTGCTGGAAGAGCTGAAGCAGACCAAGGCTAACGACGCGCGAGAGATAACCCGTCTGAAAAAGGAACTGGCAACGGTAAGAGCTGTGTTGCGCGACTATGTCATACAAATTGACTCGCTGAACCGTCAGAACGAGCGACTGAGGGCAGAGAACACGCACGTCAAGGAGGAACTGGCCCAGCGCAACACCCAGATTGCCGGCCTGAGCAGCGAGAAGGCATCGCTGTCAGAAAAGGTGGCTATTGCCGCCCAGCTTGATGCCACCAACATTCAGCTGCTGGCCCTGAAGAAGAACAACAAGCCCGTGAAGAAGATCAAAGACTGCAAGACCATGCAGGTGAGTTTCACTATTACCCGCAACGTGACCGCTGCCAATGGCAACCGCACCGTTTATGTGCGCATACAGAATCCGGGGGGCAACACGCTCAACGGCGGCGGCACCTTTGCCTACGAAAACCGCAACCTGCAGTACACCATGAAGAAGAGCATAGAGTACACGGGCGAAGAAACCAGCAGTACCCTCTACTGGCCCGTCACACAGATGCTGGAAGCAGGCGACTACCGCGTGAGCATCTTTGTTGATGGCAATATGATAGGTAGCCGCACTTTCTCCTTCAACTGAGAACTGACAACCGACGATGTTTGAAAACAGAGGACTATGAATAAAACCATTATGATACGCGGAGACTGGAAAGGAGGATTTCGGAAGGCTGCCTTTTGCCTACAGCTCGCCATCTTCGGTTTCCATGCTTCGCCCTGCTCGGGCCAGAGGCTTTTGTCACTCGACAGCTGCAGGGCTATGGCCCTTCGCAACAACAAGCAACTGAGCATTGCGAAGGTGAAGCAGGATGTGGCAGCCAACCTGCGACGGTCCGCCCGTACCAAACTGCTGCCACACATCAGCGCCGTGGGCACCTACGTTCATACCTCAGAGGAGGTGTCCATACTGAATAACGACCAGAAATCGCTGCTCAGCAACCTGGGTACAGGACTGGTGCAGGGCGAATTGGGACAGGGGGCCATTCAGGGTGTAACCAGCGCCTTGCAGGAGGTGGGCGGACTGTTAGGCAAGTTGGGTGTGCCACTTCAGCAAATCCAGGCTATGCAGCAACAGATGCAGCAGCACATGGGGCAGACCGTCGGCGGCATGGAGACCCGGGTCAACGCTGCCGGGCAGAGGGTGGTAGACGCCTTCCGTACCGACACACGCAACATCTGGGCGGGTTCTATCATGCTCACGCAGCCTATCTTCATGGGCGGCAGCATTGTGGCTCTCAACCGTCTGGCCGACATCAACGAGCAGATGGCGCGCAACAGTGCCGACGCCAAAGAGCAGGCCACCATCTATGCTACCGACAAGGCCTACTGGCAGGTGGTCTCGCTGCGCCACAAGCAGCGCTTAGCCCAGGCCTACCTTGAGCTGGTCAGGAAACTTGACGACAACGTCCACAAAATGATAGACGAGGGGGTTGCCACCCGCTCCGACGGCCTGAGTGTCGATGTGAAGGTGAACGAAGCTGAGATGACGCTGACGAAGGTCAACGACGGCCTGGTCTTGTCGCGCATGCTGCTCTGCCAGACCATCGGCCTGCCGGTCAACGAGCCCATCATCCTGCCTGAGGAGGAAGCCGAAAGCGTGGCCACCGTCACCCTGACTCCCCAGCTCGACATGACTCAGGTGATGGACAACCGTCCGGAATTAAAGCAGCTGGCCAACATGACCGACATGTCGCGCCAGGCCACCAACATACTGAAGGCCGGCAACCTGCCCCAGGTAGCGCTGACAGGCGGCTACGTGGTAAGCAACCCCAATTTGTTCAACGGGTTTGAGAAGAAATTCGACGGCATGTGGAACGTGGGACTGCTGGTGCGAATACCCATCTGGAACTGGGGCGACGTGATGTACAAAGTACGCGCCTCAAAGGGTGCTACTGCCATTCTGAACCTGGAGATGGCAGAGGCGAAAGAGAAAATAGAGCTGCAAGCCACCCAAACCGCCTACCAGGTGGAGGAAGCCAACAAGCGGCTGACACTGGCCGAGACCAGCGTCCGCCGGGCTGACGAGAACCTGCGCACGGCGAACCTGGGATTCAGCGAGGGTGTCATCACCCCAACCACTGTGATGGAGGCCCAGACTGCCTGGCTGCAGGCCAAGTCGCAGAAGATTGATGCCGAGATTGACGTCCGTCTGAGCCAGGTGAATCTGCGTAAGGCGATGGGAACGCTTAACATTGAAAATTGAAAAATTGAAAATTGAAGATTGTAAATCGTAAAATAGTAAATAATACTTATGGTTTCATCAGCAAAACAACAGCATAACAACATATTGCTCGCCATTCTGGGCTTTGTGGCAGTAGTGATTATCGTGGCCCTGATAGGGTTCTTTACCTTGGGACGCGACCCCGAAGTGATGCAAGGACAAGTGGAAGTTTCAGAATACAGGGTGTCGAGCAAAGTGCCTGGACGCATCCTTGAAATCAGGGTCAAGGAGGGCGACTACGTCAAGGCCGGCGATACGCTGGTCATCCTCGACGCCCCGGAGGTACGTGCCAAGATGGAACAGGCCCGGGGGGCTGAGGAGGCTGCCTCGGCACTGGAGCTGAAGGCCAGGAACGGTGCTCGCAATGAGCAGATACAGGGTGCCTATCAGGTGTACCAGCAGGCGAAGGCCGGTCTCGAGATAGCCGAGAAATCATACAAGCGCATTCAGCGGCTCTTCGACGAGGGTGTCATGTCGGCACAGAAACGCGACGAGGTGTTTGCCCAGTACAAGGCGATGGAGGCTCAGTGCAAGGCTGCCAAGAGCCAGTATGACATGGCCGTCAACGGTGCGCGTCAGGAGGACAAACTGGCCGCCCAGGCTCAGGTGAACCGTGCTAAGGGAGCTGTCAACGAGGTGACCTCATACATTCATGAGACCGTACAGGTGGCACAGATGGAGGGTGAGGTCAGCACCGTCTATCCCAAGGTAGGCGAGCTGGTAGGTACGGGTTCGCCCATCATGACCATCTCCATGCTCGACGACATGTGGGGAACGTTTAACGTGCGCGAAGACCAACTCGGCGGCATGAACGTAGGCACGGAGTTTACAGCCTTTGTCCCTGCCTTCAACAAGGACATCAGGATGAAGGTCTACTACATGAAGGATCAGGGCAGCTATGCCGTCTGGAAGGCTACCAAAGCCAATGGGCAATACGACCTGAAAACCTTTGAAGTCAAAGCCCGCCCCGTCAACAAGGTTGAGGGTCTCCGTCCGGGCATGTCGCTCGTGGTGAAGTGAAAACGGCACAGACGAAGGTGAATATATTGCTTCAGATATGGCAGGTATGTGTCCGTGAGATGCGCATTCTCTGGAAGAATCCCATCTACGGCTTCTGCATGGTGGTGTTCCCAATCATGGTAGTCGTCTTTTTTACCACCTTGATGGAAAAGGGCGTACCTGAGGATTTGCCTATCGGTGTGGTCGATGCCGACAACACGTCGACCACGCGTGCCCTGCTGCGGCGCCTGGACGCTTTTCAGTCTACGCGCACGGTCAACAGTTATCCCACCGTGACTGAGGCCCGCCACGCCATACAGAGAAACGAGATCAACGGTTTCATTTACTTCCCCAAGGGTACCACAGAGAAACTGCTGTCCAGCCGCCAGCCAAAAATATCATACTATTACAGCCTGGCCGCCAAGATGCCCGGGGCGCTGGTGATGAAGGACCTGAAGGTGATTTCCACCCTGGGGTCGGCTGCCGTGGGTCAGGCCACCCTCCGTGCCCGAGGGGCTACCGACGGCCAGATACAGACCTTCCTACAGCCCATAGCCATCGACCTGCACATGGTGGCCAATCCCTGGTCCAACTATAACGTCTACCTGTCAACAGTCTTCGTGCCGGGAATTTTCATGCTCTTCATCTTCCTCATCACGGCCTACAGCATCGGTACCGAGCTAAAGTTCGGACGCTCCAAGGAGTGGCTCCACATGGCCGGCGACAACATGATGGTAGCCCTGACAGGCAAGCTACTGCCTCAGATGCTCATCTGGATGGCCATCTTCCTCGGCTACGAGTATTACATCTACGGCGTGCTCCACTTCCCCTTTGAGGGCAGCGCCTGGACAGTCATACTCCTCGGCCTGACAGGTGTCCTCGCCTCTCAGGGATTCGGCATCTTCGCCTTCGGACTGCTGCCCTCACTGCGCATGTCCATGAGCATTTGCTCCCTGTGGGCAGTGCTGTCCATGTCGATGGCCGGGTCGGCCTTTCCCGTCATGGCCATGGACAGCCCTCTGCAGTCGCTGTCGTGGCTCTTTCCTCTGCGCCACTACTACATGGTCTATCAGGTAGCCGTGTTCAACGGGTTCCCCCTGCTTGAAGCCTGGTTCCACTTAGCGGCCCTGGCGGGTTTTATGCTACTGCCCTGGCCCGTCATAGGTAAAATCAAAAACGCCATGCTGAATTATGTCTATATTCCGTAACATAGCCGAAACAGTCAGCGATGCAGCCTACATCTGGAGGCAGGAGATGCGCCAGGTTGTCCGCGACGAGGGGGTGCTCATATTCTTCATCCTCGTGCCGCTGGCCTACCCCCTGCTCTATTCATGGATATATAACAATGAGGTGGTGCGCGACGTGCCCGTCGTCGTAGTCGATGACAGCCACTCTGAACTTTCGCGCCGGTTCACCCGCATGTGCGACGCTTCGCCCGACGTACGGGTACTCTGCCACGCTGCCGACATGGACGAGGCACAGTCGCTGGTCAGCCGCCAACTGGCCAAGGGTATCTACCATATACCCTCTGAGTTCGACTACAACATCAGCCGCATGGAGCAGGCCACCGTCGGCGTCTATTGCGACATGAGCCTGATGCTCACCTACCAGGCCATCTACCAGACGGCTGTCAGCGTTACCCAGACCATGGGTGCCGCCATACAGACCAAGCTGTCACACCCCTACACCCGGCGCGAGGCAGCCATAGGCGTACAGCCCCTGGCGGTCGACGAGGTGCCCCTCTTCAATCCTTCAGGGGGCTACGGCTCGTCCATACTTCCGGCCGTCCTGATGCTTATCCTGCAGCAGACGCTGGTACTCGGCATAGGCCTCTCGGCCGGTACGGCCCGCGAAACCAACCGCTACCATGAACTCATACCCATCGACCGCCACTATCAGGGCATTTGCCGCATCATCGGGGGCAAGTTCCTCTGCTATTTCATGATTTACGCCGTCATGGGGGCCTATCTGACGCTGGTTGTCCCCCGGATGTTCTCCTTCCCCCAGCTGGCCCGCTGGCATGATCTGCTGCTGCTGATGCTGCCTTACGTCATAGCCTGCATCTTCTTCGGCATGATAGTGTCGTGTATCGTGCGCTACCGCGAGAATGTCATGCTGCTCATCGTATTCGTCTCCATACCCCTGCTCTTCCTTACCGGCATCAGCTGGCCGCAGAGCAGCATCCCCAACTTCTGGCAGAGCATCTCGTGGCTGTTCCCCTCCACCTTCGGCGTCAGGGCCTACGTACGTATGAACACCATGGGTGCCACCTTCTCTGACGTCATGCTGGAGTACCACGCCCTTTGGGGCCAGGTGCTTGCCTACTTTGTCGTCACGAGCCTGGTCTATCGCCACCAGATCGTAAGGTCACGCTCCCACGCGCTCGAACGGCTCGACCGCATAGGCCGCAAGCTCGAGGTGGTAGAGCAAATCAGAAAGCGCAAGGCGAAGTCATTGCCATCTTAAAAATACGGAGAAATTGAGGGCCGAAACATGAATATTTGTTATTTTATTTGGCCGTGTCGTTACAATTTGCTATCTTTGCGCCGTTTTTCAGTTGAACAAGTGTAACATTTTAATATTTTAAAAAGCAACTATGGCAGAAATGAATTTTGGTGGCGTCGTCGAGACCGTAGTCACCAGCAAAGAGTTCTCACTCGAGAAAGCACGTGAAGTATTAAAAGATGAGGTCATCGCCGTCATCGGCTACGGCGTACAGGGCCCCGGACAGGCTTGCAACCTGCGCGACAACGGCTTCAACGTCATCGTTGGCCAGCGCCAGGGCAAGACCTATGACAAGGCCGTGGCCGACGGCTGGGTGCCCGGCAAGACCCTCTTTAGCATTGAGGAGGCCGCCGAGAAGGGCACCATCCTGTGCATGCTGCTTTCCGACGCAGGACAGATTCAGCAGTGGCCCACCATCAAGCAATACCTCAAGCCCGGCAAGACCCTCTACTACAGCCACGGCTTTGCCATCAACTGGAGCGACCGCACGGGGGTCATTCCTCCCAAGGACGTCGATGTCATTATGGTGGCCCCCAAGGGCAGCGGCACCTCGCTGCGCACCATGTTCTGCGAGGGGCGCGGCCTGAACTGCTCCTATGCCGTCTATCAGGACGCCACGGGCCATGCCAAGGAGAAGACGCTGGCCTTCGGCATAGGCATAGGCGCCGGCTACATGTTTGAGACCACCTTCGAGCGCGAGGCTACCAGCGACCTCACCGGCGAGCGCGGCTCGCTCATGGGAGCCATCCAGGGACTGCTCCTGGCCCAGTATGAGGTGCTGCGCGAACACGGCCACTCACCCTCGGAGGCCTTCAACGAGACCGTAGAGGAACTCACCCAGAGCCTTGGCCCGCTGTTCGGCGCAAAGGGCATGGACTGGATGTATGCCAACTGCTCAACCACCGCTCAGCGCGGCGCCCTCGACTGGGCTCCCCGCTTCCACGATGCCATCAAGCCCGTAATGGAGTGGCTCTACTACTCCGTGCTCACCGGCAACGAGGCTCAGATTACCATCGACGCCAACTCCAAGCCCGACTACCGCGCCGGACTGGAGAAAGAGCTCGAGGCCATGCGCAACCAGGAAATGTGGCGCGCCGGCGAGACCGTGCGCAAGCTGCGTCCCGAGAATCAGGACATCTGATTATTACAAGTAATATAGACAAGAATCGCCGCTTTCAGCAGTGTTTGCTGCTGAAAGCGGCGATTTTTCGGTCATGAAACATGACAAACATCTGCCCATTGCCGTGGCACTGTTTTTGAGGGGTAACAAAAAAAATGAAAAAGTCCTATTGTCAAGATGACAGAAACATCAGTCGCTGCCAAAAAGCCAGCGGGCCAGGAAGGGACTATAGCGAATGACACGGCTGGCCAACAGGCTCAGGGCTACTACCGGTAAAGCTACGCCCAAGGCAGCAAGAGCTTCTACAAGGTGGCTGTCATAAGCCAGCAGCTGAGGACTGTAAGCTACGAGGAAACGGGGCAGAAAGAAGTAGTGAAGCAGGTAGATGTCGAGGGTGCGTCTGCCGATGAACGGCAGGGGGCGGCAAAGGGCGAGGCCGGAGCAGCGGTGCCAGCAATGACGGAAAAGGGTGAACACCAGCGTCAGCCCGGAGACGCCGCCGACAGCAAAGGCCAGGAAAGCCGCCGCAGCGCTCTCAGTACGGGGCAAAGCGGCGACACTGACGAAGGCCAGCCCCACCAACAGCACGACAAGGGGACGGGATGTAAGCTGAAGGAAAAGGTCGGCATGGCGTTTGGCCCAGGTGCCGAGGAAGAAGAACAGATAGTAGCGCCAAGTCATAAAGCTGAGAAAGCCCAGCGCATACCTGAGATACTGAACGCAGGACAGCGCGCGAGGAGCCTCCCACAGAACGGTCTGCAGGCGACTGAAGTAGACGTCGTAGCAGAACGCTGCCACCGAGACCAACAGCGCAAAGACCAGAGCGAAACGCTTGAGGAAACGCTCGGAGAAGATGCAGAGCAGGAAGAACTCAAACAGCACAAAAGTAAACCAGTAACCGCCCTTAGTAGCCCCCAGCCTGGAAAAGAACAGCGGCGGTGGCGCCAGCAGCAGCAGAAAGACGAAAGTTGGCACCACCTGGACCCTGAATTTGCGCCTGATGACAGCCCACGTCTCAACACCGCTCCACTGGCGCCCCACCTTCTCAAACAGCCACCCGCTGATAAAGAAGAAGCAAGGCAGGCGGAAAAGAAAAAGCACGTCGTTGCCCCCCATGGCCGGACTGCCGAAACAGAAGCCACAGACATGGGAGTAGACCACAAGAATCATGGTACACCCCCGCATGGCATCGATATACTCTATACGCTGAGTGGTCTTCATCAGGCTGGCAAACAAGCCTCTCCCACCTTGTTCACAGGCAGGAGAGGCTGTCAATAATACGCAAGAAAAACAATCCCCAGGTTATACTAAGGATGCCAACTCGTCTTCAGCTATAAACTGAAGGTTGTTCTTGACAATGGTGTCGCGTGTAAGGTCGGCATTGTCGGTACGGAAGACGAGAATACCCTTGCCACCCAGCAGGAAGGAGTACATGTAGGTGATGCTGATGCCGGCCTGCGAGAAAATCTCAATGGCATCGGCAGCACGGCCGGGCACGTTGTCGAGCTTGATGGCGAACACGTCGCTCAGCGCCACGGCAATGCCGGCTTTCTTCAGCTCGTCGAAGGCACGCATCGACTCGCTACAAATGAGGCGGTAAATACCATACTCAGCCGTGTCGGCTATGGTGGAAGCGATAATCTGGATACCAGACTGCTTCAGAACCTCCAGCACCTTGATGAGCGTGCCGCTGCGGTTCTCGATGAAAATTGAAAGTTGGTTGATAGTCATAATATTAATGGATTTATTGGTAAACTTTTCGCTTGTCAACCACGCGCACGGCCTTACCCTCGCTGACGGGCAGCGTTCCCTTAGGTACGATGCGTACACGCGGCTTGAGCAGTATCTCGTCACCCACCCTGTGGCGGATTTCCTTGGCCAGGTTCTCTATCAGCGAGTAGTTGTCGGTAGGTTCAGCCAGCTCCACTTCGATAATCATCTGGTCGTTGTTGTCTTCGGTGACGAGCGTGATGAGATAGTTGTTGCCCAGTTCGGGGAACTGCATCAGGATTTTCTCCACCTGGATGGGGAAGATGTTGACGCCGCGCAGCACTATCATGTCGTCACTGCGGCCACGCATGCGGTCAAGCCTGACGTGGTTGCGGCCGCATGGGCACGACCGGCCTAGAACGCGGGTGAGGTCGCGGGTGCGGTAGCGCAGCAGGGGCATGGCTTCGCGGCAGAGGGTGGTGAGCACCAGCTCGCCTATCTCGCCGTCGGGCACGGGCTCCAGGGTCTCGGGGTCTACTATCTCGACGATGTAGTAGTCTTCCCAGAAGTGCAGGCCGTTCTGCTCGGGGCATTCGAACCCTACGCCGGGGCCACACATCTCGGACATGCCGAAGGAGTTGTAGGCCTTGACGCCCATCATCTGTTCTATGCGCTGTCGCTGCTCCTCACTGTGGGGCTCGGCACCGATGGCCAGCACCTTGAGCTTGGTGTCGCGGCGGGGGTCTACCCCCTCCTGCTGCATCACTTCGTAGAGACGGGTGACGTACGACGGGATGGCGTGGATGGCGGTGGTGCCGAAATCCTTGATGAACTTAATCTGGCGCAGCGAGTTGCCGGCGGCGGCGGGCACGGTAAGCATGCCCAGTCGCTCGGCACCGTACTGGAAGCCCAGGCCGCCGGTGAACATGCCATAGCCCGAAGAGTTCTGGAACACATCGTCGGGGCGCAGGCCTACCATCCAGAGGTTGCGTGCCACCTGGTTGGCCCATTCGTCCAAGTCGCGCTGGGTGTGCAGGATGACGGTGGGGTTGCCCGTGGTGCCACTCGATGAGTGCAGGCGCACACAGTCGCGCAGGGGCACACAGGCCATGCCGAAGGGATAGGTGTCGCGCAGGTCCTGCTTGGTAGTGAAAGGCAGTTTGCGCACGTCGTCCAGGGTCTGGATGTCGTCGGCGGTGATGCCTGCCTGCTGGAATTTCTTCTGGTAGAAAGGGTTGGTGAGACAGTGTGCGACAGTCTGCTTGAGTCGTTCCAGCTGGAACTGCTCAATCTGCTCGCGCGTCATCGTCTCACGCTCGGGGTTGAAATAGGTGGAATTGTTCATAGTGTGTTATTACAGTTTACGCTTGTCAATGACATGGGCACTCTTGCCTTGTGAGCGCTCAATGGTGTTGGGAGCCTTCAGCTGTACCTTGGCAGCAATAGAGAGCACACTCTTCAGTTTCGAGGCCAGTTTCTTCTCTAAGGCGTCCACAGCGGCGGGGGTGTCGAACGTGCCGGTGAAGTACTCCTGGCGAAGCTCTACCTGCACCTGTAGCGTGTCGAGGTTGTTGACGCGGTCGACGACGAGCATGTAGCGCGGTGCGAACTCCGGCATCGACAGCACCACGCTCTCCACCTGCGAGGGGAACACGTTGATGCCGCGGATGATGAGCATGTCGTCAGAGCGGCCCTCGATACGACCCATGCGGACGGACGTGCGCCCGCAGTCACACTGGCCCGGCAACAGCGAGCAGAGGTCGCGGGTGCGGTAGCGTATGACGGGCATGCCCTCCTTGGTCAGCGTGGTGAACACCAGCTCGCCCGTCTGCCCGGCAGGCAGCGGCTCCAGGGTTGTAGGGTTGACGATTTCGGGGTAGAAGTGGTCCTCGCAGATATGCGAGCCGTGCTGCATCTGGCACTCGTAGCTGACACTGGGTCCCATGACCTCTGAAAGGCCATAAAGGTTGTAACCCTTCAGGCCCAGACGCTCCTCTATCTCCTTGCGCATGTTCTCTGTCCACGGCTCGGCGCCGAAGGCACCCACGCGCAGTTTAATCTGCTCTTTGGTGATACCCATCTTGTCCATCGTCTCGGCCAGGTAGAGGGCATAGGAGGGGGTGCAGGCGATGCCCGTCACGCCCAGGTCGCGTATGAGCTTGAGGTGCTTCTCGGTATTGCCCGTAGAGGCGGGCACCACCGAGGCGCCCAAGTGCTCTACGCCATAGTGGGCACCCAGTCCACCGGTAAAGAGTCCGTAGCCGTAGCTTACGGAGAAGGTGTCGTCGCGGGTGATGCCATAAGCGGTCAGACAGCGGGCCATACACTCGCTCCACACGCCGATGTCCTTGCGGGTGTAGCCTACGATGGTAGGATTGCCCGTAGTGCCACTGGAGGCATGTATGCGGATGATTTCGCTCTGCGGGGCGGCCTGCAGACCGAAGGGATAGTTGTCGCGCAAGTCCTTCTTGGTGGTGAAGGGCAACTTGGTAATGTCCTCGATGGTCTGAATGTCGTCCGGACGAATGTCCAGCTCTTGCAGCTTGTGACGATAAAAGGGAACATTGTGGTAGACGTACTCCACGATTTTGTGCAGGCGCTGGCCTTGGAGCGCGCTCATTTCGTCGCGGCTCATGCACTCTTTGTTTGGATTCCAAATCATTGTTGTTTCATTGTTGGTTAAATTGTTTTATTGTTTCCCTTGCCTGCAAAAGTAACACTTTTATTGCGTTTAGCCAAGAAAACAATGCAAAAAGTTACATTTTTTCGTAATTTTGTACTTTTTGAAGATAGAATATGAGAGAAAATGATTAACTTTGCAGCCAGCATGAGACATCAATAACCGGATCTTTTCAAAAAAACTTATGATCACTCAACAACTACTACAACCTGAGAGCATCGTTGTCATCGGCGGCAGCAACAATGTTCACAAACCTGGAGGAGCCGTTCTGCGCAACCTGCTCAGCGGCGGATATGAAGGAACGCTGCGCGTGGTCAACCCTAAGGAAGACCAGGTGCAAGGCATCAAGGCTTTTCACGACGTCAGCGAACTGCCACCTACCGACATGGCTATCCTGGTAGTGGCAGCCAAATACTGTCCGGGCTATGTGAGGGTGCTGGCAGCAGATAAGAAGGTTCGCGCGTTCATTATAATATCTGCCGGCTTCAGCGAGGAAACCTGCGAGGGGGCAGCACTCGAACAGCAGATACTCGACACCTGCAAGGAATATGGCTGCGCACTGATAGGCCCCAACTGCATAGGCCTGCTCACACGGTGGCACCACTCGGTATTCACGCTACCCATACCCCACCTCAGCCCCAAGGGTGTCGACTTTATATCAGGGTCGGGGGCCACGGCTGTATTCATACTCGAAAGCGCTGTTACCAAGGGACTGCAGTTCAACTCAGTATGGTCGGTAGGCAACGGTCACCAGATAGGTATTGAATCGGTACTGGAATATATGGACGAGCACTTTGACCCTGAACACGACTCGCCGGTAAAGCTGCTGTACATAGAAAACATTGCCAACCCTGACAAGATGCTCTTCCACGCCACGTCGCTTATCAGGAAGGGATGCCGCATAGCGGCCATCAAGGCCGGCTCGTCTGAAAGTGGCAGCCGGGCAGCCTCAAGCCACACGGGAGCCATTGCCAGCAGCGACGCCGCCGTCGAAGCCCTGTTCCGCAAGGCGGGCATCGTGCGCTGTTTCAGCCGCGAGGAACTGACCACGGTAGGCTGCATATTCACCCTACCCAGGTTTACAGGCAAGAATTTTGCCATCGTCACCCATGCCGGCGGACCGGGCGTCATGCTCACCGACGCGCTGTCAAGGGGGGGCATGCAGGTGCCGCCACTGACGGGTGAGGCCGCAGAAGCCCTGAAGGCGAAACTGCTGCCCGGCAGCAGCGTGGCAAACCCTATCGACATCCTGGCAACGGGCACTGCCGAGCACCTTGGCACAGCCATCGACTTCTGCGAAAACCATTTTGACGACATTGATGCCATCATGGTTATCTTCGGCACCCCGGGACTGGTCAAGATATATGAGGTCTACGACGTGCTGCACAAGAAAATCAAGGAGTGTCGCAAACCTATTTTCCCCATACTGCCAAGCGTCAGCACCGCCGGCCCGGAGGTGCAGGAATTCCTCAGGCGCGGACACGTCAACTTCAGCGACGAGGTGACACTGGCTACCGCACTCTCACAAGTGATGCGGACACCGAAGCCCGCCCCGCCGGAGGTGCAGCTCTACGGCATTGATATTCCACGGCTGAACACCATCATCTACAACATCCAGCAGAACGGCTACCTGCCCCCCGAGCAGGTGCGCGAGATACTGGATTGTGCCGGCATACCCATGGTGCCCGAGTTGGTATCCACGTCCAAGGCGGAACTGTCGGCCTTTGCCGAGAAGGTGGGGTTCCCCGTGGTGGCCAAGGTGGTGGGTCCCGTCCACAAGAGCGACGTTGGCGGCGTGGCTCTAAACATACGCTCGAAAGAAGTGCTGGAGGCAGAGTTCGAGCGAATGATGAAGATTGCCGACGCAACGGCTGTCATGGTACAGAAGATGATCAAGGGTACGGAACTCTTCATCGGCGCTAAATATGAGGAGCGGTTCGGCCATGTTGTGCTCTGCGGCCTCGGCGGCATCTTTGTCGAGGTGCTGCGCGACGTGTCATCGGGACTGGCCCCGCTGAGCTACGACGAGGCGTTCTCCATGATACACTCCCTGCGCGGCTACAAGATACTGAAGGGCACCCGCGGGCAACAGGGCATCAACGAGCGCAAATATGCTGAAATCATCGTACGGCTGTCAACACTGCTGCGCTTTGCCACCGAAATCAAGGAGATAGACATCAACCCCCTGCTGGGCGACGAAAACGGCATAACAGCCGTCGATGCCCGCATTTTGATAGAGAAATAAGCCCTTTCTGACGCCACAATGTGTTAAATATCCTTATTTCTTTTGTCGGCTGACGAAAAATGACTACCTTTGGGCTATCAAATCTAAAACAACAAACTTAAATATTAATAACCTTAAGAAAGGAACTATGAGTTATTTACGATTCGAAAAAGCCGTGATGACTAACCTTCAGGAGAGTCTCCGTCGTGAATTGCTCCGCACAAACCGTTCTGGCGCTTACAGCTCGTCTACGCTGGTAGACTGCAACACGCGCAAGTACCATGGACTGCTGGTGGTTCCCGTACCAGAACTCGACGACGAGAACCATGTGCTGCTCTCGTCGCTGGACTGTACGGTCATACAGCACGGGGCAGAGTTCAACCTGGGGCTCCACAAGTATCAGGGCAACACGTTCAGTCCTAACGGACACAAGTACATCCGTGAGTTTGATGCCAGCCTCGTACCCACTACAACCTACCGCGTGGGTGGCGTCATACTGAAGAAAGAAGCCATCTTCCAGGCTTACGAAGACCGCATCCTCATACGCTATACACTGGTGGATGCACACTCGGCCACAACGCTGCGGTTCAGGCCTTTCCTGGCTTTCCGCTCTGTCAGACAGTTCACCCATGAGAACGCTACGGCCAGCCGGGAGTACTCTGTCGTCGACCACGGCATCAAAACCTGCATGTATGCCGGCTATCCTGACCTCTACATGCAGTTCTCCAAGAAGAACGAGTTCGTATTCATGCCCGACTGGTATCGCGGCATAGAGTACCCCAAGGAACAGGAGCGAGGCTACGCCTCAAACGAAGATCTCTACGTGCCCGGCTACTTCGAGATGCCCATCAAGAAGGGCGAGAGCATTGTCTTCGCAGCATCAACGTCACAAATCAAGGCCACAAGCCTGAAGAAGCTGTTCGACGACGAGGTGGCACTGCGCGTACCCCGTGACAACTTCTACCATATTCTCGTCACGGCCGCCCACCAGTTCCACAACCGCAAGCCCAATGACGACCGCTACCTGCTGGCCGGCTATCCGTGGTTCAAGGCACGTGCCCGCGACACCTTCATCGCTCTGCCAGGACTGACACTGGCCATCGGCGAGCGCGACTACTTCGAACTGGTCATGAAGACGGCCGAAAAGGGACTGCGGGAGTTTATGGAAAACAAGCCGCTGTCTGTCAAGATCTACGAGATAGAACAGCCCGACGTGCCCCTTTGGGCCATCTGGGCCATTCAGCAGTACGTCAAAGATGCTGGCAAGGATGAAGGCTACAAACTATACGGCAAACTGGTGGAGGACATCGTTGACTACGTCATCCAGGGCGGACACCCCAACCTGAGGCTCGACGACAACGGACTGGTGTACTCTAACGGACGTGACCGTGCCGTGACATGGATGAACTCCACGGCCAACGGACGGCCCGTGGTGCCGCGCTCGGGCTATATTGTCGAGTTCAACGCCCTGTGGTACAATGCCCTGAAGTTCTGCGCCGCCATGCTGGCCGACCAGGGCCGCCAAGAGAAGGCGCAAGACCTGGAACAGCGAGCCGAACTGGCTAAGAACTCGTTTGTTGAAACATTCGTCAACGAATACGGCTACCTGCTGGACTACGTGGACGGCACCAACATGGACTGGTCAGTACGTCCCAACATGATCTTTGCCGTAGCACTTGACTACTCACCGCTGTCACAGCAACAGATGAAGTCGGTGGTAGACATCTGTACGCGCGAGCTACTGACCCCCAAGGGCCTGCGCTCGCTGTCGCCTAAGAGCGGCGGCTACAACCCCATGTACGTAGGCCCGCAGACGCAGCGCGACTACGCCTACCATCAGGGAACGGCCTGGCCATGGCTTGGCGGATTCTACATGGAGGCTTGCCTGAAACTCTACAAGCGCTCTCGCCTGTCGTTCATCGAGCGGCAGATGGTGGGCTACGAAGATGAAATTGACTATCACGCTATCGGAACCATCTCCGAGCTGTTCGACGGCAACCCGCCCTTCCACGGACGCGGTGCCATGGCCTTCGCCATGAACGTGGCAGAAATCCTGCGCACGCTGCAGCTCTTAGAGAAGTATTCGTATCAAAAGTAAAAAGGAGGAAGACAACGATGAAAGTATTAATGTTTGGATGGGAGTATCCTCCTCACGTGTTCGGTGGACTTGCCACCGCTAACTATGGTATCTCTGAGGGACTGAAGGCCCAGGGCGACATCGAGACGGTGCTCTGCCTGCCTCACCCCTTCGGCGACGAGAGTCAGCACGCCTGCCGCATCGTGGCCATGAATGCCGTACCTATTGCCTATCGCGACGTTGACTACGACTATGTCAAGCAGCGCGTAGGCAACATCATGGACCCCGACTACTACTTCAAGCTGCGCGAGCACATCTACGCCGACTTCAACTACATGAACGTCAACGACCTCGGCGCCATGGAGTTTGCCGGAGGCTACCCCGGCAACCTGCATGAAGAAATCAACAACTACTCGATCATTGCCGGGCAGGTGGCTCGCACAGAGGAGTTCGACATCATCCACGCCCATGACTGGCTCACCTTCCCCGCTGGTATTCACGCCAAGCAGGTGTCGGGCAAGCCGCTGTGCATCCATGTCCACGCCACCGACTTCGACCGCTCGCGCGGCAAGGTGAACCCCACCGTCTACTCCATAGAGAAAAACGGCATGGACTGGGCCGACTGCATCATGTGCGTCTCCGAGCTGACCCGTCAGACCGTCATCAACCAGTATCATCAGGACCCGCGCAAGTGTTTTACTGTTCACAACGCCGTCTACCCCCTGCCCCAGGAGTATCAGGACATTCCGCGCCCCGACCACACGGGCAAGGAGAAGGTGGTCACGTTCCTCGGACGTATCACCATGCAAAAGGGCCCCGAATACTTTGTCGAGGCCGCCACAATGGTACTTCACCGCACTCGCAACGTCCGCTTCTGCATGGCCGGTTCGGGCGACATGATGGACGCCATGATACAGCTTGCAGCCGAGCGTGGTATAGCCGACCGTTTCCACTTCCCAGGATTCATGCGCGGCAAGCAGGTCTATGAGTGCCTCAAGAACTCTGACGTCTACGTCATGCCGTCAGTCAGCGAACCCTTCGGCATCTCGCCCCTGGAAGCCATGCAATGCGGTACGCCGTCGATTATCTCCAAGCAGTCGGGCTGTGCCGAAATCCTGACCAACTGCATCAAGGTAGACTACTGGGACATCCACGCCCTGGCCGACGCCATCTACAGCATCTGTGCCAACGACTCGCTCTTCCAGTACCTCAAGGAGGAAGGCAAGCGCGAGGTCGACCAGATCACCTGGGAGAAGGTAGGCCGCTGGATACGCACGCTGTACCGTCGCACCCTGGGATGGGACGCCTGAAGTGAAGAGTGAAGAGTGAAGAGTGAAGAATTTGCTGCCGCCATGATGGAACATGATTCCGAAACTCACACTCTGAAGTCTTCATGAAGAGATAATAAATAATAATCAGTTTAACTATAAAAAAACAGAGTGAATGACAGAGAGCTATAAGAATTGCGGAAGCAAATTCTTCACTCTTCACTTTTCACTCTTCACTTAAGAGATTATGAAAACAATTTGCTTATATTTTGAGATACACCAGATCATACATCTCAAGCGCTACCGTTTCTTCGATATCGGTACCGACCATTACTACTACGATGACTACGAGAACGAGC